>JANRLG010000189.1:0-76457 GCA_033762835.1 Thermoanaerobaculia bacterium
GTTTCCGGCTCCGGATGAGGCCCGTCGATCGGGCAGTACAGCACCGTCGGGAGTCCGGCCAGCGCAGCGCGGTGCACCAGGTAGAGCACGGCGTCGTAGACGATCCACACCAGGTCCGGCTGCAGGCGGGCGAGGAGCGCCGGCACCTGCTCGACGCCCCACACGTCCCCGGCCACGGCGTTGGGGTGAACGGTGCGGCGCCCGACGAGCGGCGGTCCTTGGTAGGTGCGCGAGAAGACGTGGATCTCGAACTCCTCCTCGAGGAAGGGCAGGAGCGCCTCCAGCACCGTCGAGTATCCCGACGGCTGAAGAACCTCGCCAAGGACCAGCAAACGTGGGCGCCGCATGGTTCGCCTCCTACTTCCGGTCCGCCGCGCCGAGCACGAAGGGTCGGCCGCCGCCCAGACCGTAGAAGTACAGGTCCAGGATCGCCGTCTTGCGGACCCGGCCGGTCGGCGGCATGGGCAGCAGATCGAGCAGCTCGACGCCGGCGTCCGGCCCGCTTTCCACGATACCGACCAGGATGTAGTTCACCTCACCGGTGATGTGGGCCGTCCCCGCGCCGGCCGCGGCGCTGGCGAGCCAGGCCGCGAGCCGGGAACCCGCGCCACACTCCTGCAGCACCCGGACGAAGTCGGGCACCGGCGGGAAGGCGTTCATGGCGCCGTAGGTAGCCAGGACCAGGAAGTTGTCGCGATGGAGCAGGCCCCCGCCCCGCAAATCGCTCAGCATGGCGGCGAAAACCTCTCCGTAGTGGCTGCCGTCTCCCGCTGGAACGTTGTACAGCTTGCTGAAGCGGACGCCGCGGGTCGTCGGATTGGAGCGATCGATCACCACCAAGCGGAAGCCGCCGAAACCCTTGTAGGGGGTCGTGGCGGGGCTCGCCGGCACCAGGGTACCGCCCAGGAAGACGCCGGGGGTGTAGCCATCGGCGGGCAGAACGTCGGTCCGCGTCTCGATGTGGAGCAGCGGGCGCATCAGCTTGCCGTACTCGCGGAAGGCGTCCTCGACCGCCTTCTTCTTCGCGCCGCAGACCTCCCAGATGCCCGTGAGGCGAAAGTTCATGACGGCGGCGTTGGTGGACAGGCTGCGCAGCCAGTTGCGGTAGTTGGTGACGGTGTCCGAGCTCATGCTGTCGAGCGACTTGGGATCGACCTGGCTGAGCAGGTTGCGCTCGAGATCGCCGCCGCCCTTGACCCGGATGACCGCCGTCTTGTTGTGCCGGTAGCGCTCCCAGCGCGTGTCGGAGGACATCTCGGCGGAGGCCTTGCCCGAGACGAACAGCCCCTTGTACTCGGCCTCGGCCTTGGCCTGGATCTCCGTGGCCTCCATGCTGGTCGATTGCTGCACGGCGACGTAGTACTCGAGCGTGCCGCCGAGGCTGATCTGGGTGACGAAGTAAGCCCCGAAGGTCTGGAAGAAGTCCGAGAAGGCATCGAGGTTCGCGGGCTCGGCTTTGGCCGGCAGGGCCGCCACGGCAGCGAGGAACTCGTCGCTCAGGTAGCGGCTGTCGAGACGCTCGAGCACCAGGTTGCCGAGGAAATCCCGGAAGCTGACGTTGGCGAAGGAGTACTGCGAGCTCTCCGCCACCTGCCGTCCGTACGCCGCCTCGACGTGGCCGCTGAACACGGCGCCGCTGGCGGAAATCTCCGCTCGCGCCGCGAACTTGCTCTGGAACGAGTCGCGGCCCTCGCCGCTCGCGTAGAAGAAATCCGAATCCCCGACCGACCGGTAGGCCATGTAGGAGGGCAGGCGGCCGAAGGGGGTCTGCTCGTCGCCCTTGGGCGCCTTGGCAGGGTCGAAGACCTTGCTGCGCAAAGCCGAGGCCGCCAAGTCGTAAGCGCCGTAGACGTTGAAGCCGGCGCCGATCCAGCTGAGCACGTTCGACGATTCGCTCGTCGGCAGAGTGAGGGGCGTGGGTTGGTCGGGGTGTGTCATGAGTCTCTCCTCGCGATGGATGTTCGCGGCCGCTCGGGGATTCGAGCGACTCGGACCCTGGCCACTGGAGCACTCCGGATACCAACCCCTGTCCGTCGGCTAAGTCCTTGTAACAATTGCCGATGCGCCTCGTGGCTCGGGCGACCCTGCCGCTCGACGGCGGCACCCTCGGAGACTTCCGGCCACCACGGGCTCGGATATGCTCTGCCCGAATCCAGCGACAGGTGTCACCGGGGGGAGGCAGGCAGGCATGGACCTCTACCGCGAGCTGTTCCAGATCTCCAGGTTGTTGCTCGCGGAACCGGACGACGAGCGAGCACCCGAGCTCCTGCTGCGCCGAATCGTCGAGATCACGGGCGCCGAGTCCGGGTTCGTGGTGGTGCGCGAGGAGGGTTCGTTCCAGCCGCGGTTCGACGTCGACTACGACCGCGCTTCCCGCTCGGCCGAGGAGCGCCGATTCAGCCGGACGCTGGTGCGCGAGGCGATCGAGACCGGCCGCGTCCTCTACCTGCCCAACGTGATCGACGACGAGCGCTTCCGCTCGACCGCGAGCGCGCTCGTGATCGGCCGCTGCTGCGTCTTGGTCGCGCCCCTGCGGCCCACCGCCGAGGGCGAGGTCTACGGCGTGATCTACCTAGACAACCGCCGGCAGGTGGACAGCTTCTCGCCCGAGAGCCGGGCGCTCCTCACCGAGGCGGCAGAGCTCGCCGGGTGGTTCCTGCTCCGGGCGAGCGAGCGGGAGAGCCTGCTGCAGCACAGCCGGAGCCTCGAGCGCGAACTTTTCGCCCGCCACGACTTCTCGGGCATCGTCACGCGAGATCCGCTTTTGCTCGACGTGCTTCGAGTCGTCGCCCAAGTGGCGGACGCGGACGCGCCCGTCCTCCTGCTCGGCGAAACCGGCACGGGCAAGGAGCTGATCGCCCGCGCGCTTCACGTCAACGGCGGGCGGCGCCGCCGGCCCTTCGTCACCGTCCACTGCTCCGCTCTGCCCGGAACACTCCTCGAGTCGGAGCTTTTCGGCCACGTCGCGGGGGCCTTCACGGACGCCAAACGCGATCGGCCGGGTCGGCTCGCTTCCGCCCACGGCGGCACCCTGCTGCTCGACGAAGTCGGCGAGATCCCTCTCGAAGCCCAGGCAAAACTCCTGCGCTTCTTGCAGTTCGGAGAAATTCAGCGGCTCGGTACGGACCGCACGGAGAAGGTTGATGTGCGGATCGTCGCCGCCACCCACCGGGACCTGCGCCAGCGGGTGCGGGACGGGCTCTTCCGCGAGGATTTGTACTTCCGACTGAAGGTGCTCGACCTCACCCTCCCGCCGCTCCGCGAGCGCCGGGGGGACATTCCGCTTCTGGTCGCCCACTTCCTTACGAAACACTGGCGGCGGACCGGGCAGGCTCCACGGCTGACCGCCCGAGCCGAGCGCGCACTCCTGCGGCACGACTACCCCGGCAACGTCCGCGAGCTGTCCCACGCGCTCGAGCGGGCCTGTCTGCTTGCCCAGGGTCCGGAGCTCGACCTTGGCCACCTGCCGCCCGAACTCGCCCTGGCGGGCGACGCCGGTTCGCTCCCCGAGCCGGTGTTCGGAGCCCTGACCGGCGCCGCGCTCCAGTCGGCTCGCGAGGCGGGCGTTGCCGAGGTCGAACGGCGCTTCGTCGCCGAGCTCCTGGCCCATTGCGGCGGCAATGTCTCGCGCGCCGCTCGCGAGTCGGGCCTGCACCGGAGCTATCTGCAGAAGCTCCTGGCGCGCCACCGGACGGGACCGGTCCTCGCGGGCGCCACCTGATGGCCAACGTTCACTGCCCGGCTTGCGGGCGCAGCCACTCGGAGTTCGACACGCGTTGCGCGGGCTGCGGGGAGCCGCTGCCTCTGCTTTCGACCGGGGAGGTGACGACTCCCGGGGCCGGCGGCGATCCGCTCGTCGGCCGGACGATCGGGCACTTTCGGGTCGACGGGCTCCTCGGCCGCGGGGCCATGGGGGTCGTCTACCGCGCTCGGGATCTCGATCTGGACCGCGACGTGGCCCTCAAGGAGCTGGCGCCGCTGGTGGGGCGGAGGGGACAGGACGACGAGCGCTTCCGCCGCGAGGCCCGAGCCGCGGCGGCCCTCGATCACCCGAACCTCGGCACCGTCCACGAGATCTTTCAACACGGCGACCGGCGTTTCATCGCCTTGGCCTTCTACGACGGCGAAACCCTGGCCCAGCACCTCGCCCGGGCCCCCGAGCGCCGCCTGTCCGGCGAGGAGGTCGTGGCGATCGCCGGCCAGCTTGCCGCGGCCCTCGCGGCGGCCCACGCCGCCGGCATCGTGCACCGCGACGTGAAGCCCGAGAACGTGATGCTGCTCCCGGACGGCCGCTTGAAGCTGGTCGATTTCGGCCTGGCGCGCCCGGCGGACGCGACGCCCTTGACCGAGGCGGGAGTCGCCGTCGGCACCGCCGCATACCTCCCGCCCGAGGCCTTTCGCGGCGAGGCGGCCGGCGCCGCGGGAGACGTCTGGGCGTTGGGCGTCCTGCTCTACGAGCTCCTCGCCGGCTGCCGGCCCTTCGGCGGGGAGCGCCCAGGCATGGTCCATCGCATCCTGCACGAAGCCCCCGAGCCCCTCGCTCTCCTCCGGCCGGACGCCCCGGCGACGCTCGTGCGCCTCGTCGAGTCCTGCCTCGCCAAGGAGCCCCAGGATCGGCCCGCGGGCGGTCGCGAAATTCTGGCGGAGCTGGCGGCAGCGGGGCTGTGGACGGGATCGGTTGCGGCTTTCTCCCGGCCTCGCCGTGGCACGTCTCGTTGGCCTTGGCTCGTCGCCGCGGGGGGCGCGCTGGCACTGGCCGTAGCCGGCTGGTGGGCCTTCTCGGGTCGAGCCTCGGAGCCGACGGTCTACGTCGCGGTGGCTGAGCCGCGGGTCACAAGCGGCGAGCCCGAGACCGACCCCAGCGCCATCGCCGCCAACCTCCAGGCGGCCGTCCTGCGCGCCGTGGCCGGCCTCGAAGGCGTGGCGGCGGTCGATCCGGCCCAGGTCCGGGCGGTCCCCGGTGATCCTTTGGAGCTTGCCCGCGCCGTGGCGGCAAGCGAGGTGCTGCGCGCCGAGGCCGTCTGCTCGGGTGAGACTTGCCAAGTGCGCCTGAGCCGTCTCGGGGGCGCCGATGGCAGCGTGTTGTGGGCGACGGCGCTGCAGCTTCCTCCTTCTCGGCCGCTGCTGTTCGCCGAGGCGATCACGGCCGCGGTGCGCCAGGGTTATCCCGAGCGCCGGCCGCGCTTCGGACCGCGGGCGCTGGCGATCGACGAGGCGGACTTCGCCCGTTATCTCGAGCTGCGCCACAGTCTGGCCGCGGCTCCCGACCTCGACCAGCTACTCGCCGACCTGGGCGAGCTGCGCCGGCGCGCCCCGGGGTTCGTCGACCTCTACGCCCTCGAGGCGAGTGTGGCCCGGCGCCGTTTCACCGAATCCGGCGAACAGCACTACCTGGACCACGGTCTCAAGATCGCGCGGCAAGCCCGCGAGCTCGCGCCCGGCGATCCGCGCCCGCTCGTCAATCTGTTCGAGCTGGAGCTGCACGCGGGAAACCTCGACGCGGCCCAGACAGTGCTCGACGAGCTCGCCACGATCGACCCCGCCGCGACGCTCCTGCGTCGCGGCCAGCTCGCCGAGCGGCGCGGGCAGGACGAGGAGGCACTCGAACGCCTGACGGCGGCCGTACGGATGCAGCCGTCTTGGCGGGCGCTCCTGATCCTGGCCAACACCGAGTACCGGCTGGGGCTTCTGCCGGCGGCCCGCGAGCACTTGGGCGAGCTCCTCGACCGCTCACCCGGCAATGTGGAGGGCCTTCGCGCCCTCGCTCAGATCGAGCTCCTCGACGATCCGCCGCGGGCTACGAAGTTGCTCGAGGAGCTCGTCGCCCGCCGGCCGGACGCGGGCGCGTTGTCCAACCTCGGTGTCGCTCTGCTGCTGCAGCGCCGTTACGAGGAGGCGGAGGCGCGGTTCCGAGCGGCTCTCGACCTCCTGCCCGAGGATGCGTCCGCGACGCTGAATCTCGCGGACTGCCTCACGCTGCTCGGTCGGGACGAGGAGGCTCGCACGCTTTATCGGGCGCTGCTGGCCGCCGATCCCCCGCCCCCGACCCTCGGCAACTGGCCCCGGTTCAGCATCGCGGCGCAGGCCCATGCTCACCTCGGCGAGACCGACGCGGCCATCGCGGCGATTCAGCAGGCCCTGCGGCTGACGCCCGACAACGCCCAGCTGGCGCTCGAAGCGGCAGTCGTCTACATCGCGATCGGCGATCGCGGCTCGGCGTTGTTCCACGCCCGCCGCGCCGCCGCGCGAGGTCTCGACCCGCGCTGGTTCGCTTTTCCCTGGTTCGACACGCTGCGCGCCGAGCCCGGATTTCCGGCGCCCGAAACACCGCGCTGAGCGCCGCTCAGGGCGGCTCGACCGGATCCTGCGACACCACGATGGTTGGATCGTGGCGGATCACGTGGCGATTCTTCGAGGTGAAGAGCGCCGGAGCATTGCCGGCGCCGCCGGCGGGATAGTGGAAACTCACGATGTAGAAGAGCGGAAAGGCCTTGGACTGGTCGGCCTTGGCGCCGTTCGACACCGAGGCGCGCCACTGGGTCTCGGAAACCCGGGTCGACGAGTTGAAGTTCTGCGCTTGCCCGAGCATCAGGTCGATCCCATGGTCCGCGGGAAAGGTGGCGAGGGTGAGCTCGGAGTCGTCGATCGTCACCAAGTTCCACACGATCACCCAATCGCCCGGCGGCAGGATGAACGGCGGGCAAATCAGCCGCGGCTCTTTGCCCGAGATCGCCGGCGGCACCACCGCGATCGGAACGATGAGGCGGTTGCGATACGTGGTCGGCGAGGGAGAGATCATGGTTTCGTCTCCTCGATCTGTCGGATTTCCGAGGAGCGTATTCCAGGGGCCGAGCTCGGAATCTCAGTCCTTCCGCACCCGAAGATGATGGCCGATCATCTGGCCGGCGTGTTGGAGTCTTTGAATGCGGCGGTTGCGCTGCTGGAGTGCCGGAATGTCCTCGAGCGGCGGCTGCTCGCCCCGCACCTCGCGCAGCAGGCGGTCGAGCTCGAAGACCAACTTCTCGAGCTCATCCCGGCGCAGTCGCCGGAGGAGCGGCTCGGTCAACGATTGGACACCGCTCGCCACGTCTTTGGCCATGGCCCAAGCAGAACCGCCGGGAAATCCCATGGCGGGATGGTAGCGGACAATCGACGAAAAGCGCCGGGCTCCGCCCGTCCCAATCGTCTCTGTCGGCCATGTTAGACTTCAAGACCTTCGGGGCGCCGCCGCCCTCGCTCCCCAGCAGCCCACAAGGAGAGACTCCATGTCCCGCTTTCACGGCGTCGATTTCCTCGACTTCGACGCGCTTTTGACGGAAGAAGAACGCCTCGTGCGCGACACCGTACGCGCCTTCGTCGACGACAAAGTGAAGCCCATCATCGAAGAGTGCCACCGGGACGGACGCTTCCCGATGGAGCTCGTGTCCGAGATGGCCGAGCTGAACCTCTTCGGCGCCACGATCCACGAATACGGTCTGCCTGGGCTCGGCAACGTCGCCTACGGTCTCATCATGCAGGAGCTCGAGCGCGGGGATTCCGGCGTGCGCAGCTTCGTTTCGGTACAAAGCGGCCTCGTGATGTACCCGATCTACACCTTCGGCTCGAAAGAGCAGAAGGACAAGTGGATTCCGTTGCTCGGCTCGGGCAAGGCGATCGGTTGTTTTGGGTTGACCGAGCCCGACTTCGGCTCGAACCCCGGCGGCATGCGCACGACCGCCCGCAAGGACGGTGACAGCTGGGTGCTGAACGGCTCCAAGCAGTGGATCACCAACGGCTCTGTGGCCGACGTGGCCGTGGTCTGGGCCAAGACGGAAGACGGTGTCGTCCGTGGCTTCCTGGTTGAAAAGGGCACGCCCGGCTTCACCTCGTCGGATCAGCACGGCAAGTTCTCCCTGCGGGCGTCGACGACCTCGGAACTCGGCTTCCACGAGTGCCGGATTCCGGCCGAGAACCTGCTTCCCGGCTCGGGTGGGCTCAGAAGCCCGCTCATGTGCCTGACCCAGGCCCGCTACGGCATCGCCTGGGGCGGCCTCGGCGTGGCCATGGACTGCTACGACACGGCCCTGCGCTACGCTCAGGAGCGCATTCAGTTCAACGGTCAGCCCATCGCCTGCCACCAGATGGTCCAGGAAAAGCTGGTGTGGATGATCTCCGAGATCACCAAGGGCCAACTGCTCGCCCTGCAGCTCGGTCGCATGAAGGATGCCGGGAAGCTGAAGCCGCAGCACGTGTCGCTCGGCAAGCGCAACAACGTCTGGGTGGCCCGCGAGAGCGCCAAGCTCGCCCGCGAGGTCCTCGGTGCCAACGGCATCGTCGACGACTACCCGGTGATCCGCCACATGCTGAACATCGAGTCGGTGTTCACCTACGAGGGCACCCACGACATCCACGCCTTGATCATCGGCGAGTCGATCACCGGTATCGCGGCGTTCAACGCCCCCGAGCGGTCGGTGAAGGCTCCCAAGACGGCGACGCCGGTGGGAGCCGGGGGGAACTGATGGGGATCGATCAGGCGCTCGAGCAGGATTTCGTCCGGGTCACGGAACGGGCGGCGGTGGCCGCCGCCCACACCATGGGACTCGGAGATCGTCACGAGTCCGACCGTGTGGCCGTCGAAGCCATGCGCGCCGAGATGGACCAGCTCGAGATCGCCGGTCGAGTGGTGATCGGCGAAGGCGAGCGGGACGAGGCGCCCATGCTCTACGTCGGCGAGCAGGTCGGGCGGCGGAAGGGGCAAACGGGCGACGGTGTCGTCGAAGTCGACATCGCTGTCGATCCGCTCGAAGGCACCAATCTCTGCGCCACCGGGGCTCCGGACGCCGTGGCGGTGCTCGCGGCCGCGGAAAAAGGCGGTCTGCTCCACGCCCCCGATACCTACATGGAAAAGCTGGTGGTCGGTCCGACCGCCCGCGACGCCGTGCACCTCGATGCGCCCATTGCCGAGAACCTCCGCAACATCGCCCGTGCTTTCCAGCGCGAAGTGCGCGACCTGACGATCGTGGTGCTCGATCGCGAGCGGCACACTCGGCTGATTCACGACATTCGGGCGACCGGTGCGCGAATTCGCCTCATCTCCGACGGTGACCTGTCGGCCGGCATTGCCGCTGCCGTGCGCGGCACCGGTGTGCACGCTGTGGTCGGCACCGGCGGAGCCCCGGAAGGGGTGATCACCGCCGCCGCCATGCGCTGCCTCGGCGGGCGCATCCTCGGGCGTCTCGTGGCGCTCGACGACAAGCAGCGGGCGCGGCTAACCGAACTCGGCTACACCGACCTGTCGAAGATCTACGACACCGAGGACTTGGCCCCCGGGGATCACCTCGTCTTCTCCTGCACCGGGGTCACGGACGGCGAGCTGCTCAAGGGCGTCCGTTTCTTCGGCGGCGGCGTGCGCACGTCGACCCTGTTCATGTCTCTCCAGCACACGCGGACCCGCTTCGTGGACACGATTCACCGTGACCGGCTCACCACGCCGGTCCAGTTTTTTTGACCCCAGCCATGATCAAACCTGATCGCTGGATTCGTGCCTGGGGAGAGAGCGGTGGCGCCGTTCCCTTCGAACCCGCCCAAGTGAACGCGGCGAGTTACGACGTCCGTGTCTCCGACCACTGGATCTGCCCGACGCGGGACCCGGAAGAATTCGTCTCGCCCCACGTCAAGCTCTTCCCCGGCGAGGTCGTACTGGCCTCGACCCTCGAGTACGTCAAGATCCCGCGCAGTGTCGCCTGCGATCTCAAGCTCAAGTCGACCCTCGGCCGGCTGTGGATCAACCACTCCCTGGCCGGCTGGTGCGACCCGGGCTTCGAAGGCAACATCACCCTCGAGCTGCAGAACCTGGGCCCCGAGCCCTTCGTGCTCGAAGCCGGCCGGCGCATCGCTCAGCTCATCTTCATTCAGATGGAAAGTGAGCCCGACATCGCCTACGGCGAGCCCGGTTCTTCATCCCACTACCAGGGCCAGACGCGCACCACCAAGGCCCGCCGGCGGTGAGGTTCGCCAACCGCCAGGGAAGCGCGATAGTCTTCGCCTCCGCGGGCGCTGCCGCTCCATCCAAGTCGTCATGAGCATTGCCGGAAACCTCAAGACTATGCCGCTGTCCGAGCTACTCCAGTGGCTCGGGCACAGCGCCAAGTCCGGCACTTTGGTCATCGACAACCACAAAGTCCAGAAGAAGGTCTATTTCCGCGACGGGCGAATCATCTCCTCGTCGTCGACCGATCCGCGGGAGTATCTTGGCCATTTCCTCGTCTCTTACGGCTTCATCAGCGAAGAAGAGCTGACCAAGGCGGTGGCGATGCAGGAGCAGTCGAGGATGCTCCTGGGCAAGATCCTGACCACGATCGGGGCAATATCCGAGGACGACCTCCACCGGCTGCTGCGCCAAAAGGCGGAGGAAGCGGTCTACGACGTCTTCTCCTGGCCCGAAGGGGAGTTCCGCTTCCTCGATGCCGAGCTGCCGGAACACGCCATGATCCCGATGAACCTCGAAGTCACGGCGATCGTGCTCGAGGGCGCTCACCGGCTCGACGAGTGGAAGCGCATCCGTGCCGAGATCTCCAGCAACAAGGTCATCCCCGTCTCGGTGACCGACCTGCTGGCCGACCCGAAGCTCAATCCCGGTCAGCGTCAAGTACTCGAGTTCGTCAACGACGATCGCACGATCGAAGAGATCCAGGTCGATACCCACTCGAGTGAGTACCGGGTGTCGAAGGTGATTTTCGAGCAGTACCAAAAGGGGCGCCTCAAACTCGTCAAGCCCCGGTGGGAAACTGGTCCCAAAGCCGCCGAGGCGAGCAGCCCGCCGGTGCCCGTGGCCGCCCCGGTCGCCGCCGCACCCGCGCCGGTCGCCCCGGCAACGGCCCCGACCGGAGAGATCGACGCCGACCTGCTGCTCGCCCAGGCCCAGGCCGCCATGGCCGCGGCGAGCTACGAGAAGGCCCTACGCTTCCTGCGCGCCGCCCGAGCTCTCGAACCCGACGCCAAGAAGACCCAAACCGCTCTCCAGCAGGGAGAAGAACAGGTCACCGCGGAGATCGAACGAGCCGGCGTCACCCTGGCGTCGATCCCCAAGCTCGAACGTTCCATGCAGGAGCTCACGACCCTCCAGCTCACCCAGCACGAGGGCCTGATGATGACCCGCATCAACGGCACCTATGACATCCGCTCGATCGTCAAGACCGGCACCATGCCGCAAGTCGAGGCCCTGCTGGTGTTCTACCGCCTGCTCGAGAAGAAGCACATCTCGGTGCGGTAACGGGGTTGACACGTCTGTCGCGAGACAGGCAAAATAACAGGGTCGGCCCGACTATCGATGAATGGGACGACGTACTACGGGGCTCCTTCGGGAGCCCTTCGCTTTTCAGCCGAGGTCTAAGCAAGGGAGGCGAAGAGAGTGGATAGAGTCGCTGTCTTTGTGGATGCCGGCTACCTCTTTGCCCAGGGCTCGATTGCTCTCACCGGTGAGAAGTTGAGCCGCAGTCAATTGTCGTTGGATCATCAAAAGGCCCTGTTCAGTCTTGGCGAATTCGCCCAGAGTATCTCGCGGTTACCACTGCTTCGCGTCTACTGGTACGACGGCACCTCAACAGGGCCAACTCCGCAACACAACCTGCTCGCCTTCCTGCCAGATCTGAAGCTCCGCCTAGGTTTCGTCAATAGCCACGGCCAGCAGAAAGGCGTCGACTCTCTGATCGTCACCGACATGATTTCTCTAGCTCGCAACCAGGCAATGGCCGCTGCGGTGCTTCTGTCGGGAGACGAGGATCTTCGAGTTGGAGTTCAGCAGGCTCAGGAGTTGGGTGTTCGGGTCCATCTGTTGGGTATCCGTCCAAGTCGAGGAAGTCAATCGGTCTTTCTACTGCAAGAGGCGGACACTGTCCACGAATGGGGACCGGCCGAGATATCGGTGTTTCTCTCGGTCCAATCTGGCAGCGCCTCTGCTGAGAATTGGGCCGAGTCGCCGGCCGATGTGGTAGCGGATCCGCTGTTGATCGTTGCTCGTGAGGAAGCCCTGACGCTGCCTGAAGCCGAGAGGCGCGGGGTGCTTGCTTCTTACGAGGGCACCCAGACGATTCCGCGGGAAGTCGATGGCCGCCTGCTGGCGAAGGGGCGGGCAATTCTGAAGGCCGATCTCACCAGCGATCAAAAGCGTCGAATTCGAGCCCTCTTTCTTCAGGCGTGTCGTGAGGAGGCTCGCACCTAGTCGTCATCAGCTTCTCGTTCTCACCCCACCCGCGGTTTCGACACCGCGGGGTTCCCTCGGACCACGAAACGTAACGGCCACCGGGCCGCCTCGCCGGCGTAGTCGACCCCGACTCGCGGGGTCGCGGCGACTTGTAGCGCGGGGACGGGGAAGCCGGCGGCGATCACGAGGTCCCCCTGCCACAGGGTGCAGCCGTCGTGGTCGCGCTCGAGGCCAATCGCTTGGGCGAGGCGGCCGGGACCGCTGGCGAGCTCGCCGGGGCGGGCGGGGTGGGGGAGACCCCGGAGGTTCGCCATGGTTTCGGCTCCGGCGAGGGCTTCCCCGGCGCGCAGTAACACGGCGCTGCCGTCTTCCGCCGTGCCAGTGACGGCGTTCAGGCATAGGTACATGCCATAGATCAGGTAGACGTAGGCGTGGCCGCCGTCGCGAAAGAGCCGTCGGCTGCGCGGCGTGACCGGGCCGCGCCAAGCGTGACTCGCGCGGTCTCCCTGCCCCTGGTAGGCCTCGGTCTCGACGATGCTCAACTCGAGCCGGGTGCCGTCGGCCAGGATGCGCACGAGGTGGCGCCCGAGCAGGTCGCGGGCCACTTCCGCTGCCGGTCGGCGATAAAACTCGGGTGGCAAGGGGAGCTTCGTCGTCATGATGAAGGAACGCGAGGCGGAGCCTATAATGCCGCCGATGCCCACTAGCCCGTCGCGATTTCCGCAGCTCTTCGCCGAGCTGCCGGAGCCCTTTGCCGCCGCCTTCGACCCCGAGAACCCCTGGTGGCTCCTCGGTGAGCCGTTGGACGGCGTTCTCGCCGCTTTACCCGAGCGCCGGATCGATGGCGAGCTAGCGCCCGGAGTCCATCTGCTCGGTTCGCGGATCTTCGTCGCCGCGGGGGCCAAGATCGGCCCGGGAAGCGTGATCGAAGGGCCGATCTGGATCGGCCCCGGGGTCGACATCCGGCCCGGAGCTTACCTGCGTGGCGGCGTGTGGCTCGGCGCCGGAGCCATCGTGGGCGCGTCTACGGAGGTCAAGCGCGCCATTTTCCTTCCCGGCGCCCGGGCTCCTCATCTCAACTACGTGGGCGACTCGATCCTCGGCTCGGGGGTCAACCTCGGGGCCGGCACGATCCTGTCGAACTTCCGCCACGACGGCGGCGAGATTCGGGTGCCGACCCCGAACGGCCCCATCGCCACCGGCCGGCGCAAGCTCGGGGCCATTCTCGGGGACGGGGTGATGACCGGCTGCAACTCCGTTTGCCACCCCGGCGCGATCGTCGGCCGTGGCACGCAGCTCTACCCCGGAGTCCAACTGCGCGCCGGGATCTATCCGTCAGATTCGATCGTCAAGTTGAAGCAGGAGATCGAGGTAGTGGCGAAGCGGGACTGAGTCCAGCTCGCCGAGTCAGCTCCGCAACACCCAAGGCTCCGGCCGCTTCGGCCGGTTCATGAAGGCCTCGAGCTCCGCGCGGAGGTTCCTGTCCGCGGCGAAACCGCGCTCCTCAATGAGAGCGAGCGCCTCGAAGGCGAGCTTCAGTTCGCCGACGTCGGCCGCATTCACCAAGTGATCGAGGTCGCCGAGGTCTTGAAGCCGATTGGCAAGAAGTTTGAGGGCGATGAGGTGGCCAGTCCGAGCGACGGGAAGCGGTCGATCGGCGAGCACCGGCATAGGTTGAGCAGCCTCAACGACCTCTTTTTCAATACCAGCCAGCGAGAAGATGAGATCGATACAAGGCTGATCCCGTGCCAAAGTGCGTACCAATCGAACCAACGCCAAGCCACTACCATCTCGGCGTTCGAAGATCGCACCGTCCGGGCGGTC
The DNA here is from genome assembly GCA_033762835.1 of Thermoanaerobaculia bacterium. Taxonomy (GTDB): domain Bacteria; phylum Acidobacteriota; class Thermoanaerobaculia; order Multivoradales; family DATKCC01; genus JANRLG01. The sequence goes on from JANRLG010000189.1 coordinate 14,006, forward strand.
CATCCAGCCGTCTTCGTGGAAGCTCAGGACCAACTCCATGGCCTGCTTCTGGCTCGTGACGCCGAGAGCAAGATCGACATCGCGAGTGGTTCGGGCCACGGAGCGCAGGCCAACGGCCATTCCGCCGACCAGGGCGAACGGTTGTTTCCTCTCGCGCAACAGTCGCTCCGCTTGGAAGAGGAGCACATGGAGGTCATTCATTTCGAGGGCCGCAGCACTACGGAGGGCGGAACCTGAGTGTTGTCCGCATCCTGGAGCCAGCGCCGAAAGAGCTCCGCGACCTCTTCTTCGGTAGCGTTGGGGTTGCGGTGGCGAAGTCCCGTCCGCATGGTCTCGACAGCGAAGTCGTAGAGATCCAGAATCGCTTCGAACCGGGCTTTGGCATCGGGCGGACTCATGACGAAGCCATTCTACCTCTCAGCCCTCCGGGTATCGCACGACCACCAGGGTGCGATCGTCGGTGGCGGGGCGGTAGCCGCTGAAGCGGCCGAGGTCGTGGAAGACCGCGTCGACGATGCGCTCGGCACTCTCGTGGCGGTGTTTCCGGGCCACGGCGAGCATGCGCTCGGCGCCATATTCCTCCCAGCCCTCGCCGACCTTGCCCCGGGTCTCCGAGATGCCGTCAGTGTAGAGCAGGAGCAGATCCCCGGCCTTCATCTTGACGAATCCGCGTTCGTAGGTGGCATCTGCCACCGGGCCGAGCACGGCGCCACCTTCTTCGAGCGGAGTGACCGTGCCGTCGGCCGACAAGTGGTAAGGCGGCGGATGGCCGGCGTTGACGTAGATGAACACCCCGGCGCGTTCCAACTCGCCGTAGAACATCGAGACGAAACGGCTGGTCAACGTCGACCGGTGGATGATCTGGTTCATGCGCTCGACCGTGCGCACGATCTTGAAGTCCCGAGCCAAGCCCATGTGCAGGCCCATGTAAATGTCCCGCGTCTGGAGCGCCGCCGGCAGCCCGTGACCGGAGGAATCCGCGATGGCCAAGCCGAGAATCTTGTCGGTCAGGGGGATGAAGTCGTAGAAGTCGCCGCCGACGCTCTCCATCGCCACGCTGCGGCCCCAAACGTCGAAGTGGCCGAACTGCGGTGCGCGCAGCGGCAGGAGCGACGCCTGGATTTTGCGCGCTTCGGCGAAGATGGTTTCGATCCGCTCGTGGCGCACTCGCTGGTTGATGGCATGGCGCAGGATGCCGAGCGAGAACTGAATGTCCTCGCGGTCGTGTCCCGGCGCAACGTTGAAGGCGATCAGGTACTCGCCGTCGGCAACTTCGATGGCGGCGAATTGGTCGACGCCGAGCTTGGCCTCGAAGCGGCGGTCGAACCGCGGGTCCGACTCGTCCATGTAGACGACGCCGCGCTCGAGCACGATCTGGACCGGCTCGTAGGTTCGGCTGACGCGGGTGCCGACGGCCTTCGCGGGCACGTCGCCGAAGACCGCCTCGAGGACGTAGGAGCGGCCTTGCTTGTGGTAGAGCCGGCCGGCGTACAGGCCGAGCGGCTCGTGGAAGCGCTGAATGATCAACGAGGCGACCGTCTGGATAGTGTCGCCGACCGTCTCGGTGTGTTCGATCGCAGCGACAGCCTGCTCGACCTCGCTCATCAGCTCCCGATAGTTGATCGGGGTCTGTTCCGACGTCTTCAACGCAGCACTCCTCTCGCCGTTCAGCCGGGGTCGATCAGCGCGCGGACGATCTGGTCCTGGGCCCGGCGGGCAGCATCGGTGCTGCGCGCCTGATTGCAGAGAATCGAGAAGGCGTAGACCTTGCCCGAGGTGGCGCGGGCGTAGCCCGACAACGTCGACACACCGTTCAAGGTGCCGGTCTTGGCGAAAACGTTCCCGCGGTACTTGCCGTCGGCGAGGCGTCGCCGCCAACTGAGCTCGGGCTCGCCGCTGTAAGGCAACGTGCCGATGAACTCGCTGCCCCAGCGGTGGTGGTACATGGCCTGGAGTACGCGGACCATCTGGGTGGGGGTGAAGCGGTTGTTGCGGCTCATGCCCGAGCCGTCGGACATCTCGTAGCTGCCGGGGGCCAGGCCGACACCTTCGAGGAACTGGCTGACCACCTCGAGCCCGCCGTCCCACGTGCCGCGCGCGCACAGTTCGGCCCCGAGCGTCTTCAGCAGGCTCTCGGCGTAGAAGTTCTGGCTGTACTTGTTGATGACTTCGACGGTCGTCAGCAGATCGCTGCGGTGCACGGCGAAACGCTGCCAGGGAGTCGCCTCGCTGATCTCGCCGGGCAGCCGGCGTACGGGAACCAACGACCCACGGATGACGATCCCTTCGTCCGCCAAAGCACTGCGCAGGGCGGCGCCGAAGTAGGACACCGGGTCCGGCACGGTGATCCAGAAATCCGCGGGGCCCGATCCGCTCCAGATCTGCCCGCGGGTTTCGATCTCCCAGCTGTCGGGTTCGCGGGTGATGATCAGTTGTTGGCGCTTCGACGACGGCGTGACACTCGCGAAGTTCCGTAGCCCCGGCAACTCGATCCGCGGCAGGAAATCCACTCGCGCCCGGCCCGTGCGCGAAGGCCAGACGCGAACTTGCAGGCAGTTGTCGTTGAAGGATAAGGCCGCCACCGGGGCCTCGTACCAACGCACGAGCTGATCCCGCGGCCAATCGGGATGAATGGTTTCGTCCTCGAAGAAGCCGTGGACGAGGTAGAGGTCGCCCTCGACGACCGTGATGCCGCGGTTCTTGAGCTCCGCGGCCCAGGTGCGGAAAACGGCGAAAGGGTCTCCGGACTGGCGCTCCGAGATGTTCGGGTCACCGCCGCCGATGACCGCGAGGTCGCCGCGCAACGTGTCGCCTTCGAGGGCGCCACGGCCGAACAGCCAGGTTTCGAAGAAGTACTCCGGTCCCAAGCGATCGAGCGCCGCCGCGGTGGTCAGGATCTTGGTGTTCGAAGCGAGGATGCGCGGCGTGGCGGGGTTGAACTCGAACACCGCGGATCCGTCCGTCAGATCCATGACCGAAACCCCGAGCTCCGGCGCCACCCGCGCCGCGAGCCGCACCTGCGCCCCGATCGCCGCCTCGAGGGGCGTCGAGGCCGGTGGCAGCGAGATCGTGGGCGCCGCGCTGCGAGCCGGCGCCCTCTTCTTGGTCGTGGCGGCAGGCGTGCTCGGCGCCGTCAGGAGGGCGGCGAACAGGAGCGAAACGGAGGCGAGAACGGCGGTACGGTGGGCAGGCTTGGACAAACTCGTCATCGGGGCGGGAGTTTACACCGGGGCCGGGGAGCTCACGGCCGGTGGGAAGCCGGCCGTGGGGGCAGTTACAACAAAATCCCCGCGATTGCCGCGGTCTGGAAGCAGGCCAGCGAGCCCGCGATCATGGCGCGGAGCCCCAGGCGCGCCAAGTCTCCCTTGCGCTCCGGGGCCATGCCACCGATGCCGCCGATCTGAATGGCGATCGAGGAGAAGTTCGAGAAACCGCACAGGGCGTAGGTGGCAATGTACTGGGAGCGCTCCGAAAGGCCGGCGCCGGCCATTTCCTGGAGCTTCAGGTAACCCACGAACTCGTTGGCCGCCGTTTTGATGCCGATCAGCGTTCCGACCTGGCTCGCTTCGGACCACGGCACGCCCATCAACCACGCGAGCGGGCTGCACAGCCAACCGAGGAAGGCCTCCAGCGACCAGCCGGAGTAACCCAGCAGGCCACCACCCCAGCCAACGATCCAGTTGATGGCGGCGATCATGGCGACGAACGCGATCAGCATGCCGCCGACGTTCAGGGCCAACTGCACGCCGGAGGCGGCACCCTCGGCCGCGGCGTCGACGGCGTTGACGTAGGGCGTTTCGACGTTGACCTTGACCTCGCCCGCGGTGACGCTGTCTTCCGTTTCGGGCAACATCAGCTTGGCCATCACCAGGGCAGCCGGCGCGGACATCACCGACGCGGCCAGCAGGTGCCCCGCGGAAACGCCCATGCCGACGTAAGCGGCCATCACGCCGCCCGCAATGGTGGCGAAGCCGCCGGTCATCACGGCCATCAACTCGGACTGCGTCATGGTGGGTACGTAAGGGCGGATCAGGATCGGCGCTTCCGTCTGGCCGACGAAGATGTTGGCCGAGGCCGAAAGCGACTCGGCTCCGGACGTGCCCATGAGCCGCATCATGATCCAGGCGAAAAACTTGACGATCCGTTGTAGAAGGCCGACGTGGTAGGCCAGGGCGATCACCGACGAGAAGAAGATGATCGTCGACAGCACCTTGAAGGCGAAGAAGTGCTCGGCAAAACCGTCGCCGAACAGGAATTTCGCCCCGGCATCCGAAAACGCCAAGAAACCCGAGACGATGTCGCCGGTCTTCTCGAACACGGCCCGCCCCCAGGGCGTCTTGAGGATCAGCAGAGCGAACACGAACTGGATGATCGTGCCCATCAGCACGGGCTTCCAACGGATCGCCTTGCGGTTCGTCGACATTGCCCACGCGGTGCCGATCATGACGAGGAGCCCCACGCCAGCCACGAGCTTTTCTTGCACGACTCGTCCTCCCGAGATCTCGGAACGTGCCTTGTAACGACCTGAAGTCGGGCGAGAGCGTAGCGGATGGACCGGGGGAGGGCAAGGTTAGACAAGTACGCCGGTCCCGATTCCCCGGTGCCTGGTTGACCCCCTCCCGACCGGTTTGGTACTCTCCGCCCGGCTCCGGGCGCCGCCGGCTTCGGTCGGGGGTGCCCATCACCCGGTTCCAGCTTCCAACGCGAGACACTTCATGAAGTTCGACGCCAGTCTGCTGGTGATCATGGGAATCTTCTGGATCCTCTACTGGGTCTTGAGGATCAACGTATTCAAACCCCTTCTGGCGATCCTCGAGGAACGCCGGACGACCATCGATTCCGCCCGTACTGCCCACGAGACCGCGCTGGCCGAGGCGAGCGCCAAGATCGACGCCGAACGGGCTCGGTTGACTGCGGCTCGGGTCGCGGCTTCTGCGACTCGCGACCGCCTGCGCAAGGACGGCGAAGCCGAACGCTCGCGCGTGCTCGCCGAGACCAAGGCCCAGACCGAGGCCGAGGTCGGGCGTGCCCAGGCCGAGCTCGAGGCCACCGTCGGTCGCGAGCGCAGTGAGCTTGAAGGCCGCGCCAAGATGCTGGCGGACCGCATGGTCGAGAAGCTACTACTCAAGGAGACCGCGTGAAACGCCGCCTCCCCATCCGTCCCCTTTACGCGACTCTCGCGCTCCTTGCGGCGACTGCCGTCACGATGCCGGCCTTCGCCGCGGGCGCCGATCTCTCCAAGAAATTCATGGGCCTGCCCACGTGGGTGTGGCTGTCCGTCAATCTCGTGGTCTTCGCGGGCGTACTCGGGTACTTCCTGGTGCCGCCGATCAAGAACTTCTTGAACGAGCGCGCCAAGAAGATCGAGGCGGATTTGGCCGAGGCGGCGCGCCAGCGGGCGGAAGTCGCCGACATGCAGGCCACCGTGGCCGCCAAGCTCGCCGAACTCGACGCCGAGGTCTCCCGGGTCAGCACCCGGGCCGAAACCGAGGGCGTTCGCGAGCGGGACGAAATCGTCGCCCAAGCCACCCGCGAACGGGATCGCCTGCTCGCCCAGGCCAAGATCGAGATCGACCACCGCGTCGGCCAGGCCAAGAAGGAACTCGCCGAGCACACCGCCAAACTGGCGGCCAAGCTCGCCCAGGAGGAGCTCGAGCGCCGCATCGGCCCCGAAGAACGGCGTGGCCTGTTCGCCACCAACGTCTCTCGGCTCGAAAAGGAGGTGCGGCCGTGACCCGTCGCCACGCGCGCCCCTACGCCCAGGCCCTGTGGAACGCCGCTGGCTCTCTCGAGCGGGCGGTGGAAGTCCGCGCCGAGCTCGGCCGCTTGGTCGAAGCCCTGGTCGCGGTGCCCAAACTCGGCGCCATGTCGGTCAACCCGGCGGTGCCGATGGCCACCAAGGAACGCATTCTCGCCGCCGTCGGTCAGGAGCTCGGATTGTCGGAGCTCGGCAGCCGGCTGGTCGGCCTACTGGTTCGCAACTACCGGCTGAATCTGGCGCCGCTCGTCTTCGAGACCTTCGGTGACATGGTCAACCGGCGCCTCGGCGTGGCGGTGGCGGAGGTGGAAACCCCGCAACCGCTCGACGCGGCGGAACAGGAACGATTGAAGGCGGCTCTCGGCGCCCTGCTGGGCCACGCCGTCGAGTTGAAGACGACGGTCGAACCGCGGCTGCTCGGCGGCTTCAAGGCGCGCATCGGCAGCACGATGTACGACGGCAGCGTCAAGGGTCAACTCGATCGGCTCGCCCAGTCCCTCGTCGCTTCGACCTGATTCCAGGCCGAAAAGACACGGGCAGCCGGTCCGCGACAACGATTACGACTACGGCCCGGGCGGCGGCGCCCCGGCCTTCGAGGAGCGCTCGTCTTATGTCGATCAAGGCTCAAGAAATCACCGCCATCCTCGAGCGCGAGCTCCAGGGTTTCCAGGCGAACGTCGATGTCGCCGAGGTGGGCACCGTGCTCTCCGTGGGCGACGGCATCGCTCGCATCTACGGGCTCGAAAAGGCCATGGCCAACGAGCTCCTGGCGTTCCCCAACGACGTCTACGGTCTCGCCCTGAACCTCGAAGAGGATCAGATCGGCGCCGTGCTCATGGGCGACTCGCGGCTGGTCAAGGAGGGCGACGAGGTTCGCCGCACCGGTCGGATCATCTCCGTGCCCGTGGGCCCGGCGCTGGTCGGCCGCGTGGTCGACGCCCTCGGCCGTCCGATCGACGGCAAGGGCCCGATCGCGGCCGCGGAGCAGTACCCGGTCGAGCGCATCGCGCCCGGCGTCGTCGAGCGCCAGCCCGTGCGCGAGCCCATGCAGACCGGCCTCAAGGCCATCGACGCCATGATCCCGATCGGCCGCGGCCAGCGCGAGCTGATCATCGGCGACCGCCAGACCGGCAAAACCGCCGTGGCCATCGACGCCATCATCAATCAGAAGGGCAACGGCGTCATCTGCGTCTACGTGGCCATCGGCCAGAAGCGCTCGACCGTCGCCCAGGTGGTCAAGACCCTCGAAGACAACGGCGCCATGGGCCACACCATCGTCGTCGTCGCCTCGGCGTCGGACCCGGCGCCGCTTCAGTACCTCGCTCCCTACTCCGGCTGCGCCATGGGCGAGTACTTCATGTTCAACGGCGGCCACGCCCTGGTGATCTACGACGACTTGTCGAAGCAGGCCGCGGCGTACCGCGAAATGTCGCTCCTGTTGCGCCGCCCGCCGGGCCGCGAGGCGTACCCGGGCGACGTGTTCTACCTCCACTCGCGCTTGCTCGAGCGAGCCTCGAAGTAGTCCGACGCGTTGGGCGGCGGCTCCCTGACGGCCTTGCCGATCAACGAGACTCAGGCTTCCGACGTGTCGGCCTACATTCCGACCAACGTGATTTCGATCACCGACGGCCAGATCTTCCTCGAGAGTGACCTGTTCTTCTCGGGCGTGCGGCCCGCCATCAACGTCGGCATCTCGGTGTCCCGCGTCGGCGGCAACGCGCAGATCAAGGCCATGAAGAAGGTCGCCGGCACGCTGCGTTTGGACCTCGCCCAGTTCCGCGAGCTCGAGGCCTTCGCGCAGTTCGGCTCCGACCTCGACAAGTCGACCCAGGCCCAGCTGGCCCGCGGTCGCCGTCTGGTCGAGATCCTGAAGCAGGGCCAGTACGAGCCGCTGCCGGTCGAACTCCAGGTGCTCTCCATCGTGGCCGGCACCAAGGGCGTGCTCGACCCGCTCGCGATCGCTCACGTCGGTCTGTTCGAGCGCGAAATGCACCGCGCCTTCCAGAACGACCACGGCGCGATCCTCACCGAGATCCGCGAGAAGAAGGAAATCTCGAAGGAGCTCGAGCCCAAGGTCCTCGAAATCATGACCGAGGTGCGCGAGGACTACCTGGCCAAGACCCCGAACGCGAAGGCGGCGTGACGCGATGGCGAACCTGATCGACATTCGCCGGCGGATCCGCTCGGTCAAAAACACCCAGCAGATCACCAAGGCGATGAAGATGGTGGCGGCGGCGAAGCTGCGCCGCAGCCAGGAGCGGATTCTCTCGACCCGCCCCTATGCCCTGGAGTTGGGCAAAGTGGTGGCGCGCCTGGCCGATCGCCAGAGCGAGGAGAGCCATCCGCTGCTCCAGCAGCGAGAAGAGAAGCGCGTGCTCCTGGTCGTCGTCACCGGCGACCGCGGCCTCGCGGGTTCCTTCAACGCCACCGTCATTCGTCGCACGTCCGAGGTGCTGAAGCGTTACCCCGAGGCGGAACTGCTGCTGCTCGGCAAGAAGGGCGCGGACTTCTTCGCCCGCCGGCCGGTCAAGATCCGCAACGCTTACCGGTCGCTGTTTTCGAACGTCGCTTACGAAGACGCTCGGACGATCGCCCAGGACATCGCCAAGGCTTACACGAGCGGCGAGTACGACGCCGTGTACCTGATCTACAACGAGTTCAAGTCGATCCTCCAGCAGAAGTTGTCCGAGGAACGCCTGCTGCCGATCTCCGCCCCCGAGGTGCCTGCCGGTAGCGTGGCGGGCGCGGCGAGCGAAGCCGAGTACCTCTTCGAGCCCGCGGCCGGCATGATCCTGGCCGACCTGCTGCCCCGCTTCCTCGCCTTTCAGGTCTACCGCGCGCTGCTCGAGTCGCAAGCCTCCGAACACGCCGCGCGCATGAACGCCATGAGCTCCGCGACCAAGAATGCGGGCGAGATGATCTCCGGCCTCACCTTGACGTACAACCGAGCCCGTCAGGCCCAGATCACCACCCAGCTCATCGAGGTCGTCTCCGGCGCCAACGCCCTCGAGGGCTGACGCCGCCTAGAGTCCACGAAAACACGATTCGCTTCGAAAGGGTAACGCCGTGAGCACAGCAACCAACCGCATCGGCAAGGTCGTCCAGGTGATCGGCCCGGTGCTCGACGTCGAGTTCGCTGCCGACCAAATGCCGGACATTCTGAACGCCGTCGAAATCAACGATCCCGGCACCTCGACGGGTGTGCCGATCCGCCTCATCGCCGAGGTCGCCCAGCACCTGGGCGAGAACCGCGTGCGCTGCGTGGCGATGTCGCCCACCGACGGCCTCGTGCGCGGCACCGCCGCCATCGACACCGGCCGGCCGATCGCCGTGCCCGTCGGCAAGGCGACCCTCGGACGCATCCTGAACGTCATCGGCGCTCCCGTGGACGGCCTCGGCGCCGTCACCGCGGACGACCACTGGCCGATTCACCGCGAGGCCCCGAAGTTCGACGAGCAGTCCACCGAAACCCAGATGTTCGAGACGGGCATCAAGGTCATCGACCTGCTCGAGCCCTACACCCGCGGCGGCAAGACCGGCCTGTTCGGCGGCGCCGGCGTCGGCAAGACGGTGTTGATCATGGAGCTGATCAACAACGTCGCCCTCCAGCACGGTGGTTATTCGGTGTTCGCGGGCGTCGGCGAGCGCACTCGCGAGGGCAACGACTTGCTGCGCGAGATGGTCGAGTCGAAGGTCATCAACTTCGGCGAGGCCTTCTACCACCACTACGAGGAGTCCGGTGACTTCGACATGTCCAAGGTGGACATGGAGGCCCTCAAGCAGTCGAAGGTGGCGCTCATCTACGGTCAGATGACCGAGCCGCCGGGCGCCCGTCAGCGCGTCGGCCTGACCGGCGTCACCGTCGCCGAGTACTTCCGCGACACCCAGGGTCAGGACGTGCTGCTGTTCGTCGACAACGTGTTCCGCTTCACCCAGGCGGGTTCGGAAGTGTCGGCACTGCTCGGCCGTATGCCCTCCGCCGTGGGTTACCAGCCGAACCTGGCGACCGAAATGGGCGCCCTCCAGGAGCGCATCACGACCACCCGCAAGGGTTCGATCACCTCCGTGCAGGCCGTTTACGTGCCCGCCGACGACTTGACCGACCCGGCGCCGGCCACGACCTTCGCCCACTTGGACGCCACCACGGTGCTCTCCCGGCAGATCGCCGAGCTGGGCATTTATCCGGCCATCGATCCGCTCGCTTCGACCTCGAAGATCCTCGACCCGCGCATCGTGGGTGACGAGCACTACCGGGTGGCTCGCAGCGTCCAGACGATCCTCCAGCGCTACAAGGATCTCCAGGACATCATCGCGATTCTCGGCATGGACGAGCTCTCCGAGGACGACAAGATGACCGTGCAGCGCGCCCGCAAGGTCCAGCGCTTCATGTCCCAGCCGTTCTTCGTCGCCCAGCAGTTCACGGGCTACGAGGGCCGCTACGTCAAGATCGCCGACACCATCGCGGGCTTCCAGCGCATCGTGGCCGGCGAACTCGACGAGTACCCGGAGCAGGCGTTCCTCTACAAGGGCGGCATCGACGAGGTCATCGAGGCGGGCAAGAAGATGCTCGACGCCCAGGCCAAGTCCTGACGACGGAAAGAAGGAACACCGTGGCCGACGCCAAACTCTCCACCCCCGGGGGCAAACTGCGCTTCGTGCTGGTGACGCACGACCGCAAGCTGCTCGACGAGACCTGTGACGAGGTGCAGTTGCCGGGTCGCCTGGGCGCGATCGGCATTCTGCCCTCCCACGCTCCGATGATCGCCACGCTCGGTACCGGCGAAACCATCCTCAAGTCCGGAGGCAAGGAACGGTCGGTGATGACCGCGGACGGCCTCGTGCAGGTCGCCGACGACGTCGTCACCGTCCTCACCGACGCCGCCTGGCTGCCCGAGGAAATCGACGTCGCCGCTGCCGAAAAAGCCGCGCGCGAAGCCGAGCAGGACCTCGGTTACGCCGACCCCGAGTGGAAACTTGCCCGCACGCGCCTGGAGAAGGCCCAGATCCAGGTGCAGGTGGGCAAGAAGGCCAAAGGCTAGCCGAATTCGCCTCGTGCCTCGGGGGCGCACTGCCGCCCCCGAGTCCCCCTTTTCTCCTCCGCACGCACTTCGCTCGCAGGTCCCCCCTGTTGGCGGAGGTGTTCTCATGGTTCGACGCGTAAGCCTCGTCTGCCTCGTCCTGTTCCTGGGTCTGAGCACGGCGGCCGCGGTCGCCCAGCCGATTCCGCCCGGAGAATGCACCGGAGGCGGCTCCGCCAGTGCTCACAACTGCGGCGATTGGAGCGGTTGGGCCAAAACCCTGCCGGGGACCATCTGCACGATGAACGTCGGCAATGCCGACTTCCTCGCCGAGCTGGTCGGAGGCTACAAGTTCAAGCTGCGCAGCTGCAGCGAGGCCAATGCCCGGGTCGGGATGCTCGAGGGAACCAGCTGTGACGTCGTCAACATCATCGAGCTCAACTCCGACGAACAGTGTGCTTGCGCGTGCGACCCGGACCCGTTCAACTTCTGGTGCCGGAACGCCAAGTACCCCTACGACCCCGAGCGCTGCAATCTGTGCCGCGGCTGCCAGCCGCCGGACGATGAAAACGACACGGGCTCCTGCGTCGACCAGGCGCGGGTCTTTTGTCCGGAGCCGGACTTCGAGGTCAGCTGCACGAACGCCGTGATGAACGAAATCTCCGTCGGCTGCGACTGCATGTGCCGCCGCAAGTGGCCCTGTGCCGGCCCTCTCCCGCGGTGCGAGCGTAAGGTGGTGCGGGCGACAGACAGCCGCTGCGACCCGGGTAACTACGCCACCTGCCAGCGCTGCGACTACGACGGCGACGGCAGCTTCGACTTCGGCTCCTGCGTGGCTCATCCCTCCCATTGCAACGGCGTGGAGGGGTTCATCGATCGCGACGACTGCTTCTATCGCTGCAACACACCGGTCGTCCAGGGGGCGGCTCAGTTCATCGCGAGCGCCGCGGTGCAGACCATCTCGGGGGATTTCAACTGCTACATCGGCGATCCGGGCTGGTTCTACAACCCCTTCGGCGAGTGCCCGTGGGCTCAGAATCCTCCCGCCACCGACTTCGGTCTGGAGATTTGCCCCGTCTCGCAAGGGACCACGATCACGGGCCAGATCGTCGACTTCGTCCTCTCCAACTCCTGCGGTTGCTCGGAGCAACAGAACCTTGGGTCGACCGGGGATCATCAGTCGATCGCCCTCGTGCCGAGCGCCACGACTTGGTTCGGACCCGCGCAGGTGGGTACCAGCGCGGTGAGTGCTTCGAACTGTGCCGACCCTGGACAGAGCAACACCTCGGACTTCCTGGGCGGGGCCGTCGCCTGCCCGACGGCCCTCAACGGGCAGATTTTGGGGTCGTGCCGCGGCGACGGCGTGACCTCCACGACGCTGCGCTACACCGCCCTCGTCGAAGCCTGCCAGCCCAGCACGGCGCGTCCGCCGAAAGTCTTGGTCTGCGAGACGGCGACCACGAGTGCCGGCGCCTTCTGTTCCGGTGAAGCCAGCGGTACGGGCTGGATTCGGGTCGTCAATGGAGACGCCATCGCCGGTGCCTCGGCCAGCTGCTCGGATACCTCGGCCCGCAGCGTCGATGCGGAGACGACCACGCTTTCGACGATCGAAACTCCGACCGTCGTCGATTTGCCCGGCGTCGGACGGGTCTACCGGATCGAGCGGGCGGCGTCTCGAGATCGCCGCGCGGGATGTTCCGCACCGAGCTCGCCCCCGACTCCCTGCACGGTCGAACCGGTTCATCCGTCTTCGATGTCATTCGAAGCCGGAGCTTTCGTCCCGATGGAACAGGACTCCGTTTGCGTTCACGTGGACGACCCGTCCAACCTCTGAGCGCCCCTTGACGACCCGCGCCTCGCGAGCTATCGTTCTGCGTCCGTTGGGAGATCGTCTAACGGCAAGACATGCGGCTCTGGACCGCAGAATCGGGGTTCGAATCCCTGTCTCCCAACCAAGTGTTCTGAAGCAATCGGCCGGCCGTGAGGCCGGCCGTCGTGTTCAGGCCGCTTTCCTACCTGGGCCCGTCAGCAGGGCCGTCAAGCACTGAACTTTCGCTCGATCTCGGCGAGGAACGCACTCGCCAACGAGACGAAATCATCCCGACGGATGCGGATCTCGTCTCCTGCTCGGTATTTGAGGATCGAGGCTTCGGGGCGCAGCTTGATGTTGTCGAGCGGGCGGAACTTGCCCTCGTTTTCGAGCAGCGACGAACAGAGGACGCGGACTTCGTTCAGCGGGTTGCCGTCCTTGCCCTCCACGGTGCGCAGGCGGTGGACGAAGCAGTAGTCGAGGATCAGCACCCAGTGGTTGAAGTACGGCACCTCGAGACCGGGGCGGGCTGCCGCGTCGTCGAAGTCGGCCACGGCCGCCTCGAAACGGACACGACAACGGTCGATGTAGTCTTGCGGATAGGTTTTCACTCCAAGCATCTCGCACCTCCGTCCTCAAGACGGATCGGGCGCGGGAGATGTGACGAACCCCCATCCGTCGGCTTCACATCGCGGGTTCGTCGAGGACTTCGACCGGCAAGCTCGCCAAGACTTCGGAATCGGCGATCAGGTCGATCGCGAGGATTCGGCCCGCCACGACCGTGAAGCGGAAGATCACGCGCGGCACGCCGCCCGCGAGCCAAGCGGCGCCCACCTGGCCGTCCAGCAGCGCCAACTGCGCCGCGCGGGCTCGGCCGCGGAACGTCTCGGCCACGGCGCGCGCGCCCAACACCAAGGCTTCGCCGCCCATACGCACGACCGTGGCGTCCGCTCGAATCACGGCCTCCGGATCGAGCACGGCCAACAAGGCATCGAGGTCCCCGCGGCGGGAGGCCGCGAGGAACGCTGCCACGAGCTCTGTTTGCCGGGCACGATCGGCGCGCGGCGCCATCGCCGCGAGACGGAGCTGTCGCCGTGCGCGGCTCGCCAGCTGCCTGGCCGCGGCCGGAGAACGCTCGACGATCGCGGCGATCTCCTCGAAGGGGACGGCGAACAGATCGTGCAGCACGAAGGCCACCCGCTCAGCGGGCGTGAGGGACTCGAGCAGGACGCCGAGAGCCAGGCCCAAAGACTCGCCGAGGAGCGCCTCTTCCTCGGGCGTCGTCAGCTCGAGATCGACGGCGAAGCCCGGGTCGGATTCCATCTCCAGAGACTCCTCGGCGCGCGAGCGCCGCGAGCGCAACAGGTCCAGGCAGATTCGGGCCGTGACGGCCGTCAGCCACGAGCCGAGGTTTTGGATGTTCGCATCGCCCGTGCGTGCCAGCCGAAGCCATGCTTCCTGCACGGCGTCTTCCGCCTCGGTGGCAGAACCGAGAATGCGCCCGGCGAGACCTTCGAGCCGAGCCCGTTGGTCTTCGAAGCGCTCCGCCAAACCCTCGCCTAGGACCATCCGTCACAAACCTCCGGGCTGCTCCGTCGTTCGAGAAAGGCCCGCCCATGGGAGGGCGGCCCGACACCCGAGGAGAGGGAACATGCGTTTTGCCAACTTCCGCACGATCACCTACTGGACCGCCACCGCGGCCACCGCCTTCGTCCTGGCCTCTGGCGGTATTGCCTACCTCGTCGGTGCCGAGATACCGGTGCGCGGCATGATCGAGCTGGGATACCCGCCGTACTTTGTCGGAATTCTAGGCTTTTGGAAGCTGCTTGGCGCGGCGGCGCTGCTGGTTCCGCGCGCTCCGCGGCTCAAGGAGTGGGCCTACGCCGGCGTCGCCTTCGACTTGACCGGTGCCGCGTTCTCGCACTTCTCCGTCGGCCACGCGCCGGCCAAGGTCGCGATGCCGTTGGTCCTACTTATGGTCGCGGTCGTATCGTGGGCATTCCGGCCCCCGAGTCGGCGCCTCGGCGCAGGCTCGCGGACTCTCTTGATCGAAAAAGGCGGCGTGGCGGTTTCCGAGGGTGCTCTGATAGCCTCCTGAGAATGATCCGCAAAGCCGCGCTCTCCTTGCTCGCAGGTCTCGTCCTCGGGACTTCGGCCCTGCAGGGCCTGTCCACTCCCGCGCCCCACGGGACCGGGGGTGCCGTGTCCTCGGACGATCTTCCCGCCACCCGTGCGGGGCTCGCGATTCTCGCCGCGGGGGGCAACGCGGTCGACGCCGCGGTGGCGACGGCCTTGGCCTTGGCCGTGACCTTCCCCGAGGCGGGCAATCTCGGCGGCGGTGGATTCGCGGTCGTACGGATGGGTGGCGAAGTGGTGACGCTCGATTTCCGCGAGGTGGCGCCGGGGGCGGCGACACGCGACATGTACCTCGGGCCGGACGGCGAGCCCATCGCGGAGAAGTCGCTCGTCGGCGGGCTCGCGGTCGGTGTGCCGGGCTCGCCGGCTGGGCTCTATGAGCTGCACAAGCGTTTCGGTCGCCTGAGCTTCCGCCAGGTAGTGGCCCCGGCCGTGGCACTGGCCCGCGGCGGTTTCGTCGTGGATGAGAACTTGGCCGCCCAGGTGACTGCCGAGCGCGAGCTGCTGGCGCGCTTCCCGGAAACGGCGGCGGTGTGGTTGCCGAACGGCAAACCCGTCGCGGCCGGCACTTGGTTGGCGTTTCCCGATCTCGCAGCGACGCTCGAGGCCTACGGCGAACGGGGGCCGACCGCGATCACCACTGGTCCGGTGGCGGAACGGGTGGTGGCGGTGGCCCGGCGCCACGGCGGTATTCTCACGACCGGGGACCTCGCCGCCTACCGCCCCGAGTGGCGCGAACCGATTCGCTTCTCGGCTTTCGGCTGGAGCTGGGCTTCAATGGACTTGCCGTCGTCCGGCGGGGTCATTTTGGGCCAAGTCTCCCAGGTCCTCGAGAAGCTTGGCTGGGCCGGCGAGCCCCGTTTCGGTGCCCGTCGGGTTCACCTCATGGTCGAAGCCCTCCGTGGCGCCTTCGCCGACCGTTTCCGGCTCGGTGACCCCGCGGTCGCCGAGGCGGCCACGGCGGACTTGCTGGCGCCGGACTGGATCACGACGCGGGTCGGTCGCATCGATCGCGGTCGGGCGAGGGACTCCCGCGAGGTCGACGCGATTCCACCGCGCCCCGGGCGCGAGGGCACGGAGACCACCCACCTCTCAGTTATCGACCGCGACGGCAACGCCGTGGCCCTGACCACAACCTTGAACGACATTTTCGGCTCGCGGGTCTGGGTGCCCGGCTTTGGCTTCCTGAACGACGAGATGGACGACTTCGCCGCGCGTCCCGGGCGGCCCAACGACTTCGGGCTCGTGCAAGGGGAAGCCAACGCCGTGCGGCCGGGCCGCCGGATGTTGTCGTCCATGAGCCCGACGCTGCTTTGGCGGGAAGACGGCGAGTTGATCGCCGCGGGTGGTCGCGGTGGCTCGCGGATACCCACGCACACCCTGAACGTCCTGCTCAACTTGATCGTCGACGGTGATCCCCTCCAGGCCGCCCTCGACCGGCCGCGCGTCCACCACCAATGGTTGCCGGACGAGATCCAGGTCGAAGCCGACGCCTTCGCGCCGGAAACCCGCGAGGCCCTCGAGAAGATGGGCCACCGCGTGGCGATCAAGGGCCGTCAGGCGCGGGTCAACGTCGTGCGACGGCTGGCCGACGGCACCTTCGAAGCCGGTGCCGACCCGAAGAGCCCGGGTGGCGGCGGCATCGTGGCCCCGCGTAGGTAGGTCGCTTGCCGATGCCCACCAGTCTCGTCACCGGCGGCGCCGGATTCCTGGGGTCTCACGTCGCCGAGGAGCTCCTCGCCCGCGGCCACCGGGTGGTGGTGCTCGACGACCTTTCGGGCGGTTTCGCGGACCACGTGCCCGCGAGTGCCGAACTCGTGGTGGGCTCGATTCTCGATGCCGCGCTGGTCGAGACGCTCTTCGCCCGCCACCGCTTCGACCACGTCTTCCACCTTGCCGCCTACGCTGCCGAGGGGCTGTCGCACTTCATCCGCCGGTTCAACTACGACAACAATTTGGTCGGGTCGGTCCAACTGATCAACCAGGCCGTGCGCTCGAAGGTCCGGACCTTCGTCTTCACCTCCTCGATCGCCGTCTACGGCCGCAACCAGTTGCCGATGCACGAGGACACCCCGCCTTGCCCCGAGGACCCCTACGGCATTGCCAAGTACGCCGTGGAGCTCGACCTCAAGGCCGCTCACGAGCTCTTCGGGCTCGACTGGATCATCTTCCGGCCCCACAACGTCTACGGCGAGCGCCAGAACATCGGCGATCGCTATCGCAACGTCGTCGGCATTTTCATGAACCAGATCCTCGCCGGGGAGCCCCTGACCGTGTTCGGGGACGGCGAGCAGACCCGCGCTTTCAGCCACGTCGCGGATGTCGCCCCGGTGATCGCCCGCTCGGTCGACGTGCCGGCGGCCAAGAACCGCGTCTTCAACGTCGGGGCCGACCAGCCGGTGACGGTGAACGAGCTCCTGCGCGTGGTGGCCGCGGAGTTCGCGGTGACTCCCACGGTCTCGTACCTGCCGGCCCGCAACGAAGTCGTCCACGCCTGGGCGGACCACGGCCGCGTGCGGGAAGTCTTCGGCACTGCCGAACCCGTCGGGCTCGAGGAAGGCATCCGCCGCATGGCCGCCTGGGTGCGCCAGCACGGCGCGCGGGCGACCCCCCGCTTCGAGGCCCTCGAGATCACCGAGAATCTGCCGCCGGCTTGGCGCTGAGGGTCACGGGTAATACCCCGCCAGGGTCTTCGCTTCGAGCCCCGGGCGACTCACCTCGACCTTCACGGCCCGGAACTGGTCCTTCCCCGTGGCCGTGGAGCTGTAGGCAAGCAGGTATTGGCTCCGCAGCTCACCTTCGATCGTTTCGTAGACGTTGGGCAAGGCGGTCGTGCGTTCGATGAAGAAGGCGCGACCGCCGGTCTCGTCGGCGAGGCGTTGCAGGGTCATCCGGGCTTCCGCCTGGGACGACAGGATGTTGAGGCCGATCGTGTAGACCGCGACCCCCGTGCGGCGGGCGAAGTCGAGGGCGGCGGGAAAGCGGTAGCGGCTGCGCGAGTCGGCGCCGTCGGTCAGGAGGATCAGTGCCCGTTTGCCGCGAATGCCCGACAGGTAGTGGAGACCGAAAACGACGGCGTCGTGGAGCGCCGTCTCGCCCTCGGCGCGCACCCCGCCGATGCTCTGAGCGAGCAGACTCGGGTCCGCCGTGAAGCGGGCCACGAGCTCCGGGCGATCGGCGAAGGTGACGACGGCAGCGCGATCCCGCGGAGTAAGCACTTTGTCGAAGAACGTCTGCGCCGCCTGCAACGCCGCCGGTAGCTCTTCCGCCATCGACGACGAGGTGTCGAGCAGGAGCGCGGCGTGGACGGGTACGTCCCGCGCCCACTCGAAGCGTTCGATCGTCTGGGGCGCGCCGTCCTCTGCGATCTTGAAGTCCGCCGCCGTCAAACCCTCCACGGGCCGGCCCCGCCGGTCCACCACTGTCGTGTACAGCTCGACCAGCTCGACATCCACCTCCGCCAGGTAGGGCGGCGGGTTGACCGTCACCAAGTCCTCGGCCGTGGTGCCGCCCGCGAGGTGAGCCACCGCCCGGAGGAACACCGGCGCGCCCCCAGGCGGCAGCAGCACTGGGAGGACGAAGGGCGGCTCGTAGAACGTGGCGATCGGCTCCTCGCCACGGAACAACTCGAGCCGTTCGAGCACCTCGCCCTCGGGCACCGTCACCTGCAACACTGCCCGGACGCTTGTTTCCGCTTTCGTGCCGCGGCGTGGTTCGACGAACCGCACGTCGAAGCGGTGGGGGCCGGCGTTCAACGGCAACTCGTCGCGCGCCAGCACCCGGCCCTCGGCACTCTCCGCCTGGGCCTCGAGCCGAAACACCCGGGGAGCGTCACCAAGGGCGATTTCGACGCTCCAGGGTGGCGACGCCTTCTTGAGGACCGGCTTGCCGTCGAGCAGGAAGGCCACCCGCGCCACGCCCGTGCCGCCGACCTTGGCTTCGACGCGCAATTTTCCGGTGCGCAAGCCCGGGGCCGGTGAAAGCAACTCCAGGGTGACGTCGGACGAGCCGATGGCGGCATCGGCCTCGGCCAGAACGGGCGCTACCGCGGCCACGGACAAAGCGGGCGGATCGAGGGGCGGGCTCGCCGGCTGGCTGGGAACCTGGAGCGTCTCCTCGTGGCGGAAGAATGCCGTGCCAGCCACGTCCTCGACCCGCAGCACCAGCCGATACTCCCCCGGCCGTAATCGCCTCTGGACGACGAGCGGCAGCGGGCCCGTGCCGTCCTCGGCCGCGAAGTCGAAGCGGTAGCGGAAGCGGTCGAACAGCTCGTCTCCGCGCAGGATTTCGCCTTCGACCTGGAAATGATGGGAGCGCCGCCCCCCGAGCTCGGCCACCGTGGCAGCGGTTCGATCGATCCCCAGCACCACCTGGAGCACCGTGCGGGCGCCCTCGCGCCCCGGGTACCCGACGCGCACCTCGGCCGGCAGCACCCGGGCTCCCGCGGGCAGGTCGGTGGTGGTGGCCAGGAAGGTCGCCAGCCACTCGGGGCTCGTCAGGCGTCCGGGCAGGGCGCCGCGGCGTTCCAGCTCCGCGAAGTCCGTGGCGCTGCCCAGGGCCTCGACCAGCGCACTACCTCGCGGACAGATTTCGGCCAGCTTCTGCAGGACCTCGCCCTCGCCACCGAGAGCGACAGCACCGGGCGCCAGCAGCCCGGCGAGCCCGCCGGAGGGCAACCAGAGACGGTAACCGTCCCCGCCACCGGCGCGCAGAAAGAGCAACGAGAAGCCGCCCCGGCGGCCGACGTCGTAACGCCAGACCTCGAGCGCCCGCACCGCGTCGCCACAGCCCGCTGGCCAACGCCGCGCCGGCGGACCGAGCAGCAAAAAGGCCCGCGGGCGGTCCCCGTCGAGGGTCTCGAAGGCCTCCCGGGCCAGCTTCACCCGCTCCCGCCAGGTGTCCTCCAGCTCGTTGCGCGGCGTCTCCGGGAACGGATCACGCACCCGCCAGAAACGGCGGATGAACTCGTCCCGTTGGTGATCGCGGCCAAGGCCACGAAAGGCGTTCGTCTCCGCCTCGGTCAGAAGTGGCGCGGCTTCTTCCAGGAACTCGCGGTGGCGGGGCGGCAGGGAATTTCCGATAGCCGGAAGAGCGGCGAAGAGAGCAAACAGGAGGACGCCTCGCCGAAACCAGGGCGGGCTCGGCCGGCCTGAAGGCCGGCCGCTACCCCGGAAGTTCTTGATTCTCCTGAGGTAGCGGCCGACCTTCAGGTCGGCCGTGGTAGGGGTTCGATGGGCCACCACGGCCGACCTACGGGTAATACCCGCGCAGCGTACGCACCTCGAGCCCGGGCCGGTCGACCTTGCATTCGACGGCGCGGAAGTCGCCAGTGATCGCGGTGTTGGAGGACTGGTAGGAGAGGAAGTACTGGCTGCGCAGCTCGTTCTCGATGCGGGCGTAGATCGGTCCGAGCTCCGCGGGACCATCGACGAAGTAGGCCTGGCCGCCGGTTTCCTCGGCGAGCTTCTCGAGCTTCTTGCGCGGGTCCCCCTTGGGCAGCGCAAGGCCGATCGAGTAGATCGTCACTCCGGCGCGGCGGGCGTACTCGATCATGTCCTCGAAGCTGAAATTGGAGGCTTCGTCCTTGCCGTCAGAGAGCAGCAGCAGGGCCTTCTGGCCCTTGATGCCGTTGAAGTAGAAGAGCGAGAAAATCACGCTGTCGTAGAGCGCCGTTCCCCGTTCCGCCTTCAAACCCGCGAGGCCCCCGGCGAAGGCGTCGACCTCCTTGGTGAAGCGCACCGCGAGGTTCGGCCGATCGTTGAAGGTGATGAGTGCCGTGCGGTCCTTCGGCTTCAGCGTCTGCTGGACGAACTGGAGAGCCGCACGCCGGGTGGCGTCGAGGTTCTCGGTCATGGAGGCCGAGACGTCGAACAGGATGGCGGTGTGGATCGGCAAGTTCTCGACCCGCTCGAAGCGCAGGACCTCCTGCTGCACGCCGTCCTCGAAGACCTTGAAGTTGGCCGGCTCGAGATTGCCGATCGGGCGATTGGACTTGTCCACCACCGTGGCGTAGAGCTCGACCAACTGCACCTCGACCTCGGCCAGGTACTCCGGGGCGTTGACGAAGGCGGTGTCCTCGGTGAAGTTGCCGTCCGGCAGATAGGCAACCGCCCGCACGTAGGCGATCGAGTCCCCCGGTGGCAGCGGGATCGACTGCACCCAGGGCTCGCCGTAGAGGGTCGCCACCCGCTCGTCGTTCAGGAAGAACTCCAGCCGCTCGACCGTCTCGCCCGCCGGCACCGACAACTCGGCCACCGCTCGCACGCTGTCCTTGTAAGTGCGGCCGATGCGCGGTTCGGAGAGTTGGACACGGAAGCGGGTGCCGCCGGCGTTGACCAGCACCTCGTCGCTCGCGACCTCCAGCCCCTCGGCATCGTAGGCCGTGGCGCGCAGGTTGTGGGTGCGCGGCAGGGCGCCGAGATCGAGCTCGACACCGTAGGGCGCCTTGCTGTCCGAAAGCACGTTCTTTTCGTTGAGCCGGAACACCACCCGGCTGATGTCCTTGCCCGTCGTCAGGGTGTCGAACCGGGTCATGCCGGTCAGCAGATCGCCCCGCGGCGGCACGATACGCAGGGTGTTTTCTCCCGAGGACAGGGCCGCCGTGGCGGCGGCCAGCAGGCGTGCCGACTCCGGGTCCGCGGGCGGCGGCGCGGGCATCGCGGTGTCGGTTTCGGGCACCGCCAACGGGCGCTCGGCGCGGAAGACGCGCTGGTTCGCCAAGTCCTCGACCTTGACCACCAGCAGGTAGTCCCCCGCACGTAGGCCGCGCTCGAAGAGCAGCGGGATGGTCTCCGACTTGATTTCCGGGGCCGCGAAATCGAACCGGTAGCGGAAGGTCTCGAACAACGCGCCGTCCTTCAGGATCTCGCCGTTCATCACGAAGTTGTACGAGCGGCTGCCGGCGAGCTCGGTAACCCCAGCCTCGGTGACCGGCACCGCCACCAAACCCTGGACGACGGTGCGGTTTTGCCGCCGGCCCGGGAAGGTCACCGCGAGTTCGGCGTCGAAGGACACGGCGTCTTCCGCCAACTCCGTCGAGTAGGCGTCGAAGGCTTCGACCCATTCCGTCGAGGGGGGGGCGGGCGGAGTGTCGATCTTGGCGATGAAAGTGGCGTAACCGAGGGTGCCCTGCTGGAGGATGAGTGCGAGGCCCGCCGCCACCTGCCGTCCTTCATGGCATCCGTCGGCGATTTCCGCCAGGCTCCGGGCACCGCGCTGCCAGTCGTCGAACAAGACGTCGAGACCGTCGGCGGGCTGCCAGAGTCGGAACGGTGCGGTGCCCCAAGGCCGGTAGAAGGCCAACACGAACTCGGAGCGGGTGCGGTCGCTGCCGGCGTAGAGCCAGATCTCGATCGGCCACAATTTCCCCGGGCAATGGGCGCGGATGATCTCGGCCGGTGGGCCGTTCAGCAGGAGGAAGCGCGCCCGCTCATCGCGCGGTCCGGAGTAGTTGTTGCGGACTTCGTCTTGGAGCGCCATCCAGCGGTCGCGGAACTCGTTCTTGGCCGTACGCGGGTCACGATCGCGCAGGCGCCAGAAGCGGTCGATGAAGGCGTCTCGCTGGTAGTCCTTCTCGAGCAGCAGGAACTTCTCGAGCTCGGCGTCCGAGATCAGAAGGTCGACGATGGCCAGGAACTCGCGGTAGGGACCGGCCAGGGCCGCGATGCGCGGGTCCTTCTGGCGGTCGATCTTCTTCGCCTTCGTGGTCTTCTCTTCCTTGGTCGGCGGCTCTTGGGCTGCCGAGGCGAGGGGACGACCTCCAAGGGAGACGGCCAGAAGCCCACCGAGGACGGCGAGGGTCAAGACGAAGGGGCGACGACGCGGGGCTCGTGGCACCGGAAACCTCCAGACGGTCCTTATAACACCGCCGAGGGCCCGTCGGCTCTCGGGCTCGGCACGGGCTCGCTCTGCAAAGGTGCTGCCGCTTGCGCGGGAGCGGCTACAATCGTCGGTCTCATGGAGCCGGTGTACCTCGACCACAACGCTACGACGCC
The DNA here is from genome assembly GCA_033762835.1 of Thermoanaerobaculia bacterium. Classification (GTDB taxonomy): domain Bacteria; phylum Acidobacteriota; class Thermoanaerobaculia; order Multivoradales; family DATKCC01; genus JANRLG01. The sequence continues at coordinate 36,722 of JANRLG010000189.1, forward strand.
GCTCGATCCTCGGGCGCGGGAGGCCATGTTGCCGTGGCTCGGCGAGCGTTGGGGCAATCCCTCGTCCATCCACCGCGCCGGCCAAGTCGCGCGGGAAGCGGTGGAGCAGGCCCGGACCGAGGTCGCCGCACTGCTCGGGGCCGATCCTCTCGATCTCGTCTTCACCGCCTCCGGCACCGAGGCCAACAATACCGTCGTCTTCGGGCTCGCCGCCGCGGCGGAGTTTCGTGGCCACGTCGTCCTGTCGTCGCTCGAGCATCCGGCGATTCGGGTCGCGGTCGAAAAGATCGAGGCTCAGGGCCTGCGGGTGACCCGGGTGGCTCCGGGGGCGGACGGTGTCGTCTCGGCGGAGCGCTTCGTGGCCGCCCTCGAGCCCGACACCCGCTTTGCCGCCTTGATGCTCGCCAACAACGAGGTCGGCACCCTGCAACCGGTCGCCGAGGTCGCCGCCGCTTGCCGCGCTCGCGGAGTCGCGCTCCTGTGTGACGCCGTGCAGGCCGTGGGCAAGATCCCCGTGGACGTCGCGGCCCTGGGGGTGGACTACCTCGTGCTCGGCGGGCATAAGTTCTACGGTCCGCTGGGCGCGGCGGCGTTGTGGGTTCGGCGCGGCGCGCCCTTCGAGGCGTACCTGCTCGGTGGTTCCCAGGAGCGCCGCCGGCGGGCCGGCACCGAAAACGTGCCCGCCCTGGTGGGCCTGGGAGCGGCCTGCCGGGTCGCCCGCCTGGAGCTTGCCGACCGCGCCGCCCACCTGCGTGCACTGCGCGACGCCTTCGAGGCGGGCCTGGCGGCGATCCCCGACGCCGTCGTCCATGCCGCTCACGCGCCTCGCCTTCCGCAGACCTCCCACGTGGCGTTTCTCGGGGTCGAAGGCGAGGCTCTGCTGGTACGGCTGGACCTAGCCGGCTTCGCCGTGTCGACCGGCTCAGCGTGCAGCTCGGGGGTCGTGCAGCCGTCGAAGATGCTGCTGGCCATGGGCATCGATCCGCGCGAGGCGCTGTCGTCCCTGCGCATCAGCTTCGGCGTGGGCAACACGCGCGACGAAGTCGACCGCTTTCTTGCGGTGCTCGGCCGCGAGGTGGCCGCCCTGCGCGCGCTCGAAGAGCCCCGGAGGGCCAGCGCATGAAGACGGAAACCCCGTTGCTCGGGGTCGCCATGAGCGGCGGGCTCGATTCGTCCGTGGCCGCGTGGAAGCTCGCCCAGGAGGGCCACCGGGTGGTCGGCCTGTCGATGCTGCTGTGGGACCACTCCGAGGAGCCTCCAACCAGCGGGGGCGGACGGTGCTGCGGCGCGCTCGACTTGGGCGACGCCCGGCGGGTGGCGGCCCAGGCCGGCATTCCCCACTACACGCTCAAGATGGACGAGGAGTTCCGGATCAAGGTGGTGGACCCCTTCGTCCGTGATTACCTCGAAGGCCGCACGCCGTCGCCCTGCGTGGCCTGCAACACGTCGATCAAGTTCGACCGCCTGTTCGACCGCGCCCGGAGCTTCGGGGCCGAAACGGTGGCCACCGGGCACTACGCTCGGCTACTCGCCGGTCCCCACGGGCCGGAGCTGCACACCGCTCGCGACGAGGCCAAGGACCAGTCCTACTTCCTCTTCGAGCTGACGCCGGAGCAGCTGGCCCGCACGCTGTTCCCCTTGGGCGAGCTGACCAAACCCGAGGTGCGCGAGCTCGCCCGCCAGGCCGGCCTGGTGGTGGCCGAAAAGGCCGAGAGCATGGAGATCTGCTTCGTACCGGGCAGCGTGCGCGAGTTCGTGGAGCATCAGGTGACGGCGCGCCCCGGGGACTTCGGCGAGTTGGGCGAGCGCATCACCGTGGGGGCCGCGCAGATGGTCGACCAGGATGGGGTCGAGCTCGGTCGCGGCGAGCCGTTCTACCGCTACACGGTGGGCCAGCGGAAGGCGCTTGGCCTGGGCGGCGGCGAGAAACGTTACGTACTGGCGGTGTTGCCCGCGGAGAACCGCATCGTAGTCGGCGGCGGCGCCGAGCTTCTGGCCCACGGCTTGACCGCCGAGCGCCTGCACTGGACGGCCCCCGAGCTGGCGGGCGAACGCGAGATCGAGGTCACGGCCAAGATCCGCTCGCGCCACGGTGGCGTCGCCGCCCGGGTGCGCCCGGGTGCTGCGGGCAGCGTCGCGGTGGAGTTCGCCGAGCCGCAACGGGGCGTGACGCCCGGCCAAGCAACCGTGTTCTACCAGGGGACCCGGGTGGTGGGTGGCGCCTGGATCACCGGCCCGCGAACCTGATCTCCGTGATGTCGCGCTCTACCGCTGCCGTCGTGCTGCTGGCCCTCGGTCTCGCCGCCTGCGGCCGGTCGCAGCCTCCTGCCCTGGTTCGACTCATCGAGCACCTGCCGGCCCCCACGGGTCCGGAAGTGGACTTCGCCCGCGAGTTACCGCTGGGCGGGGAGCCCCAGGTCGTGGCACGGGACTTCGACGCCGCCACCGTGGGCCGTCTGCGTCTCGAGGTATCGGGCCCGGCGCGGCGCCTCGTGCTCTCGTGGCGCAACCTCGGAGATCCGCGTTTCCTGCCCTTCCGCCAACTCACCGTGCCCCTCGACCCCGCCGCCGGACGCCAGAGCGTGGACCTCGACCTTTCCCGTGAGGCCTACTGGGTCGGCCGCGTGCTCGGCCTGCGGGTCGCCAGCGAGGACGGCAGCGCCACGCTCCACCGGGCCACCGGCTCGCCCGGCGCGAGCTTGGAACGCGAGATGGCCTTGAAGGGGCAGTCGATGCCCGCGTTTCCGGCCCTCGAACGGCTCGAGATCCCGCTGCCGGAGCTGCCCCCCGGTCCCGCGCGGCTCCGCTTGGCCGTGGGCCTGCTGCCGGAGTTCGACAAACCCGGGGTGAGCGTGCGGTTCACCGCCAGCCTCGCTTCCGACCGCGGTTCGGTGCCCGTGCTCGAGCAGACCGTGCGCGGTGGCCACGGCCGCGGTTGGCACCCCCTGGTCCGAGCGCTCGAGCTGCCGGCCGCGGCTCGTCTCGTTCTGACGGCCCAGGGTGAACGCAACGGCCAGCCGCTGCCGGCCGGCACCGGCTTCTGGGGCCACCCGATCTTGACCTCGGGTCACACCGAGGCCGCGGGCGAGAATCTGGTGGTTGTGCTGATCGACACCCTGCGCGCCGACGCCCTTGGGGCCTGGGGGGAACCCAGCGGTTCGACGCCCCATCTCGACCAATTGGCCCGCCAATCGGTGCGCTTCTCCGAGCTCTACGCTCCGGCGCCGTGGACGCTGCCGAGCGTCGTTTCGCTCCTGACCGGACTCCAGCCCCAGCGCCACGGCGCCGGCCAACGGGTGGGTGGCTTCGTTCCCACTGGGCTCGCCGACGAAGCCCAGACCCTGGCCGAGGTGCTGGCGGCAGGAGGTTTCGTCACTACCGGGATCTACAACAACATCTACGTCAATCCGGCCTTCGGCACCGGGCAGGGTTTCGACTCCTGGACGTGGCTCGAGCGGCCCGATGCCGAGCTCGCGGACCGCGCCGTGGCCGAGCTCGCGGCGTTGCGCGACGACCGCTTCTTCCTCTATCTCCATCTGTTCGATCCGCACAATCCCTACGAGCCCACGCCGCCGGACTGTGCCCAGGTGGCACTGACCACCGCACCCGGCTACCGCGGACCACTCGGTTGTTACTCCGACCGCCGCCCGGGGTTGCCCCAACCGCTGCCCGCCGATCGCCCGTGGGTGCGCGGGCTCTACCAGGCCGAGGTCGCGGGCGCGGACCGTGCCGTGGGCCGCCTGCTGGCCGGGCTCGACGAGCTGGGACTCCGCGAGAACACCGTCGTGCTGGTGGTTTCGGACCACGGTGAAGAGCTCTGGGAGCGCATGCCTCAGCTCTACGCCGGCCACTACCGGCCCGACGCCGACCACGGCCACAGCTTGTACCGCGAGCTGCTCCACGTTCCGGCACTGCTGCGGGTGCCTGGCCGTGGCGCCGAAACCCTCTCCGGCTTGGCCGAAACGGTGGATCTCTTTCCGACCGTGCTCGCCACCCTCGGCGTCGCGGCGCCGCCCACGGATGGCCGCGACTTGCTGGCCGCGGCCGAGCCGACCGGCCGCGAGCGGCGGGTGGTGATCGCGGGCACGCTGCTCCAGGGGCCCGATCGCTGGAGCGTCCAGCGCGGCGGCTGGAAGCTCGTGGTGCCCCTCGATCCCCGCCTGCGCCCGGAACTCTTCGACCTCACGGCCGATCCGGGCGAATCTCACGACCTCGCGGCCGCCCACCCCGACATCGTGACCGGCCTGCGGGAGCTGGGCGAACGCGAGCTCGCCGCGAGAAAAAAGTCCGCCCTGGGCAAGGGCGCGACGCAGCTCGAGTGGAACCACATCACGAAGCTGCGGAGCTTGGGGTATCTCCAGTGACGGACGGAGCTTCGCCCGACTCCGTGAAAATCGCCTTCGACAACACCTACGCCCGGGAGTTGGAGGGCCTGTACGTGCGCTGCACGCCGGCACGCTCGCCGGCGCCGCGGTGGCTGCGGCTCAACCACGGCCTGGCGGTGGAGCTTGGTCTCGAACCTGTCGAGCTCGACTCCCCCGCGGGCTTGGCCGTGCTGGCCGGCAACGTCGTGCCGCCGGGGGCCGATCCGCTCGCCCAGGCGTATGCTGGGCACCAGTTCGGCGGCTTCTCGCCGCGACTGGGCGACGGCCGCGCCCTGCTGCTCGGCGAGGTGATCGATCGCGCCGGCCGGCGCCGGGACATCGCCATGAAGGGTTCGGGCGCTACGCCGTTCTCTCGCGGTGGCGACGGCAAGGCCGCGGTGGGGCCGGTGCTGCGCGAGTACCTGATGGGTGAGGCGATGTACGCTTTGGGCATCCCCACCACGCGGGCTTTGGCCGCGGTCGCCACCAGGGCGCCCGTGGTTCGCGAGCAGGTGCAGCCCGGCGCGATCCTCACTCGCGTGGCCGCCAGCCACTTGCGGGTGGGTACCTTCGAGTTCGTGGCCGCGCGGCAAGACCTGCCCCTGCTGCGTCGCCTCGCGGATTACACGATCCGGCGGCAGGAGCCGCACCTGGCCGACGCTCCCGACCGCCACCTGCGGTTGCTCGAGGCCGTGATCGCACGTCAGGCCGACCTGATCGCCCGCTGGATGAGCGTGGGCTTCCTCCACGGGGTCATGAACACCGACAACATGGCGATTTCCGGCGAGACCCTCGACTACGGCCCCTGCGCTTTCCTCGAGCACTACGACCCGCGCGCCGTGTTCAGCTCGATCGACAACGGCGGTCGTTATGCGTTCGGCAGCCAGCCGCGGGTCGCGCAGTGGAATCTGGCGCGGTTTGCCGAAACTCTGCTGCCCCTGATTGATCCTGACGAGACCCGCGCGGCGGAGTTGGCGAGCACCGCGGTCGATGGCTTTGCCCACCTGTTCGAAAACAGATTCGGCGAGCTGCTCCAGTCCAAGCTGGGTCTCGTGGGCCAGGACGACGCCGACCGCGAGCTGGCCGCCGACTACCTCAAGCTGCTCGCCGACCATCGTGTCGACTTCACCCTTGGCTTCCGGCGCCTGAACGACGCCGTCGCCGGTGACGAGGCACCCTTGCGTGTCCTGTTCGGCAAGGCCGCGGAGGCTCTCGAACCCTGGCTCGACCGTTGGCGGGCGCGCGTGCACCGAGGCGTTACCGATTCGGCCGAGCGACTGGCGGTGATGGCGCGCGCGAACCCGATCTACATCCCTCGCAACCACCGGGTCGAGGCCGCGCTGGCCGCCGCGGTCGAGCACGGCGACCTCGCGCCGTTCCAGCGGCTGCTGGAAGTCCTACAGCGTCCCTTCGACGAACGGGCCGAGGATCTCGCCTTCGCTGAACCCGCCCCCGCGGCCGAGACGGCCCGCTACCGCACCTTCTGCGGTACTTGAGCGCGCAATCCGAGATGCGGGGGTGGGGTTACGTGGGGGTGAGGGGGCGGACCTCAACCGATCAGCCGGAAGCCGACCGAGGCGAAGTGATGGTCGAAGGAGAAGGCCACGCGAATGCCGAGGCGATTCATGATCACGAAGCTCGTGGCATCTACCGCGGAGAGCCGGTGCAGGTCCGTTCGCCTCAGGTACGCCCACGACTGGGCCAAGTCGTCCCGAGTGCATTCGTCGATCGTGAAGCGCGGGACTTCCTCGAGTGACTCCCGCCACCGGTTGGCAATGTCGCGGTGGATTCGTCGTTCCAAGAACGTGAACGTTTCGAGGACGACCGGTATCGAGCTGTGAAGGCGGGCTCCGCTGGCCGCGAGATCGTTCCAGGCCAGGACCGCACGGGTGTGCAGCGCATCCTGTTCCGCGGCTAGAGCGGCCCAGGCTCCGGTATCGACGAAGACGGCTTCACCGTTACGGAGCATGGTTCAGGGATCGTCGTAAATGACGTCGTGATCGACCGACTGGGATCGGACTTCGCCCTTCCATAGCGCCACGGGGCCACGCGCATTCGTCGTAAACCACGTTTGCCGAATGGCTTGCCGGATCAACTCGGCAACACTCTTGCCCGTCCTGCGGGCCAGGTCGTGGAGGCAGGAGAGTTCTTCCTCGGGGAGGTAGACCTGCGTTTTCACCATGGGTGTCATTGTGCGGCGAGACTTGACACCCGTCAAGTCTCGCCCCGTCACTCCCCGTTCGCCCGGATCGGGAACAACTCCGCCTGGCGCTGATCCCCGGGGGCGATGGGCACTGGGTAGTTGCCCGTCCAGCACGCCGTGCAGTAGCTGTCCTTGGCGCCGGTGACGCTGCCGAGCAGGCCGTCGAGGGTGAGGTAGGCCACACTGTCGGCGCCAAGGAACTGGCGGATTTCTTCGAGGTCGTGGTTGGCGGCGATGAGCTCGCCGCGGGTGGGCATGTCGATGCCGTAGTGACAGGGGTAGCGCGTGGGGGGGCAGGAGATGCGCAGGTGGACCTCGGAGGCGCCGCCATCGCGCACCATCTTGACGATCTTGGGCGAGGTCGTGCCGCGCACGATGGAGTCGTCCACCAGGACGACCCGCTTGCCGGTGATCAACTCGCGCACGGGGTTCAGCTTGACCTTGACGCCGAAGTGGCGGATCGACTGCTTGGGCTCGATGAAGGTGCGACCGACGTAGTGGTTGCGGATCAGGCCGAACTCGAAGGGTAGGCCGGACTCGCGGCTGTAGCCGAGAGCCGCGAAAAGGCCACTGTCCGGCACCGGGACCACCAGGTCGGCGTCCGCCGGGGCCTCGCGGGCAAGGGCGGCGCCCATCTTGAGGCGTGCTTGGGAGACGGCGTCGCCGAACAACCGGCTGTCCGGACGGGCAAAGTAGACCTGCTCGAAGATGCAGCGGCGCGGCTGCGGGGCCGGCGGCAGGTGGAAACTCGTGAGCTGGCCACCGCGGGCGACCACGACCTCCCCGGGATCGAGATCCCGCACGTGTTCGACCCCCAGCAAATCGAAGGCGCAAGTCTCCGAGGCGAAACACCAGGCGCCATCGAGTTTGCCGAGCGACAGCGGGCGGAATCCGAAGGGATCGCGGGCGGCGATCAGAGCATCCTGGGTGACGAAGAGCAACGAGTAGGCCCCTTCGACCCGCGGCAGAATCTCGAGCAGGGACTCGACGGCGTCCCGGCTCGGCGAATGCGCCATCAGGTGCAGGATGACCTCGGTGTCGCTGGTGGTCTGGAATATGGCGCCGTCCGCCTCGAGGTCCGTCCGGAGCTCGACGGCGTTGGTCAGATTGCCGTTGTGGATCAAGCCCAAGGGGCCGAGGGCGGTTTTGACGACGATCGGCTGGGCGTTGGCGATCACCGACGACCCGGCCGTCGAGTACCGCGTGTGGCCCACCGCCCGGGCGCCGGGCAACTCCGCCAGCACCTGGGCGCTAAACAAGTCCGCCACGTGGCCCATGCCCCGCGACACATGCATGCGCGCGCCGTCCCACGACACGATGCCCGCGCTTTCCTGCCCGCGGTGCTGGAGCGCGTACAGCCCCAGGTAGGTCAAGTTCGCCGCGTCGGCGTTGCCTTCGATGCCGAAGATTCCGCACATGGTCTACAACCCCAACGCCTTGGGCAGCGCTTCTTCCCAGATCCGTTCGAGATCCTCGACGCCCTGCCGCAGCCGCTCGCCGCCCGCGGTGACGACCAGTTCGCCGCCGCCGGTTTCACCGATCTCTTGTGCGGGCACGCCGGCAGTCTCGGCGGCTGCGAGCACACTCGCGAGCTTCCCGGGCTCGACGGCCACGATCGCGCGGGCCTGAGACTCGGCGAAGAGCTCGGCGCCGCCGAAGGGGACCTCGACCTGGGCGCCGAGGCCGGTGCCGAAAGTCATCTCGGCCAACCCTAGGAGGAAGCCGCCCTCGGCGAGGTCGTGGGCGCTGGTGAGATCGCCGCGTGCGATCAGGTTCCGGAGCAGGGCCGCGAGCCGGGCCTCGGCGCCGAGATCGAGACTCGGCGGACGGCCCTTTTCGAGGCCGTGGAGGAGTCGCAGGTACACCGAGCCGCCAAACTCCGGCCGCGAGTCGCCCAGGAGCACCAGCCGATGACCCGGGGCCACGAAACCCGAGCGCGGCACCCCGGCGAGGTTCGGCAGCACGCCGACCCCCGCCACCGTGGGCGTCGGGGGGATCGAGCGGTCGCCGGTCTCGTTGTAGAGCGACACGTTGCCCGAGATGACCGGCACGCCGAGCGCCCGGCAGGCCTCCGAGATGCCGCGCACGGCTTCGCGGAACTGACCCATGATCTCGGGCCGCTCGGGATTGCCGAAGTTCAGGCAGTCGGTCAGCCCGACCGGCTCGGCGCCGACGCAGGCGAGATTCCGGACGCACTCGGCCACGGCCTGGGCACCACCCAGGCGCGGATCGAGCGTGCCGTAGAACGGGTTGACGTCGGTGGCGAGGGCGAGCGCCACGCCCGTGCCTTTCAGACGCAGCACCGCGGCATCGGACCCGGGTCCGCGCACGGTGTTGCCGCGCACGGTGTGGTCGTACTGGCGGAAGATCCAACGTTTCGAACCCAAGTCCGGCGTGCCCAGGAGTGCGCGCAGGCTGGCCATCGGGTCCGTGGTTTCGGGGACTTCGTGACGAGCGAGAGGCGCCGCGGGCACGGGGTCCGTGGTCGGCCGGTGGTAGAGCGGCGCGTTGGTGGTGATCGCGGCCACGGGGATGTCCGCCGCGCTGGCGCCGCGCCAGGTCAGCTCGGCGCGGCCCGTGTTCGTGACCTCGCCGATCGCCACCACCTCGAGGCCCCACTTGCGGTAGACGCGGGCGACTTCTTCTTCGCGACCGCGGGCAGCCACCAGCAACATGCGCTCTTGGGACTCCGAGAGCATCAGCTCGTAGGGCCCGAGCCCGGCCTCGCGCTTGGGGACGAGATCGAGCGCCAGGCGCATGCCGGTGCCGCCGCGTTCGGCCATTTCGAAGGACGAGCTGGTCAGCCCGGCGGCGCCCATGTCCTGGATCGCCACGATGGCGCCCGTCTTCATGGCTTCGAGGCAGGCCTCGAGCAGGATCTTCTCGGTGAACGGGTCACCCACCTGGACCGTCGGCCGCTTGGCTTCGCTCTCCTCGCCGAAGGACTCGGAGGCCATGGTGGCGCCGTGGATGCCGTCGCGCCCGGTGCGGCTACCGACGTAGAGGATCGGGTTGCCTTCGCCGGTCGCGCGGGCGTGGAAGATCTCTTCGCGCCGCGCGACCCCGAGGGCGAAGGCGTTCACCAGGATGTTGCCGTTGTACCCCGGGTGGAAAAACGTCTGTCCGCCGACGGTGGGGATGCCCACGCAGTTGCCGTAGTCCCCCACGCCGCGCACCACACCGTCGACCAACGTCCGCATGCGAGGCGCGTCGATCTCGCCGAAAAACAGGCTGTCGAGACAAGCGATGGGCCGCGCGCCCATGGTGAAGATGTCGCGCAGGATGCCGCCGACCCCGGTGGCCGCTCCCTGGTAGGGCTCGATGAAGCTCGGGTGGTTGTGGCTCTCCATCTTGAAAGCCGCCACCCAACCCTCGCCGATGTCCACGATGCCGGCGTTCTCTCCCGGCCCCTGGACCACCCGCGGACCCTCGGTGGGGAACTCCCGGAGGTAGACCTTGGAGGATTTGTAGGAGCAGTGCTCACTCCACAGGGCGCTCGTGATGCCGACCTCGACGGCGTTCGGCCGCCGGCCGAGCAACCCGACGAGCCGTTCGTACTCCTCGGCGTTCAGCCCGTGGGTGGCCGCTTCTTCGACCGTGACCCCGGCACTCATGACACTACCACCTCGGCCGTGGCCGCCACCAGACCGGCGAAGAGAGCGAGGCCGTCCGTGCCGCCGAGGATCTCCTCCGAGGCCCGTTCCGGATGGGGCATCATGCCAAGCACGTTACCGCGGAGATTGGTGATGCCCGCGATCGCTCGCGCGGCGCCGTTCGGATTGCCCTCGGCCGTCAGCGCTCCGCTCGCGTTGACATAGCGGAAGACGATGCCACCGGCGCGCTCGAGCTCTTCGAGCCGCTCGGGGGTGTCCTCGTAATTACCTTCGCCGTGAGCGATGGGCAGGCGAATCACCTGGCCCACCCGGTAGCCGCGGGTGAAGGCGAGGTCGTTACGCTCGACGCGCAGAAACACGTCCTGGCCGAGGAACCGCAGCGTCTCGTTGCGCCGCATGGCACCCGGGAGCAGCCCGGCCTCGAGCAGGATCTGGAAGCCGTTGCAGATGCCCAGCACGTAGCCGCCCGCCTCGGCGTGGCGTTTGACTGCCGCCATCACCGGCGACAGGGCCGCCATCGCCCCGGCCCGCAGATAGTCGCCGTAGGAAAAGCCGCCGGGCAGGACGACCAAGTCCGAACCCGCCACCGTCTCCTCCTCGTGCCAGAGGAAAGTGGTCTCTTGGCCCACCACGTGTTTCAGCACGTGGTAGACGTCGTGGTCGCAGTTCGACCCCGGGAAGACGACGACGCCGCACTTCATGATCCGGCGCCCTCGACCAGTTCGTAAGTGAAGTCCTCCACCACGGTGTTGGCGAGGAGCTTCCGGCACATGGCCTCGAGCTGCTCGCGCGCCCGGGCCGGGTCGGTCTCCCCGAGCTCGATTTCGAACACCTTGCCCGCGCGCACCCTGGTCACGGCGGTGAAGCCCACCCGCGCCAAGGCGCCCGCGATCGCCTTACCCTGAGGATCGAGAATTTCGCGGCGGGGAAACACGGTCACGATCGCTTTCACGTCAAGCTACCTCCAGCCAAGGCGTCGGACGGTCCTGGAAGCTCACCTCGGCACATGCGGCGGAGCCGGTCTCCGCGAGGGTCTCCTGGACGACATCGAGCGCCAAAGCCGGGTCGTTGTTGGTTTGGGAGAGGTGGTAGAGCACCACCCATTGCAGTCGGTCGGAGCAAAGTTCGGGTAGACCCTCGGCCGCCTCGCGGTTCGACAGGTGGCCGTGGCGGCCCGCGATGCGCTGCTTGAGCGGCCACGGATAGGGACCACTCCGGAGCATTTCGAGGTCGTGGTTGGTTTCGAGGACGACGAGATCGAGCTCGCCCATGCGCCCCCAGGCCAGGCGGCTGCGGTAGCCGAGATCCGCCGCGAGGCCGAAGCGGCGGCCGGCGCCATCGGTCAGCACCACGCCCACGGGCTCGAAGGCGTCGTGGGGAATGGCGAAGGGCTCGAGTTCGAAGCCGGCCACTTCGACCGGCACGCCGGACTGGATGCGTACCGCCCGCTGGCGCATCTCGGGTCGCAACGAGGTCGCCCCGAGGGTGCCCTGGGTGGCATAGATCGGCAGCTCGTGGCGGCGCGCGAAGCGATCGGCGCCGATCACGTGGTCCTGGTGTTCGTGGGTGAGAATGAGCGCTTCGAGAGATTTTGGCGCGATGCCGACGGCGTGCATCCGCTTTTCGAGCTCGCGGCAGGAGAAACCGGCGTCGATGAGCACCCGGCGGCCCGCGGTGGATTCCACCACGACGGCGTTGCCGCGGCTGCCCGAGCCCAGAACGACGACTTTCATCGTCAGAACTCGTAGATCCGACCCTGCTCGAGGAAGTCGACGTTGGGTCGCCCCAGGGCTTCGACTTCCTGGCGGACCTTGGCGAGGCAGGGCGGCTTCAAGTGATGCACGTAGACGGGAACGGACTGGTTGAACTTGCGCAGCTCCCGGTCGAGACTCTGGGGCGTCAGGTGCTGGGAAAGGTCGGCGACGTCCTGGAGGGCGTTGTCGAAGCTCGTCTCGATGGCCAGGGCGCGCAGATTGCGGGTGGCGTTGGCCACTTCCCACAGCCGCTGCGTCGGACCGGTGTCGGAGGACCACAGGACCGCGGCGTTGCCCTGCTCGAGCAAGTAACCGAAGGTTGGCACCGGGTGGCTGACCGGGATGGGCGTGAAGGTGACGCCGTCGATCGTGATCGGCCGTTCGGGTTCGAGCTCGTGGAAACGCATGGCGGGCAGCAGTTGGTTCGGCAAGCGCGAGAAGTCCGGCCAGGTGGCGTTGTTGAACAGGTACTTGCGGATCGAGTAGATCGTGGCGGCCGAGGCGTAGATGTCGATCGGCGCCGTCTGGCGCCCGAAGACGTTTTCGATGAAGAACGGCAGGCCGCTCGTGTGGTCCATGTGGGAGTGGGTCAGGACGATCGACCGGACGGCCACTTGCCGCTCGATCGGGAGAGCCTGGGACAACGATCCCGCATCGAGCGCCACCGTGCCGTTGATCAACAGGCACGTCATTCGACACTCGAGGCTTTCTCCCCCGTAGCTCCCCAGGACCTCGATGCGCATCCGGGGCGGAAGTGTAACAGAGAGAGGGCCTATCGCTGATCTCGGTCGCTCAGACGGTCGACCAGCAGCCAGCCGTGGTGCTCGTCGAACGCCGCGCGCGCCACCAGCCGCTCGAAGGCGGCGACCACCTCGGGGGCGAATTGGCTGCCGGTGCAACGCCGGATCTCCGCCGCCGCCTTGGCCCGCGTCAAGGCTTGGCGGTAGGGGCGCGAGGAGGTCATGGCGTCGAAGGTGTCGGCCACCGCGATGATGCGCGCGAACAGCGGCACCGCGTCGCCCGCGAGGCCATCGGGGTAACCCCTGCCGTCGATGCGCTCGTGGTGGTGACGCACTCCCGGCACGAGGTCTCGGAAGCCGCTGATGCCGTCGACCAGCTCGGCGCCGTCGGTGGCGTGGCGGGCCATGACGGAGCGTTCCTGGTCGTCCAAAGGCGAGGGTTTGCGCAGGATGTCGTCGGGCACGGAGATCTTGCCGACGTCGTGAAGCGTGGCCGAGAGCCGCAGACGCTCGAGCTCCGCGTTTTCGAGCCCGAGCTCGCGGCCGAGCAGGACCGAATACGCCACGACACGCCGAATGTGGCCACCCGTGTATGGGTCCCGCTTGTCGATCGCCTCGGCCAGCGTGGTCGCGAGCTCGACCACCTGGCGCTCCTGGAACTCGTAGAGCCGGGCGTTTTCGACCGCGTGGGCGACCAATCGGCCGAAGGTCTGCATGTGGCCGAGGTCGCGGTCATCGAAGTCGCGCTTGCCGATCGGGTTGAGCAACTGGAGGACCCCGACCACCCGCCCCTCGACGGCGAGGGGCACGGCGAGAATGGCGCGGGTCTTGAAGCCCTGGGTCCGGTCCCCTTGCCAACGGGGATCGTTCTCGACGTCGTTGACCACCTCGGCGATGCCCGAGGCGGCCACGCTGCCCACGATGCCATCGCCGAGAGCGACCCGCAGCCCGCGCAACGCGTCGGCAGCGACTCCCCGCACCACCCGGAACGACAGCTCACGGCTCTCCGGGTCGAGCTCCCAGATCGAGCTCGTTTCCGCTCAGCACAACACTTCCGCCTTGCGTAACGCGACGTCGAGCACTTCCGGCAGGCGGCGATTGCCGGACAACTCGTGGAGGACGTCGAACAGCGCGTCCACCTCGAGCAACCAGCCCTCGAGATCCCCACGCCGCCGCCCACCGACCCGCCGACCCTTGGTCGTGACGGCAGTGGTGAGCGGTTTGACCTCCGCGGCCCGGGGACGCGGCAGGTCCTCGGCGCGGGACGAGATACGCGGGCTTCGCTGCAAGACTCGAGGGCTCCCTGGTGATGACCGTTCCTAGAACCGAGTGCCGATCCAGAACGAGGTGCGGTATCCGGTCAGGGTGTCCTTCAGGTCCCAGATCTTGGCCAAGTCCCAGTTGAGATCGACCCCGAGCATGCGGGCCGTGACCCCAAAGCCGTAGGACGAGAAGCCGTTGACCAGACGCCGTTCGTCGCTGTCCCAGAACTCGTAGTCTGGGCCGTCCGCGAAGTAGGCGCCGCCGATGTCGATGAACACCACCGCGCGCACGCCCTGGATCACCATGAACGGCAAGATGATGGCGTCGATGATCGGGAAGCGCAGCTCGGCGTTGGCGTAGAAGGCGCGGTCGCCCACGATCTCGCGGAACTCGAACCCCCGCAGGGTGTCGAGGCCACCGAAGAAGAAGGGCTGCGGGAAGTTCCCTTCGGACACCGCGCCGAACACCCGGAAGGCGAAGTTGCTGCGCTCGCCCAAGGGAATGTACTGGCGGGCGTCCAGGGACGCCGTCTGGGTCAGGGTGCCGCTGTCGTCGAGATCGGGGGCGTAGTTGGCGGCCAAACGCCAACGGCGTCCGGCCTTGGGCCCATATTGACCGAAGATCGTCGTGTCCCCCACGAGCCCGATGCCGACCACCGGGTAGTCGTCCTTCCGGGGCGTCACGATGGGCACCACTTCGCCGGTGTTCGGATCGTTCACGAACGACTGGAAGTCGATGTCACGGAAGATGTACCCGAGCTCGGCTTCGAACCGGTGGCTGAAGGAAAACGGGTACTGGATCCCGCTGCGGACGCCGGTTTCCCGATAGGCCGCCTGGCCGCGACGCACGCCGCCGGTGACGAAGTCCCGGGCGAGGAAGTAGGAGCGATCGTCGAACACGTTCACCGTCCACTGGGTCCGGTGCTTGCGGTTCAGGTAGAGGAAGTCGAAGTTCGAGAAGCTGTCGACCGAGGCGACGGTCACGAACAGCCGCTGATCGCCCAAGTAGTCGGTGAACTGGAGCTGGATCTGCCCGAGCAGCGTCTGATTGTTGTCGACGCCGACGAGCGTCTGGGCGTCTTCGAGGAACATCTTGAAGCGTCGGTAGTCCTCGGTGTTGGCCGGATCGATCGTGACTTCGATGTCGGGCTGGAAGGCCGGTAGCTCCCCGGCGGTGGTGCCGGCGCTCGCCAGGGTCACCTTGCGTACCGGGCCGACGGGCTCCTCCAACTCGGCCAGGTAGAGGTCGAAGTCGAACTTCCAATAGCCGGTGTAGACCAAGCGCTCGGTGCCGTCGGACTCGTGGAGCAGCGTCGGCATGAACGCCCCGGTGACGACGTTGGTGTGCTGGGCGAGCTCCCCCTTGGCGAGGTCGAGGGAGTAGATGTTCTGGGCGCTGGTTTCGTCCGAGGTGAAGTAGATCCGCTGACCGTCCGGCGAGTAGGTCGCGTCGTAGCAGTTCCAGTCCCCCTCGACCAGCGGCACCCGCACCCCGGGATTGGCGAAGTCGATGCGGAACAGCTTCTTGTACTCACCGACGACCGACGAGACGACGATCGACTGGCCGTCCGGCGAGGCCGCGGGGGAACCGTCGAAAAGCGCATCGTTGGTGATCGCGGTCAGCTCCTCGGTCTCGAGGTCGAGACGGAAGATGTCGAACTGCCCACCCTTCCAGCCCGAGAACAGGACACCGCGGCCATCGGCCGTGAACACCGGGGAAAGCTGCTGCTCGACCCCCATGTCGTCCATGTCGATGATCCGGCGCCGACCCTCCTCGAGCACGTCGATCAGCAGCAGGCTGCGGCCCCGCTCGCGCTTGACGAACACCGCGAGGGTGTTGCCGTCCGGGGAGAACGCCAGGTCTTTGCCCATCACCCGGCCGGTGACGAGGCCCTGGGCGATCAAGTACTGGTAGTCCCGGTCGAGTCCGCGGGTCAGGTTGCGCAGGAACTTGCGCGTCTTGGTCTCGTACAGGGCGATGTCGATCTCGCCCTTGTAGGTGGCGAAGGCCGCGACCAGGTCGCCCGAGGGCGAGGCCACGGGCGAGGTGGCTTGGTTGTTCGGCTCGTTGTCGATGCGGAAGGGCCGGCCGAAGTCCGAGGGCTCCCCGGTTTCGAGCAGCTCGGGCAGGTACTTCTTGCGTAACCAGCGCCGGAAGTCGCGGTCGAAGTCCTCGCCCTCGATGCGAAACGCCCGCTGGACCGCGCGGTCGATGCGTCCGCCCAAGGTGTTGCGGAACTCGTAGATGAAGTCGAGCAACCCTTCCTGGCCCCAACGTTCCTCGATGAAGTCGAAGACGGCGTGGCCGAAGCGGTAGGCGAAGTAACCCTGGACGTTGGCCTGGGTGATCGGCGGGATTTGGTCGTTGACGACGGCGTCCCGCAGGTACATGCGGTCGTTGGCCTCCTCGTCGTCGGCCATGTAGCTCGCCATGCCCTCCATGAACCACAGGGGCGGGCGGCTGGTGGCGGCCCGCGACAGGCTACCCTGGAACAGCACGTGGTACTGGAAGATATGGGTCAGCTCGTGCATCACCAGCGCGAACAGCTGCGGATCCGGCAAGTCCACCGGCAGGACCATGCGGAAGCGCGCGGGGGTCGCGAAAGCGCCGACGCCCTCGGGGATGAAGTTGAGCAGGATGTTGTTCTGCTCGAACGCCGAGTGGGTGGCGTAGAAGATGAGCGGCGTGGGCTCCTGGATCTGGAAGTCGAAAC
Organism: Thermoanaerobaculia bacterium; assembly: GCA_033762835.1. GTDB lineage: Bacteria > Acidobacteriota > Thermoanaerobaculia > Multivoradales > DATKCC01 > JANRLG01. Next base: position 53,373 of record JANRLG010000189.1, read on the forward strand.
GCCGCGACAACCGGTCGTAGGCGCTTTCCGCCATCGACACGATCTTCTGGAGGCTGGCCTCCTCGTCGGTGTAGTAGTGCACGTCGAAGTGCGGCGAGTGGTAGATCTTCCAGTCGAAGTCGCGGTACGTGATCTTGTTGCGGCCGAAATACTGGGCCTCGGCGCTGGCGGCAAACCCGAGGGCGAGAAGAAAGAGGCCGACGAGCCTCACGGTTCGAAGCGACATGGAGCGGGCCAAAGCAACCTCCTCGGTTTCCCTCACCGGATGAACAAGACGCGGGTCGCCTCCACCTCTTTCTGGGTGAAGACGCCGACGATGCGGTCCTCGAGCGACAGCAGATTCTCGAACATGCCCTGGAAGGGGTCCGTGCTCTCGCTGGCAAAGCTCTGGAAGTCCTTGAAGTTGTCGCGATGGAGCAGCTCGCCCGTGGCACCGTCGAAGACCAACATCAAGATGTCGTACTCGAAGCCGGTTTGCTCGACGAGCACCTGCCGGTAGTAGGTGCGGCCATCGAAGGGCGAGGTGAACTCCTGCGTGCGGTACCCCGAGCGGTCCTGGACATCGAAGTCGAGGCTGCCCATGACGATCAGGTCCGCCTGCAGGCGCTCGCCGACGCCTTTCCAGAGGTCGCGGTCGGCACTCAATTGGTCGAGATCGAAGCTCGGATACTCGATGTTGCCGCCGCCCTCGACGATCTTCAAGTCGGTTTCACGACGCAGGACCTTGGTGAGGTACCGCTCGAACTCTTTTTCGACATCGAGGCTGCGGCTCTTGGCGCTGTCCGACTCTTCCTGGGCGACGACCAAGAAGGGAGCGATGGCGATCGTCTCCTTGTCACGCAGGTCGAGGCGCGCCCGTTGGGGCAACTGGAGCTTGACGGGAATCTGGGCCAGGGCAGCGCTGGACGACACCAGCACCCACAGGAGCAAGACCCAGCGGAACGGAGAGAAACGGAACATCACACTACCTCCTCGCGGGCGGATCCGAGAACCTCGAGCCGTAGCGCATTCAGCGCTCCGGCACGCCCTCGGGAGAGGACGGAGTTGCTGGTTCGGTGGGCGACGTTCCGGGCTCGACCGGCGGTTTGAAGCTCTGGTAGAACTCGGCGAAGCGCGCGTAGTTGCGCTTCAGGTCGGCATTCGCCGGATCGAGCCGGATCGCCCGCTGGTAGGCGGCGAGGGCGTCTTCGTATCGCCCCGCGGCCTCGAGGGCCACGGCCATGTTGTTGAGCACGCGTCCGTTGTTGGGGTCCAGGCGGTGGGCCTGTTCGAAGCGGAACAGCGCTTCCTTCCACAGGCCGCGGCGGGCCATGTCGACGCCGAATTTCAGTTGTTCCTCGACCGTCGTGCGCCCCACTTCCGAGCGCGGGGTGCGGACCGCCGCGCCGGCACCGAAGGCGGTGCCGAGGATGAGAGCGAAGGCAGCAACGACGACGAAACCCGAAGACTTGTGACTCGTCATGAGCCTCCCAGATGGGTCGACCGTCCATCCCTCGAGCCAGAGGTGAAGTCGCGACCAGTATATATGGGTCGCGGCGATCCCGGTTCGGACGGAAATCGCCGCGGGGTGACAGATCGAACGACGCCGTCGTCGTCAAAGGGGTCGGAGGTTAGAAACGATGAACGACCCTCGCGACCTACTGCTCACCCTCAATGCCGCCCGCGGGATCGCCCGCGCCGCGGCCTGCCGCTTGGCCTTGGAGCTCGACCGCTGGTGGCCGCCGGAACGACCCGACGACGAGGCGGCGGCGGAAATCGGTGTGCCTCGACCCGCCTTGCGCCAAGCGCGGGCACTCGCCTGCAAGGCGCGGGCCTTCGCAGCAGCGGAGCGCGAAAAGGCCGCGGTTCTGGGTGCCCGAGTCATCACCCGGCTCGATCCGGACTATCCGCGCGCCGCGCTCGCGCCGCTCGACCTGCCGCCACCGGTGCTGTTCGTGCTCGGTCGCCTACCGGCCCCGGAGCAACCCGCTGCGGCCCTCGTGGGCTCCCGATTGGCCGATCTTTACGGCCGTGAGGTGGCGACCTTGCTGGGCCGGGAGCTCGCCGCCGCGGGGGTCGTCGTGGTCTCGGGCTTCGCCGTCGGGATCGATGCCGCGGCCCACCGCGGGGCTCTGTCCGACACGGGGATCGTCCCTCCCGGGGGACCACCGGTGACCCTCGGGGTGCTCGGTTCTGGGCTCGGTACCGACTACCCGAGAGGACACCGGGAGCTGGGCGCGGCGATCGCCCGTCGCGGCGGCTTGCTCTCCGAGTTCCCGTGCGGAGCGCAACCCCGGCCCTGGCGGTTTCCGGTGCGCAATCGGCTGATCGCCGCTCTCTCCCAGGCCACCGTGGTGGTGCGCGCTACTCCTCGCTCGGGTTCGCTGGTGACGGCGCGCCTGGCGCTCGAAATCGGCCGCGAGGTGCTGGCCGTACCGGGGCGCATCTTCGACGATCTGTCGAAGGGCCCCAACGACTTGATCGCCGACGGCGCGCGGCCGGTGCTCGCCTCCCGCGACGTCCTCGAGGCCCTCGGTCTCTCCCTGGTGGCCAAGGCGCCGCCACCCGAGCCCGCCCTCGAGGGCCTCGTCGGCCGGCTCTTTCGTCGTCTACCGGTGGCTGATCCGGTGACCGCCGAGGACTTGGCGGGAGAGCTCGGGGAACCGGTGGAAACCGTCCTCGGAGCGCTCCTCGAACTGGAGCTCTTGGGGCGGGTCCGCCGCCAGCCGGGCATGGCCTACTCCCGGGGTGTGGCATGAGGTGGCTTGCTTCCGCCAAGAACCCGATGCTACGGTCTCGCGGACCAAGCCCCCCGAGGGAGCCGTGGAATAACTCCCTACCCTCTGGCGCTTCACAGGAGACCGTGAGCAAGCACCTGATCATCGTCGAGAGTCCGGCCAAGACCCGCACCTTGAAAAAGTTCCTCGGCCGCAACTACCAGGTCGAGGCGTCCATGGGCCACATCCGGGACCTGGTCAAGAAGGACCTCGGCATCAGCGCCAACTACGATCCCCATTACGAGGTCCTGCCGGCCAAGCGGGACGTCGTCAAGAAGCTGCGGCAGGCCGCCGACAAAGCCGACATCATCTATCTGGCCCCCGATCCGGATCGCGAAGGGGAAGCCATCGCCTGGCACATCGCCGAGGTGCTCGACAAAACCGGCACCAAGACGGTCCAGCGAGTGACGTTCAACGAGATCACCAAGCGCGCCGTGTTGGCCGCGCTCGACAATCCCCGCGAGATCGACGACAAGAAGGTCGACGCCCAGCAGACGCGCCGTTTGCTCGACCGCCTGATGGGTTTCCGCCTGTCACCGCTGCTGTGGCAGAAGATCAAGCAAGGCCTGTCCGCCGGTCGCGTGCAGTCCGTGGCCCTGAAGATGGTCTGCGACCGTCAAGGCGAGATCGACGCTTTCATTTCCGAGGAGTACTGGAATCTCGGCGTCGACCTCGCGGCCAATGCTCCGCCGCCCTTCAGCGCCCGGCTCGCGACGATCGCCGGCAAGAAAGCCAAGGTCGACAACGGTGAGGACGCGGCCAAGATTGTCGCCGATCTCAAGGCCGGTACCTTCACCGTCGCAGGGGTCGAACGCAAGGAGGCGAAACAGCGCCCCGGCCCGCCGTTCATCACCAGTCGCCTGCAACAAGAGGCGGCGCGGCGGTTCGGCTTCCAGGTCAAGCGCACCATGTCGATCGCCCAGGGTCTCTACGAAGGCCGGGAGATTGGCGACCGCGGGCAGATCGGTCTCATCACTTACATGCGTACCGACTCGACCCGGGTGGCGGACGAGGCCCTGCTCGCCGTCCGCGAGACCATCCGCGCCACCTACGGCGCCGAGGCGCTGCCCCCCGAGCCGATCCACTACCGCTCGAAAAAGAGCGCCCAGGATGCCCACGAGGCCATCCGTCCGACCACCTTCGACTTGCCCCCGGAGGCCGTGCGGGCGTTTCTGAAGCCCGAGGAGTTCAAGCTCTACAAGCTGATCTGGGATCGCTTCCTGGCCTCTCAGATGTTGCCGGCCGTCTTCGACGTCACCCAGGTGGAGATCACCTGCGGTCGCCTGGGATTGAAAGCCGAAGGCCGTGTGCTCAAGAGTTCTGGCTTCCTGGCGGTCTACGAGGAAACCCCGGACGAAGACGCCAAAGAGGCCGAGGGCAGCCCCGCCGGGTTGTTGCCGGCCGTGACCGAGGGCGACGTGCTGAAACTGCTCGAAGTCAAGAGCGAGCAGAAGTTCACCCAGCCGCCGCCCCAGTACAGCGAAGCGACGCTGGTCAAGGCGCTCGAAGAAAACGGCATCGGCCGGCCTTCGACCTACGCTCAGATTCTCGCGACGCTGACCGACCGCAGCTACGTCGACCGTGTCGAGAAGCGGTTCAAGCCCACGGCCCTGGGTCTGCTGGTCAACCGCATGCTCCAGGGCAGCTTCCACGAGATCTTGAACGAGGGTTACACGGCCTCCCTAGAGCTGCAACTCGACGAGATCGAAGAAGGCCGGGTGGATTGGAAGCAGGCCCTGTCGTCCTTCGACGAGAAGTTGCGCCGAGACCTCGAGACTGCCGGGAAGGAGATGCCGAACGTCAAACGCGAAGGCGTGCCGACGGACGAAATCTGCCCGCAGTGCGGTAAGCCGCTCCTGATGCGCTTTGGGCGCTTTGGCACCTTCCTCGGCTGCTCGAACTACCCGGAGTGCAACTACACCAAGAACCCGGAGGACGAGGAGGCCCCCGCGACGGAGGCCGCGGAAGGCACCGAGGCCGCCGAGATCCCCCCGTGCGAGTTGTGCGGTTCGCCTATGGCCCTGCGCCGCAGTCGCTTCGGCACGTTCTACGGCTGCACGGACTATCCGAAGTGCAAGAACATCCGCAAGACCGTGGCCGAGCAGAAGAAAGCCGAGCCGAAGGTGACCGGGGTGACCTGCCCGGAGTGTGGCCAAGGCGAATTGCTCGAGAAGCGCTCGCGGCGCGGCAAGATCTTCTATTCGTGCAGCCGTTTCCCGACTTGCAAGTTCGCCCTGTGGGATCGGCCCGTGGCCGAGGAGTGCCCGCAATGTGGTTCCCCCTACCTGACCGAGAAGATCACCAAGAGGAACGGTCACCAGAAGATCTGCCCGAACGAGGGGTGCGACTACAAGGTGACCCTGGAAGCAAGCCCGGAGTCCGGGGCCGACGCCCCAGCGTCCGAGGGACCGCCCAACTGACCCGGCGGAGGGCCGCGACCAGCGTCGCGGCCCTCGTCCTTCTGGTTTCGGCGGGCTGCTTCGAAGAGCCGATCCGCGAGGATCTGACGCTCACCTTCGCGCCCGGCGACCGGGTGACGTTGACCCTCGAAACGCGGTTGTCGGACCCCAGCCGGGAGGAATCCACGGCCGCGGTGCGCGCCCGTCTCGACGAGGAACGGCTCCGGCTGCAAAGCGGCGACGACGACTGGACGGCCCGCTTCGGTGAGCTCGCAGCGAGTCGTGACTGGGTCACCCACGGGCGTACGGACGGCGTGCTGACGGCAGTCGACCGGCGGGCCGAGCTCGACCTCGGGCGCGACCCGGAGGCGCTGCGACGGTTCTTCGGAGACACGCTGGTGGCGGCGACCTGGCGGACCACGGCCGAGGGTCGCGAGTTGTTCCTCGAACCCCTGCCGGCAGGCCGCGCCACCTACCGCGAGCGCCAGCGGCTGACGCGCCGGCTCGAGAGCTGGAGCGCCGCCCTAGCGAGCTACTTCACGACCGCGGGCGAGCTCTACCAGTACCTCGAGGTGAACCCCGAGCGGCGCCGGCCGGTGTTCGGCGTGATCCTCGAAGACGCCTTGGTCGAAGCCGACCGGGGCGATGAGGAGAGTCTGCTCGCGGCCGAAAGAACTCTGGTCGACGCCCTCGGCGACGCCATGGGAGAGGTTCTCGAGGTGCTCGCGGTGGAGCCCGGCGAGGCCTACTCGATGAACGAGATCTCCCGGTTGGTCTTCGACCCGTTTCCGGCCCGCGTCCGCATCGAGTTACCGGCGGCCCCGACGGCCGTCGAAGGATTCGTGGCGGCAGGCTCGGAGCGCGCCTGGCAAGTTCCCGAGGTGTCGTTGTGGAGCGCCCTCGAAGCCCTCGCGACCGAGCGACTTTCGCCCGATCCCCTGGCCCTGCTGGTCGCCTCCGAAGTCGGCCTGCTCGGACGCACCGAACCCGCGCCGCTGCTGAGCCTCGATGCCGTGGCCGACGGCGAGCTGAAGTACCCGGTCGATGCCGATGCCACGGAGCTGCGCCGCGAGTTGGAGGCGCAGTTGGCGGCGGCGCCGGTGTACCGGCTGGCCTGGTGAGGGTCGGTCGAACGGAAGTTCGGCCGCTACCTCAAGAAAAGCAATGACTTCCGGGGGTAGCGGCCGGCCTTTAGGCCGGCCGATCTGCGGCTTCAGACCTACTGCCGGCCACTGACCACCGCCATCGACTCATCCAGCGCCGCCAAGAAGCGGTCGAGCTGGTCGTACCCGATCGTCAACGGCGGCTCGACTCGCAGGGTACGGGCGTTGATGTAGGTACCGCCGATCAGGATCTGACGCGCGAAGAGTTCCTTCGCCACCTCGTAACCCTTCTCGTTGTCGCTGAACTCGAGGCCGAGCATGAGGCCGCGGCCGCGCCATTCGACGAGAAGGTCCGGGTACTTGGCGCCCAGTTCGGCGAATTTGCCCAGCAGGTACTCGCCCTTTTCGCCCGCCTGGCGCGGCAGGTCTTCCTCGAGCAGCACGTTGAGGGTGGCGATGGCGGCAGCGCAGGCCACCGGGTTGCCGCCGAAGGTGGTGGTGTGGAGGAACGGGTTCTCGATGTAGCGCTCCCAGGTCTTGGGCGTGCCGACGACCGCGCCGATGGGCATGACACCGCCGCCGAAGCCCTTGCCCAGCGCCATCAAGTCCGGCGTCACGCCGTCGTGTTCGCAGGCGAACATCTTGCCGCTCCGGCCCATGCCGCTCTGGATTTCGTCGAAGACCAGCATCGCACCGTAGCGGTCGCACAGCTCGCGCGCCGCCGCCAGGTAACCCGGCGGGGCGACGTTGATGCCACCTTCGCCCTGGATCGGCTCGATCACCACCGCGGCCACGCGGTCGCCGGTGAAGTCGAAGGTCTTCATCATCTTGGCGAGCACGTCGGTGTCGCCCCACGGCAGGTGGGTCCAGCGCAGCAGCGGCAGGAAGGGCTCGCGGAAGACCGCCTTGGAAGTGCCGCCCAAGGAACCGAGGCTCTTGCCGTGGAAGGCCCCCACGGTGCCGATCAGGTGGTGCCGACCGGTCGCCAGCATGGCCATTTTGAGGCACCCTTCGATGGACTCGGTGCCCGAGTTCGAGAAGAAGGCGTAAGTGAGATCCCCGGGAGTGATCAGCGACAGCAGGTGGGCGAGGTAGGTGCGCAGGGGGTCGATCAGCTCCTGGGAGTGGATCGCCTGGCGGTCGAGCTGCTCGCGCACCGCCTTCATGACCTTGGGGTGGCGATGGCCTACGACGTAGATGCCGTAGCCGCCCAGGATGTCGATGTACTCCCGGCCGTTGATGTCGCGGAAGACTGCGCCCTCGTCTTCCCATTCGACCGCCGTGTAGTCGGTAGAGACCGATTTGCGGTATTGCAGGAAGCCCTCGTTGACGTGGTCGGTCCAGTAGCGGACGGACTCCTCGACGACTCGCGCCCGCTCGTCCGGCGAAAGTTCTTTCTTGCCGATCAAATCGAGGACATAGGCGGATTTGCGCGCCGCCGCGGCGAGGTCTTGGGCCATGATCTTCCTCCGGAATCGTTGGCCCGACTCTATCGCGGCGCGGGGGCCGATCCGCGCGGCTCAGGCGCTCCGGCGGCGATTCCACGCCGCGGCGCCCGCGGCCAGCAAAGCGAGTCCCGCTCCCGAGCCCCGCGGGGGGAATCGCCGCGGAAAGGGCGTCAGCTCGCCGTCGCCGAGCACCACGACCCCCGCCCAGGCTTCCGCCGGGTATCCCGCTGCGAGCAGCTCGGCGCGCACGGCGCGGGCCGCCGTCGAGACCCCGCGGCCCTGGGCGAGCTGGCGGTAGAAGCGGGTGAAAAACGCCCGGGCATCGTCGTCGCGCAGAGGCCACAGGCTGGCGACGACGGTGCGCGTCCGCCGGCCCTCGAAGAAGGCCCGTGCGAGGCTCAAGACCCCTTCGCCGCGCAGGACAACGCCGGCGGCACTTTCGCAGGAGGACAACACGACGAGCTGGCCGGCGACCGGCAGGCCCGTGATCTCCCCGAGTTCGAGCCGGCCGTCGGCGGTTTCCCCGCCGCCCAGGTAGATGGCCGAGCGCTCGGCGTCGTCTTCATCAACGACGGCGTGGGTGCCGAAGTGGAGGACGCCCGCGAGCTGCCGCGGCTGGCCGAGCAAGATCGCCTCCGCTGCCGACTCGCCGAGGTCGAGCCGGCTGCCCGCCCCCAGGATACCGGCGATCTCCCGGCCCTCCCGGCGCGCGTGGGGCAGGGGCCGCAGGATCTGGCCGCCCGGCCCCGCGGGCAACGGCGCCGGGTCCGCCACGATCCACCCCGGCCGGTCCGGGTGCTCCGCGGCAGCCTGCCGCCAGCGCTGCCAGAGTGTCGCCGAGGGTACCCGGGTGACCGCGAAACGCTCGCCCAAGGGCGGCGCCTCGGCCCGTTCCCGCAGCAGCTCGAAGGGCAGCTTGTGCAACACGTCGTCGGGCACCAGCACCAGCCGACGAACCGTTCCCGGCAGCTCGGCCAAAGCCGGCCCCAGCAAGTCCCCATAAAGCGCCACCGCCGTCTCTTCCTCCCGCCCATCCCGCCCCGTCGTCAACCCCACGAACGTCCCTATCGCCTGCCGCCAGAACGTGCGATCCCGCTCCAGCCGGTGGACTTTCACCCCCTCCCGCGTGACCACCAAGAGCCAGCTGCCACCCCCGAAATCCCCGGACCAATCCACCCAAGGTGCGATCTGGTAGGAGAGCAAAGCCTCGTCCGGCGCCAAGGCAGCGCGGACCTCGTCGAGGGTCGCGAAGTCGTCGGCCGTGGGAGCGGAGGTCGACAGCTGATCGAGCAGCGAGCGGGCGCGCATGCGCTCGGTGACCTGGAAGGCGGTACCAACAGAATCGCTCGTTTCCTTTGCCGCCGAGGCCATGTCCAGGTGCCGGCCGGACAGCCAGAGATAGTCGTCAACCCAAGTGGAGAAGAGCTCCGCTCTGCGATTTCGCTCTTTCTGACCCTTTCGGAGCTGTTCGATCTCGCTCAGGGCTTGACTCGCCTGCTCGCTGCGCTGGCTCGATGGCGAATACTCCCACGAAGCCCTCATCAGCTCCCTCAGTGCGTTAGTCTCCGTCAGAGCGTCCCCTATTCCACGGGCAAGCCTGACTGCCTCTTGAGCTGTGGCAAAGGCCGCATCCGGTCGAGTTCGGCCGAGTACCCGCGCCAAGCCACTCAGGCAAAAGGACCGAGTTCTGTCATCTGGCGCTGCGTCGAGACATGCCTCGAAGTGGCGTTCGGCAGTTTGGCCCGCTGAGAGGGCCGCCAGTATCCAAAGGGAGTAGGCTTTGCTCTGGTCCTGAGAGTTCAGTCTGGCCGTGGCTTCGACTGCTTGCACGGCGACCTCGCGCACAGATTCACGATCGACTTCGACCGTATTTAGCATCCACTTGTCAAATGCAGATCTGGCAATTCCGTATCTTGCCATCGCTGTCTCGCCAGGCGTCCTGGCCGACTGAAGTGCTTCGCGAAAAACAGCGCCAGCTTCATCGAAGCGTCCAAATTCCAGGAGGGCGTGGCCCTGGTAACGCAACACCTCGAGCCACCCAGCGGTTTTCTCCACCCCCACGATATTTCGAATGGCATGGATGGCGACGAGTTCGAAATCCAGTGCTCCGGTGTATTCTGCTGTCATAAGCAGGTCGATGAATTCTTTCAGGCGCGGGAGTGGCTGCGTCTTCTGAACCGCCGCATCCACTGCCTGGGACAGCTGGTCTTCGGCCGCGCTTCTTCGATCTAACTTCAGGTAGAGTCGAGAAGCATTGAAACCGGCTAGAACATCGCCCCACCCCGGCTCGCTGCTGAGTTCGAAAAGTCTCGCTGCCTCAATAAACAGCTGACTGGACTTCTCGAACTCTTCTCGCTCCTCAAACGACTGGCCTTCGAGGTAGGCAAGGCGCGGATCGGCTGGGTAGCGGTCGCGGACGGCCACCAGCAGCGAAGGAAGAGCTGGGTCGGCGAGGTGTCGGTAAACACAAGAGAGCGCAGCGCTTCCTAGGGAAGGTTCGTAGGCTGCCAAACAGCTCTCGACTTCCAAGGCCGCCCCAGCTGTGGTGCCGCTGAGTATCAGGATGACTGCTAAGCAGAGACGGTTCACGGAGGTGGAATCGGGTCAACTTTGCCGGTCCCGCTACCGGTTCCTGGGGGAGAAACGCCATTCGTTTCTTCCCAGCCGAAGCCGGTGCCGATACCCGTCGAACCAGTTTGGATCTCCACGGTCCCGGTGCTCCCGTCACCCTCCTCTCCCTCGTTGTTCCGGGGAGCATTCGCCATCAACATGGCGAAGCCTTCTTGGCCCTCCTGAGGGGGCGGCGGCGACGGGCTCTTGCCGGCCGGAAACACGAATCGTTGATGGTAACGCCTCGTCTGAAACTCAATGAAGAAGAAGTACTTACGGCTACCCCACTTGAAGAAGGGGATCTTCACCGCGGCGGGGCCGAAGTTGCCAGAAGATGTCGCGCCGGTCCCGGCGCCTTGAGACCCAGAATCTGAACTCGCCATACCAAGATCCTCCCCGATTTTCGGGCAAGCCTACGACGGATCAGCCGTCGTGGCGCATCGCGCGGAAACTGCTGCGGATGCAGTCGAGGACGATGGAGAGGCTGGAAGATCCTCACAAACTAGAAAAAGACCCCGACGACTGCACTTCCCGCCAACGGCTCCCCGATTGACCGTATGACCGGGTCGGCGTACTCTCTGCTTCGCTTGATTCAAGAAAGGGGCACGGGTTGTTCAGTCTGACACTTATCCTCGCCTTGTTTTTCGGCAGCCTCGGTGCAATGCAGAAGAGTCCTCCCTCGCAAGCTCCTGGAGTTAGACTCGATGCGGCCACACAAAATGGAGTTACCCCACCGGCAGATGGACCCGGGTCCGGTCCCCCCGGCAGTACCGCATGGAGCGAGGGAGTCGCTCCTCCAGACACAGGCCACCCTGAGGACAACTGAGCGAATAGGAAAGCCCGTCTACGATGCGGCGTCCCACGTCCGCCGGCTTTTCCGAGGCCAGATCGGTTCAAGAACGAAAGGGGCTGCGACCATGAAGAGCGCTTTCCTGATCTTCGCGCTTCTGTTCGGCCAACTCGCCGGGCTTGCTTGGGAGTTCTCCGTTGCGGCAGGGTCGACACCGGCGGATGACGACAAGTCTGCTGGCCCTCCAGGACAGACTGGGGTCACACCGCCGGATATCGACCCTTATCCGGGCCCGAAGCCTCCCCCTGCGGGTTAGCCAGCGGTCGAAGCCCCTCCCCCGTCACTCCTCCAGCGTCAATCGAAACGTCGGCGGGCAGGGCGAGCGGGTGCCGTCGGGGAAGACGGCTTCCACTTGCCACACGAGGTGGCTGGCGGGGCGGAGTTTGGTGAGCTTCTCGGCCGGGACTTCGTACTCAGTCGCGGTCAGGCCGGTGACCTGGACCACGGTGTCGAGGCCGGAGGTTCGGATCGAGAGGTCGTAGTAGACCGCCTGGGGGACGGGTTTCCAGGCGACCTTGAAACCCTTGCGGGTGACGGGGGCGTTGTCGCGTACCAGGGATTCGATCAACGAGCCGGTCGCGGCGGGCGGGCCCGGCACCGCGGGTGACGAGGCGTCGGGCACCGGCCGGTCGCCCGTGCCGCGGTATCCCGGGTCGTCCGTGGGCGGCGACTTGGGCAGGAACACGGCGAAGCCGAGGGCGCCGACCAGGAGGGCGGCGGCGGCGGCCCAACGTGGGTCCCACCAACTCGAGCGGGCCGGGCGCAGCGGCAACGGGGCCACCGTGCCGGAACCTGCCGTGTCGTTCAGCTTCTCGCGCTCGAGGGCGAGCGCCAGGCGCCATTCCTCGGCACATTCGGCGCAGAGCGCCAAGTGATCCACCAAGCGGGCGGTAACCTCGGGAGCCAGGCGGCCCGCCGCGGCGTCCCAGATTTTCTCCGGGTCGGGATGGTCGGCGGGCGGTGGGCCGACCGCGGGCGCCTGCCAGGCGGCGCGCAATCGGTCGATCAAAAGGTCGTCTTCGGTGTTCACGGCGCGTGTCCCTTGTCCTCTAAACATTGGCGGAGATCCGCCATGCCACGGTAAATCAAGTTCTCCGCCTTCTTGGCGTCCCAACCCAGCCGCCGCCCGACATCGACGACGCTGTGGCCTTGCAGGCGAAGCGTCACAGCTTGGCGCCGGGAGGCGATCAGGGCGCCTAGACACCCGCGAATCGCCGAACCCAGCTCGCGGCTCGCCGCGTGATCGCTGGGACCGGGAGATCCGGTGGGTAACTCGATCGCACCCGCTTCATCCTCGATCGGCACTTCCCGGCGTCGGCGACGGCGTCGAATTTCATCGACTACCGCGCTGTACGCCGCTCTCTTCAGGTAAAACGAAGAGAGCGCCGTTTCCTCCTCACGCCGCCGTAACACGTCCACCACCCGCAGCAACGCCACCTGCACCAAGTCCTCGGACTCGGCCGTCAGCCAGCTCGGGCAACTGTGATTCACCGCCCGCGTGAGAGCCGCCCGCAACTCGCGGTAAAGCGAGTCGGGAAGCTCACGCCGTGCTGGATCTCGAACAACTGAAGGGACCGTCATCACCGCCCGGGAGTCTAGCCCGGATTGCCCCCGGGCGAACTTTCTCTGCCCGCCTGACAGATCGACGCCCCGGATTCCGTCGTCATGGTTTGTGGGCGAAAGGATCGCTCACGACGACCCCCGAGGAGGGAGCTCCCATGACCGTGATCGACCTTTCCGTGTTGTCCGCCTTCTGGCTCGGAGGCCATGCCCGCGCCGCCGCCGAGCGCCTCTACGCCAACCATCCCGACTGGGCGCTGCCCGTGGCCTGGCGTTGCGATTTTCGGCGCCAGCTCGACACTTGGGTGGGCTGCGAGCAGATCACCCCCGTCGACGCCGACCAGATCTGGAACGCCGTGCTCTGCCAGGTGGCCGACCGCGAGTACTTCTGCGGCTCGCTCGACGTGCTCGAACTCGTCGCCCGCCATGGCCTCGGTCGGTTCGACGCCGAGGTGGTGTCCTTCGCCCGCGCCCGTGGCCAACGCTTCCACACCGCCAACCCCCGCCTGGCGGCACTCTTTCCCGACCTCGCCACCCTCCTAACCGACGTCGCCCCCGAGCGCCGCGTCTGGGTCGCCCGAAAGGCGGCGTGATCATGACTTGTATTCAGCAAAAAAATCTTGTACGGTCCAAGGCGGAGGTTTCATCATGCGCACCACCGTCACCGAACGGGGCCAAACCGTCGTCCCCGCGAAGATTCGTCGCGACTACGGCATCGGAACGCAGTCGACCCTCGAATGGATCGACGACGGCCACACGATCCGCGTCGTTCCGCTCCCGCCGGACCCGATCCGCGCGGCCCGCGGCAGCTCCAAGGGGCTCGGGCGACGCCTCGCGGAGGAGCGGGAACGTGAGCGCAGCGAAGCCTGATCGCTTCTTGCTCGACACCTCCGCGGTCCTCGTCCTGACCGACGAAGATCCGGGCTGGGACTTCGTGGAGAACCTGCTCGAGCGCGCCCGCGAGGGCGAAATCGAGGTCGTGCTCTGCGCGGTGTCGTTGATGGAGCTGTACTACGTCGCGTTACGCGAACAGGGGGAGGACCCGGCCGCGCGACTAGTGGCCTTGGTCAAGGCGTGGCCGATCTCGTGGATCTACCCCGATGAGCGCATGCTGCTCGCGGCGGGCCGGTTGAAGGCCCAGCATCGCCTGTCCTTCGCCGACGCCGTGGTGGCCGCCGCCGCGGCTCGGCGGCGGGCCGTCCTGGTTCACCGCGACCCGGAATTCGAGGGTTTGGCAGCGGCCGTGGCGCGCCAGGCTCTGCCCTACCGGGGGCGCTGAGAAGGTCGAACCGTGGGTCAGACCTCGCCGATCGAGAACATCCGATCGAGGTCGTGGCGCGAGAAGACACGGAAGGCGGTCAAGGTCTCCGACGCCGTGATGCCGGCGACCTTGAGCATTTTGCCGGTCACCACGTCGGCCAAGGCGTCCGGGCTCGTGGTGCGCACGATGGCGACCAGGTCGAAACGACCGGCGACGGAGTAGACCTCGGTGATGCCGGTGATCGAGAGCAGCTCCTGAGCCACCTCGTTGATGCGATCCCGATCGACGTTCAAGAGCACGACGGAGCTGACCATGGCGATTCTCCTCCCAGGGGTTCCAACGCCACCGGGCCGGCCGGAAGCGCCTGCTTATAATGCCATCATGACTGCCCACTCCCCGCTCCACGTCCTCGGCGGTGGCCTCGCCGGCACCGAATGCGCCTTTCAACTTGGCCGCCGGGGCCTGCCCGTGGTGCTGTGGGAGATGCGTCCTACGAAAGCCACCCCCGCCCACAAGACCGGCGACTTGGCCGAGCTCGTGTGCTCGAACTCCCTGCGCAGCGACGACCCGTTCCACGCGGCGGGGTTGCTCAAGCGCGAGATGGAGGCCTTCGGCTCCTTGGTCGTCGGTGCCGCGCGGCGGGCGGCAGTACCCGCGGGCAGTGCCCTGGCGGTCGATCGCGAGCGCTTCGCCGCCGAGATCCACGCCGGACTGGCGGCGGTATCTACCATCGAGATCCGGCGCGAAGAGGCGACGACGCTCCCACCCGGCGAAGTCGTCGTGGCGAGCGGTCCGTTGACCTCGGAGGCGTTGACGGCGTGCCTCCAGGCCCTCCTGGGCAGCGAATGGCTCTACTTCTATGATGCTCTGGCGCCCATCGTTGAGGCCGATTCCCTCGCCTTCGGCCGGCTGTTCGCCCAGTCGCGCTGGGATAAAGGGGATGGTGCCGACTACCTGAACGCCCCCTTCGACAAAGAGGGTTACCTGGCCTTCTACGAGGCCCTCACCACGGCCGAGTTGGCACCCCTCCACGACTTCGAGCAGGCGCTTTTTTTCGAGGGCTGCCTGCCGATCGAAGAGCTCGCCCGGCGCGGCGTCGACACCCTGCGGTTCGGGCCCATGAAGCCGGTGGGGCTGCGCGGCCCCGACGGCCGCCGGCCCTACGCCGTCGTGCAGCTGCGCCAGGAGAACCTGGCCAAGACGCAGTACAACCTGGTGGGCTTCCAGTCGCGCATGAAGTGGGGCGATCAAGGCCGCGTATTGCGGATGATTCCGGGGCTCGAAGCGGCGGAGTTCGTGCGCTTTGGCTCGGTGCACCGCAACACGTTCGTGAACTCGCCCACGCACCTCGACAAGCTGTACCGCTTGAAGGCCGAACCACGGGTACGCTTGGCGGGGCAGCTGACTGGCGTCGAGGGTTACCTCGAATCCGCGGCCACGGGCCTCGCGGCGGCCCTCCACGTGGTGACCGAACGCGCGGGCCGGACGCCCGAGCCCTTCCCCCCGACGACCGCACTCGGCGCCCTCGTGCGCCACCTGACGGAGTCGGACCCGCGCCATTTCCAGCCTGCCAACGTCAACTACGGTTTGTTCGAGGAGCTGCCCGAGCGGGCCAAGAAGCTCGACCGCCGCCGCGTCTACGCCGAACGCGCTCACCGCGAGCTGCTCGCCTGGGCCGAGCGCCAGGGGCTGGCGGTCGACGCGAGCAAGCTCATTCCCGAACTCACCGAGGTTCCGGCTTGAGCCGGGCCGACAGTTTGCCGGCCTTGGTGGCCGGATATCTCCGGCATCTCGAGGGCGAACGAAATTTCTCTGCCCATACGGTCAAGGCCTACGGCACGGACTTGGCGGCCTTCGTGGAGTTCGTGGCCGCGGACGTGCTCGGCAAGCCACCGCGAGAAGTCCTTCCCGACGAGGTCGATCGCCTCGCGGTGCGCTCCTTCGTCGCCCAGGCGAGCCGCCGCGGTTTGGCGAAGTCGAGCCAGGGGCGTGCCCTGTCCGCCGTCAAGGGCCTGTTCCGCTGGGCCTGCCAGGAAGGTCACCTGGTGCTCAACCCGGCGATTTCGGTGAAGACGCCGAAGACCGAGAAGACGTTGCCGCGGCACTTACGCCCGGGCGAGACCGAAACTTTGCTCGAAGCGCCCGACACTAGCCAACCTCTGGGTCGGCGGGACCGCGCGTTTCTCGAGCTGCTCTACGCCACGGGGTTACGGGTCGGCGAGCTGGTGAGTCTCGATTGGACGGATCTCGATCTGTCCGCGCGGGTGTTACGGGTGGTGGGGAAGGGCGGCAAGGAGCGTATGGTGCCCTTCGGCCAGCCGGCGGCGGCGGCCCTGCGGGCCTGGCTGGCGGATTGGCAGGAGATCCGCGCCTTGGCCCGCACGGCAAGCGCGGAAGAGCCCGTGTTCTTGAATCACCGCGGCGGCCGGCTGACCGACCGTTCCGTGCGCCGCCTGCTCGACGGCCACGTGGAAGCCGCGGCCCTGGCAACCGGCGTCCACCCCCACACCCTGCGCCACACCTTTGCCACCCACCTGCTCGAGGCCGGCGCGGATCTACGCTCGATCCAAGAGCTACTCGGCCACGCCTCCTTGTCCACCACCCAGCGCTATACCCACCTCGACGTCGATCGCCTGCTGGCGGTCTATCGCCAGAGTCACCCGCGGGCGCGCGGGGAGAGTTGACTGCTAGAATGCCCGCTCCGATGACCACTCTCCGTTCGACGACCGTCCTCCTCGTCCGCCGCGGCGGTCTGACCTGCATGGCCAGTGATGGCCAGGTGACCATGGGGCAGTCGACCGTGGTCAAGTCCGGCGCGCGCAAAGTGCGGCGCGCGGGCAAGGCGGGTAGCGTGCTGGTTGGCTTTGCGGGCGGTGGTGCCGACGCTTTGGCGTTGTTCGCTCGCCTCGAGGCCAAACTCGAGGAGTACTCGGGCAACCTGGAACGCGGCGTCGTCGAGCTCGCTCGCGACTGGCGCACGGACCGGGCGCTGCGCCAGCTGGACGCCTTGATGCTGGTGGCCGATCGGGACCGGGCGTTCCTCGTGGCCGGCAACGGCGAGTTGCTGCAACCCGACGAAGAAGGCGGCGCGGTCGCCGTCGCCATCGGTTCCGGCTCGAATTTCGCTTTGGCGGCTGCCAAAGCGCTGTTGCGCCACACCGCGATGCCGGCGCGGGACATCGTCGTCGAAGCCATGGGGATCGCCGCCGACATCTGCGTCTTCACCAATCACCACCTGACGATCGAAGAGCTCTGAGCGGCCACGAGCCGCTGGAGCCGGGCCGTACCGATGTCGAGTAGCACTGAGAATCCTTCCGCGAGCTTCGACAGTCCCGGGGTCTCCCCGCGGGAGATCGAGAACATGACCCCGCGCGAGATCGTCGCGGAGCTCGACAAATACGTCGTCGGTCAGCACCGAGCCAAACGCGCGGTCGCCATCGCCCTGCGCAACCGCTGGCGGCGCCAGCAGTTGCCGCCGGAGTTGGCGGAGGAGATCGCGCCCAAGAACATCCTCATGATCGGCCCGACCGGCGTCGGCAAAACCGAGATCGCGCGCCGACTCGCCAAGCTCGCCCGCGCGCCCTTCTTGAAGGTCGAGGCCTCGAAATTCACCGAGGTGGGTTACGTCGGCCGTGACGTCGAGTCCATGGTGCGCGACTTGACCGACATCGCCGTGGCCATGGTCAAGGAGGAACGCCGCCTCGCGGTGTGGGAAACCGCCGGCTCGCGGGCCGAGGATCGCCTCCTGTTGCTGCTCGTGCCGCCGCCGAAGATTCCCGGCATCTCGAGCCGCCCCGATCCCGACGAAATGAGCGAACCGCGGGACGACCTGGCGGGCACCCGCGAGAAGTTCCGCGAGCGCCTGCGCACGGGCAAACTCGACGACAAGATGGTCGAGATCGAGATCGAAGAAAGCGCCTTCCCGAGTCTCGAGAACCTGCCGCCCACGGGCAACGAAGAAGTGGGCCTCAATCTCAAGGAAATGATGCCCGGCCTGTTCAACCGCCGGCGGCGCCAGCGCGTGCGGGTCGCCGAGGCGCGCGAAATCCTGACCCAGCAGGAAGCCGACAAACTGATCGACCGCCAGCAGTTGGCCCGCGAGGCCCGGCAACGGGTCGAGCAGGGCGGCATGATCTTCCTGGATGAAATCGACAAGATCGCCGGCCGCGAAGGCAGCCGGGGGCCCGACATCTCCCGCGAGGGCGTTCAACGGGACTTGCTGCCGATCGTCGAAGGCACCACCGTGTCGACCAAGTACGGCATGGTCAAGACCGATCACGTGTTGTTCTTCGCTGCCGGAGCGTTCCACGTCTCGAAGCCCTCGGACTTGATCCCCGAACTCCAGGGGCGCTTCCCGATCCGCGTCGAACTCGACGCCCTGACCGAGGACGACTTCGTGCGCGTCCTGACCGAGCCCGAAACCGCCTTGACCAAGCAGTACACCGCGCTGCTGTCGACCGAGGGCCTCGCCCTCGGGTTTACCCCGGGAGCCGTGCGCGAGATCGCGCGTCTGGCCGTCGAGGTGAACGCCACCACCGAGAACATCGGCGCCCGTCGCCTGGCAACGCTCATGGAGCGCCTGCTGGATGAAGTCTCGTTCGAGGCCCCCGACAGCGACGAAACCACGATGACGATCGACGAGGACTACGTCCGCGGCACCCTCGCGGACATCGTCCAGAACCAGGATCTATCGCGTTATGTACTGTGAACCCCCGCGTCGTCTCCTGCTGGCCGCCACCGTTCTCGCCGTCCTCGGCTTGCCCGCCTGCGGCAAGAAGGGCGATCCGCTACCGCCCGTACGCCTGGTGCCCGCCACCACCACGGCCTTGAGCGTTGCGCACCGCGGTCGCGAGATCCTCATTGCCGTGCCGTACCCCACCGCCACTGCCGCGGGTACGCCGTTGCCGGCGCTCGAAGAGCTGTCTTTGTGGAGCTTGACGCTGCAACCCCCGGCCGGACCCGCGGGAGTGCCGCCGCCGCCAGTGGCGCCGCCGGACCCGCGGCAGTTCAGCGTTCAGGCCCAGGTGGTGGACCGCCTCGATGCCGCCGGCATCGGCAGTTCGGTCCAGGGGGATCGCATCCTGCTGCGCCGGACGATGCCGGCGCCCCCTGCCGACGGCAGCCGCCAGGTCCTGGTGTTCGCCATCAAGACCCGGGCGGCGGGCGGCGAGGAGTCGGCCTTCTCGAACCTCGGGCAGGTCGAGGTTCAACCGCCGCCGCCCGCCCCGCGCAGTCTCCAAGCCGAGGGGGAGGCCGACGGCGTGCGGGTGAAGTGGGAAGCCCCGGCCGGCGACGGCACGGTGGCGGGCTTCCACCTGTATCGCCGCGAATCGACCTCCAAGGTCTACGGCACGCCGCTGGCTACGTTGACCACCGAGCGCGAATACCTCGACCGCGGCGCGCCCCTGGGCAGCCAACTCATCTACACGGTCACCACCGTGGCCGCCCGTGAGCCGGTGGTGGTCGAAAGTGGCGTCGAAGCGGAGATCGAAGTCGTGCACCGGGACCGTTACCCGCCGCCGTCGCCCCGCGGCATGGTCGCCCTCGGCGAAGAGGGCCGCGTCCGGCTGCTGTGGGACCCGGTCACCGCTCCCGACCTCGCGGGTTACGTCGTGTACCGACGCGATCCGGGCAGTGAGGACTTCCGCCGTATCGCCGGACCGGTGACCGCCACCGAGTTCGGCGAGTCGGATCTCCTGGCCGGCGAGACCTACCTCTACCGGGTGACGGCGGTCGACCGCGCGGGCAACGAGAGCGAACCCTCGGGCGCGGCGGCGGGGCGCATTCGTTAGATGTACCGGCTCTCCGGCGGCGGCAACGACTTCCTGGCCCTCGCCGAGCCCGCGGCGCCTCCGTCCCGGGCCGACATCCGGGCCTGGTGTCGCCGCGGCGTCTCCCTTGGCGCGGACGGCCTGTTCACCCTCGAGCGTAACGGGGCGGACCGGGTCCGCATGACCTACTGGAACGGCGACGGTTCCGACGCGGATCTGTGCTTGAACGGTACCCGCTGTGCCGCTCGGCTGGTCCACCACCTGGGCTGGTCGACGGGGGAAGTGGTGGTCGAAACCGGTGCCGGGCCGTTTCGGACCCGGATCGTCGACGATCAGAACGTTGCGATCGAGCTGCCGGCGCCCACCGAAACCCCGGTCGTGCGGATCCCGTCGTGGCAAGGCGAGGGCTTCCCGGGGCGCTTCGTCGTTACCGGGGTGCCACACTTTCTGCGCCCGGTCGCCGGGGACCTCGGTGCCGCTCCGGTCACCCTCGAAGGGCCGATTCTCCGGCGCCACCCGGACTTCGGAATCCCCGGCACCAACGTCGATTGGGTGCGCACGGTGTCGCCCCACCAGCTCGAGATCCGCACCTTCGAGCGCGGTGTCGAAGGCGAGACCTTGGCCTGTGGCTCGGGTGTCATGGCAGCGACCCTCGCGGGGATCGCTGCCGGGGAGCTCGTTTTCCCGGTCGAAGTCCTCACCGCTGGCGGCTTCCGCTTTCGGCTCGACGGTACGGTCGGGCCCTCGGGCCTGCCGGTGGCCTGGTCTTTGACCGGGGATGCCCGGCTCGTGGCGGTGGTGACACCGGAGCCGGGAGCCCTGGCGGTGCCGAGCCCGGCGCGATGGACGCCGTGAGTCCGTGAGCCGCGATGCCCCTGGGCCGCGAGTCGCGGTCGTCGTTCCCGCCTTCAACGAAGCCGACACCGTGGCCGAGGTGCTGGCGGCGCTGCAAGCCATGACCCTGTGGGACGAACTGGTGGTGGTCTCGGACGGCTCGACCGACGACACTGCCGCCATCGCCCGCGCCGCGGGGGTGACGACCGTCGAGCTCAGAGCGAACGGCGGCAAGGGGCACGCGCTCGCGGCCGGCGTCGCGGCCACGACGGCCCCCGTGTTGCTCTTTGTCGACGCCGACATTTTGCGACTTTCGGAACCCATGCTCTTGAGCCTAGTGGCGCCGGTGCTCGCTGGCCGCGCCGCCATGAACGTCGGCATCCGCCATCGCGGCGAGTTCCTGAACGCCGTGCAGCGCCACTTCGGGCCACTGCTCTCGGGCATCCGGGCCCTCCGCCGCGAGGTGTTCCTGGTCGTTCCGGCCGAGTACCGCCGGGGGTTCCGCATCGAAACTGCCCTCAATCACTACTGTCGCCGGCTCGGCGGCCGCGTCGAGGTGACCGTGTTGCACGATCTCGGGCACCGCGTGAAAGAAAAGAAGCGGGGCCTGGGGCCGGGCCTGCGTGCGCGCGTGAGCATGTTCGCCGGAGTGTTCGGCGCCTGGCTGCGGTTGGTGCTGACCCGGTCGCCGACCCGTCTACCGTAGACTTGCACCCTATGAAGAGCCTCTGGAACGACACCGAGGCCGCGGGCTTCTCCGGCGACCTCGGCCAACGCGTTTACACCTCGCGGCTGCTCGGCCGCGACAAGTCCCTCGTGCTGCACGGGGGCGGCAACACCTCGGTCAAGACCCGGGAGACGACGCTCCTGGGCGACGAGGTCGAAGTCCTGTGGGTCAAGGGCAGCGGGTGGGATCTCGAGACGATCGAGCCCGCGGGCTTCACCCCCCTGCGCCGGGCGCCGCTGCTGCGGCTGGCGCGGCTGCCGAAGCTCTCGGATCCGGAGATGGTCAACGCCTTGATGACGGAACGGACCGACGCCGCGGCCCCGGTACCCTCGGTCGAGGCGATTCTTCATGCCGTGTTGCCGGCGAAGTTCGTCGACCACACCCACGCCGACGCCGTGGTGACGATCACCAACACGCCGGACGGCAAGGCCCGCGCGCGGGCCCTCTGGGGCGATCGGCTGGTCGTGGTGCCCTATGTCATGCCCGGCTTCGAGCTGGCGCGGGTGGCGGCCGAGCTCTTCGAACGCGAAGCGGGGGAGCGGACGATCGGCCTCTTGCTGCTCTCCCACGGCATCTTCAGCTTCGGGGCCACCGCCCGGGAGTCCTACGAACGCATGATCGAGCTGGTGGGCCTTGGGGAGGCGTTTTTGCAGGCGGCGGGTGCCTGGCACTTGCCGGCACCGAGCGTCGACCCGGGGCCGCCATCTCCTCGCATCGAGACCGCCCGGCTGCGGCGGGACTTGGCCGCGGCGGCGGGATTTCCCCTCGTGCTGCGCACCGAGCGCGACGCCCGCACCCTTGCCTTCGCCCGCCGGCCGGACGTTGCCGAGCTGTGCCAGCAAGGGCCGGCGACGCCGGACCACGTCATCCGCACCAAACGGCGCCCGCTGCTCGGCCGCGACGTTGCAGCCTTCGCCGACGCCTACCGCTCCGAGTTCGCCCGTTGTGCCGCTCGGGCCGGCGAGCCGAAGACGATGCTCGACCCGGCGCCGCGGGTGGTGCTCGACCCGGAGCTCGGTCTCGTCACCGCCGGCCGCAGCGCCAAGGACGCCGCCATCGCCGCCGAGATCTACCGCCACACCTTGGACATCCAGGAACGGGCGGCGCTCCTGGGTGGCTTCCGGGCACTGCCGGAACAGGATCTGTTCGACGTCGAGTACTGGGACTTGGAGCAGGCCAAGCTCGCCCGCGCCGGCGCACCGCCGGTGCTGGCCGGGGAAATCGCGCTCGTCACCGGCGCGGCGTCCGGCATCGGCCGGGCGGTGGCGGAGGCGCTGCTCGCTCGTGGGGCCGCCGTCGTGGGTTTCGATCGCGACCCGCGGGTGGCCGACGTCAGCCGGAAGCTCGACTTTCTCGGCGTGGTCGGCGACGTGACCTCGCGGGACGATCTCGAGCGGGTGCTCGATACGACCGTGGCCACCTTCGGGGGCCTCGACATCCTGGTCCTGAACGCCGGGGCCTTCGCCCAGGGCAGTGCCATCGCCGGGCTGTCGGACGAGATCTTCCGCTCCCAGATGGGCCTCCATGCCGAGGCCAATCTCGGGTTTCTGCGCGCGGCCCATCCGCTGCTCGCCCTCGCCCCACGCGGCGGCCGCGTGGTGGTGGTGGCGTCCAAGAACGTGCCCGCCCCCGGGCCGGGCGCCGGGGCCTACTCGGCCGCCAAGGCCGCCCTCACCCAGCTCGCCCGCGTGGCCGCCCTCGAATGGGGCAAGGACGGCATCCGGGTCAACGTCGTGCACCCCAACGCCGTGTTCGACACCGCCGTG
>JANRLG010000190.1:0-6494 GCA_033762835.1 Thermoanaerobaculia bacterium
GCCATGGAGGCCCGTGGTGGCGAAATTTGCCTCCGCGTCACAGCCGCGTCACAGTTGCCGGCATGGCGACGATCCGCAAACGGACGACCCGGCAGGGGACGAAATGGCAGGTACAGGTCCGCCGCACAGGCTATCCGCCGCTGACGGGGACCTTCGCGACCAAAGAGGAAGCCCGCCGCTGGGCGACGGCGCGGGAAGGCGAGTTCGACGCCGGCCAGCCGGTGCAAGAGGCGCCGAAGCGGACGGTGGCCGAAGCGCTCGACGCCTACGAAGACTCGGTCGAGTATCGGAACCTCCGCGCGACCACCCAGCGACGCCGGGAGTTCGAGCTGCGCTGGTGGCGGGACCGGATCGGGGATCTCAAGCTCTCGGCGCTGACTGCGGCCGTGATCGGCCAGCAGCGGGACGCGCTTTTGAAGGGCCAAACGCCCACCGGTCGTAAGGCGTCGCCGGCTTCCACCAATCGTTACCTGGCGGGCCTCTCGGCTGTGATTCAGTTCGCGGTCGAAGAGCTGGGCTGGCTCGAGAACAACCCCGTTCGCCGTGTACGCAAGCCGGCGGAGCCGCCGGGGCGGGACCGCTTCCTCACGGATGACGAGTTCTGGCGCCTGCTTGCCGCATGCGAGCAGAGCCCGAACCCGCGGTTGAAGCCGCTGGTGCTCGCGGCCCTGTCCTCCGGTGCCCGGCTTGGCGAGCTGCTGGGATTGCCGTGGTCGGCCGTCGATCTCGAGCGCGGCACGGCAGCGATTCCGAGGAGCAAGAACAATAGCCCGAAGACGCTCTTCTTCTCCGGCATGGCGCTCGACGAGCTGCGCCGCTGGCGGGAGGAGCAACCGGCGGCAAAGATCGTCTTCGCCCCCAAGCCCGGCGAGTGGCACCGGCCGCGGGCGTACTTCGAGAACGCGCTCTCGGCGGCGGGCATCGAGGACTTCCGCTTTCACGACCTGCGCCACACCGCGGCAACGTGGCTTGCCATGCTCGGCGCGTCCGGCCCGGAGCTCGCCGCTTTCCTTGGTCACAAAACGCTCGCGATGGTCGCGCGCTACACCCACCTCGCCCGCTCCTACCGCTCGGCCGTGGCGCCGCGCCTGGTGAGCCGCCTTCTAGGGTCTGGCCTGCTGGCGGAACCAGGCGTCGAAGGCCTCCCGAGCCAGGTACAACCGCCGGCCCTTCCGGGTTACGGCAGCGGCCAAGCCGTTGCTGCCCCGGTGGTGCAACCAGCCACGGAGCGTGGCCATGGGAATCCCGTACTCGCGACCGATGGTCTCGGGACTGGCCCAACTGGTGGGCCTCTCGGGGGCGACGAGCGCGCGCTCGAGCCGATCGAGGCGCAGCTCGACGGCACGAAGCCACTCGAGGAGATCGGCGCCGAAGACGGGGAACTTCTCGTTCACGGCGAAACCCATAACAGGGCTTCCGAGGAGCCGCAAATCCACGATGTCAGCGCGGCGCACGGTGGGTCACGGCCCGACCCGGCGGGAAATCGGCCCGCCGTCCTGCGCTTCGACCCGAACCGGAAACCGCGAGGGCGAGCCCCGCGATAGGAAGGAGGAGAAGCCGCCGGGGGACGGCGGCGAAGACGTAAGCCGAGGGGAGACCCTCACGAACCACGAAGCGGCCCGACGGCGTGGGGCACACACCGCCGAGCCTAGCCACCCATGGAGAACAGACCACCATGAGCAGCCAGACCGATTCTAGTGAGTTCCAAGAACGAGACCACTTTCTGCGCCGGACCTTCGCGTGGCAGTTCAAGCTGCCCGAACACCTCGCCGCCCTCGTCGTTCTCGGGGAGATCCTCCAAGAGTGGATCTACGAGACGAGCCAGTACGGCCCGAACCGGGATTGCGACCTGATGGAGGAGCAGTTCCGCGCCGCTGGGCAAGATCTCCTCTTGATCGCCGCCTACCTGCGCAGCAGGGCCGAGGAGCGGTTCGGGAGTGGAATGGATGAAGAGACCACCCGGCGATGTGAACGCGCCGAGCTCTGGGCCGAGCAGGCCGAGGCGTTGGGCAAGCTGATCCTCGAAGACGTTGCACAGGACGACGGCGACGAGGAGTAGAGACCCTCAGGGGGCGGGCCGCCGGTCCGCCCCTTGTCACGTCGTTTTAGGGCAGCTCGCGCTGCCGCAAGCGCTCCAGGTCCACCACCGTCAAACGGCCCGTCAGGTTCACGTCGTGGCGCGCAAAGAGCTCCTCGAGAACGAGCGCCGGGTACTCGGGGTCCTTCGGGGTGAAGCGCAGATAGACGATTCCCAAAGGGCGCGGGCCGCCCGCGACAAACACCAACGCGCCGAAGTCACGATCGAAGGTAAGGAGCAGGCACTGCCGCTCCGCCGCATACCGGAGAACCTCCGAATCGGGAACGCCGGGAAACAGCTCGGCGGCCCACTCGACGAGGTGCCCATCGGCCCGAAGCCTCCTGACAGTCGCCGCCGGGATGTTCTCGTCGGCAAGCAGGCGCATTAGGCGACGAGCGGTTGCCGGGGATGAAGGGCCTCGTCGCTGATCGTCTCCGCGGCGAACGCGAAGGCGGCGCGGAGGGCCTGGGGAGTGAGCGCCGGGTAGTTCTCGAGAACGTCCTTCTCGCTCCAGCCCGCCGCGAAAAGTCCCAGAAGAAAGTCGACCGCGAGCCGGGTTCCCTTGATCACGGGCTTTCCGACCAGGACCGCCGGGTTTACCTCGATGTGGTCTCGCCAGTTCATCGGTCTGCCTCCTCGACTGCTCTGGAATTGTAGCGGACCCGGCAGCCGCCGGGCATCTCGTGGGTTCCCGGAACCAAAGGCCGTCCAGGTAGGTCGGCGACCGCCCGTGCCGCCGCTCGGCGCGTGCCACCCCGGGCACGGGATCGGCTTCGGCACCGACCGTGGAGCCCGGAGAAAGAGCTGGGCGGGCAGCGGGGGCGACCTCGCACGCTCAGCCGGCTCACTGACGCCGACGACCGACCGATGTACGCCTCGCCGTGGGCGCTCTGTCGGAGGCGGCCCGGAAGGCTCTTTCCTTCGTCGAGATGGCAGGTCAGGGGCACCCGCCTTTGAGCCCGAAGGGCGAAAAGGCCGAGCGCCTGGGTTCAGCCGACGGCCACAGGCCGGCGGGTGACACCCAGGCATTGCTCGCTGTCCTCTGACCGGACTCTGAGATGGTGGGGGGAGGTTTTGCCGCGGATTGGCCTCCGGTTAGGGAGGAAGGAACGGCAGGAGCATCATGCCCGAAGCCGGATTCCGCCGCAACTCCGGCGCCGTTCCCGAGAAGACGGACCGTCGAAGCCACCAGCCGGCGCCCGACTCTCCGACAGAGCACCCACGGCAGAGCGTACACCGGTCGGTCGTCGGCGCAGTGAGCGGGCCGGTCGACGAGCTGGCGTCCATGGTCTTCCGCCATAGTCCAAAGTTGCTTTCTTTTCAGTGAGTTGATGGACTCTCTACGGGGTCGAGGAAAGTCGTGGACGCCTTTGGACGGCGTGACAGTTCCTCGATATGGACCCCAGAAGGGAACCCAGAAAGATATGGCGAAGGTTTACTTGACCGACCGGATGGTGAGGACGCTCGAAGCAGTCAGCGGTCGCGCGGAGGTTTGGGACACGGTCGTCTCCGGGTTGGGGCTGCGCTACTCCGGGCGCAAGAAGTCGTGGTTCTATGTCTTCCACTCCCCGCAGAGCAGAGATTCTCAAGGCCATCGTCGGCGGCGACGCATCACCGTGGGGGAGTATCCGGCCGTTTCGCTGGCCGAGGCTCGTGGACAAGCCGCCGAGCTACGCGAAATGGTGCGGCGAGGCGTCGATCCGATGATCGAGCATCGGCCTGCGCCAGTCGACGGAATGGCGTTTCGGGAGCTGGCGACCGAGTTTCTGAAGACCGAAGCCAAGACATCCAATCAGCTGCGGCACCACGCCTACGCCCTCCGGTCGCTGCTGCCGGTCTTCGGGGATCGCCTCGTGGTTTCGATCAGGCGAAGCGAGATCGTGGATTTCCTCCATCGGGAGGCTTCGCGCGGCAAGTCGGTCCCTCCGTCTCTGTTGAAGAGTCTTCAGCGAATCCTGCAATGGGGCGCCTTGAAGTACGACCTGCCCGGGAATCCGGCTCGAGGAGTCCTTCTGCCCGCCTTGCCTCCTCGGGACCGAGTGCTGACCGCGACGGAGGTCGGCCGGTTGTGGCAGGCCTGCTCACAGCCGCCCGCGTCGCTCACCTCACTGCTGCTTCAATTGCGGCTCGTGACCGCCCAGCGAGGCGCCCAGCTCCGCAGCATGAAGACCTGCCAACTCGAGCGCAATGCCCTCGGCTTGTGGTGGAACGTGCCCTCGGAGATCACGAAATCGGGCAAGCCCAACCGCGTCTACCTGTCGCCGCTGGCCGAAGAGGTGCTCTCGACGGCTCAACCCTCGGCTGACGGGTGGATCTTCGGGCAGGCACCGCCGAAGGCATACTTCTCCGGCAGCAAAGAGGCCCTTCGCCGAATTCGGCGAGCGGTCGGAGGCCGGGGTGATTGGCGAGGCATGGACCTCCGCCGCACGGCCGCTACGTGGATGGCTCAGCGGGGCGTAACCCGCTTCATCGTCAAGCGCGTGCTCGGCCACACGGACCGCGAGATCACCGCGGTCTATGACCTGTACACCTATGACCAGGAAGTGAAAGACGCCGTTCTGATCTTGGAGAAAGCGATCCGCGAGGCGATCGGCCGCCCCACCGTGGCGACGAGCAGCGAGACCGTGGCCGCCGACGGTCTGGCCGTCGCTGAAGGCGATGCCCCGAGCTTCTTGGACCTGTATCCGTAGTGCGAACCCGAAAGCGGCCCGGCGGGTGCTGACACACGCCGCCGGGCCTGCAATTTCCGCCTGTGCTTGGAGTGCGGCGATTGCCTTCGGCGAGCGCAGGATTCGCACACACTTCCTTCTCTTCCTTCCCGGAGAGATTTACTACCCCTTACCCAACCGTCTTCTCAAGAACGTCGCGCGGGCGCGCGCGAGGGCCGCGGGGGCGACGGAGGAGACCGGCCGGTGCCCTGCTACCGCTCGAAGCACGTGGCCGGCCGGCTGACCTTTGGGCGTCCCGGGAAGAACGGCGAGGGACCCGCCGCCACCCCGCCGATCCCGGACTCTGGACCTCCATGGAATTTCGTGCGCCGGCATGCGCCACCATGCGCCAAATCGGTTGCAGGCCCTCGAAAAATCGGTTCTGAATCTCCGGGAGGCCGGTGCTTTTCCGGCGGAAAGGAATCGAATCACCATGTCCCGTAACCGAGTTACCCCCAGCGGCTCCGAAGCAAACGAACCCGTCGTTTACTCCATCCGGCAGTTCTGTGCTACCCACCAGATCAGCAAGTCGAAGCTGTATCAGCTCTTCAAAATTGGCGAAGGCCCGGCGGTGCTGCGGGTCGGACGGCGGCGATTGATCACGGCGGTTTCCGCCGCCGCGTGGCGCCGTCGGCAGGAGGAGAAGCCGTGAGCGTGCCGCGTCGGTACTCCCCCGAGGTCGAGCCGGGAGCGGCTTCGAAACCTCCTGTTCCGCTCCGGCTGGTGCTCGACTTGCCGTGTCAGACCCCGGCCGACAAGGTGGTACTTCTGACCATGGCCGAGAAATGCCACTGGGCAAGCCGGCGTTTCGCGAAGCCGCTCGACGAGCTTGCCGCGTTGTCCGGCCTCAGCCGGCGCACGGTGCAAGCTTCGGTGTTGCGCCTTCGGGCGAGCGGCCGGATTCGCGCGGAGAAGCGCCGCAAGAACGGCGTTTGGGTCTACGAGATCGTGATTCCCGAGGCGGCGAAGGTCTGCCCGCCGAAGGCTCCGCCGCCGGCTTTCTCGGGGCGCGACGCTTGGCGCGTAGAGGAGATTCTCGCCTGGGCTCGCGAGCTGGGCCTCCGGCCCACCTCCTCGGACGTGTTAACCGCGACGGAGTGGGTGGAGCTCGGGATTTCCCGCCTCGTGCTGCTCGGCACGCTCCGGCTCGGCGTCCTGCGCAAGCGCCAGCAGCGCAGCGACGCCCCGCCCATCGGTTCGCTCCGCTACTTCGAGAAGATCCTGCCGGAGGTGGACAACGGCGAGCCGAACTCGCCCGCCCGCGAGTCCTACGTCGCGATGCTCGGTCGGAAAGCCCAGCACGAGCCCTTGCTGCCGCTACCGCCCGAGCAGGCTCGCCGGGCCTTCGAGTCGGCACGCTCAGGCGGCCCGGGAGTCGGTCTCCCGCCGCCCCGGACAAGCCCGCAGGTGGCCCGCGAGAGCCGGCCGGCTGTCGCCCCGCCAGTCGCAATAGGGACAGCGGTGGCGGGGCTCCTGGGCGAGCTGCTCGGCGATCATGGCAAGAGCCACGATGCCCGCCAGGGCGAGCACCACACCGAGCGACCAGGCCCAGCGCAGGGGCGGCGAGTCGAGCACCCCGGCCAAGTCCTTCCCTTCGAGCCCGGCGGCGATCGACGGGCCGAGCAGCAGGGTTTCGAGCAGCAACGTGACCACCCAGGCGACCGTGAGGCCCCAACGCCGGCAGCGGAAGACCACCTGGGCCAGGTGGG
>JANRLG010000191.1:0-15049 GCA_033762835.1 Thermoanaerobaculia bacterium
ACGGGGACGGCGTCAGGGCTCGCGGAGCGACCCCGCAGGGGCGCCCCCGGAGTCCGCGGAGGGGCGGCCTTGACGCCGCTCCCTGCGCTCCCGGACACTGGGATCTGGAAGGGCCGGCAAGGTCTCCCGGGCGGGGGTGAAACGCCGCTTGCGGCGACCTTGCAGAACTCCACGGCCCCGGGCGGGGCGCCGAAGGCTGGGGGAGAAGCGACCACGAGCCCTGCCGGGCGGCGGTGAGGGGTCCGGCCTCGCATGGGCTCTTCTCCCCCCCGACCTCACGCCGACTGGCGAACGGCGTTCGCCTCCGGCTCACCCACCAGCACGCGCGCCAGCTCACGGTAGTCCTCGGCGCCGCTCGAGCTCGGCGCAAACCGATGAATGGGCATCCGAGCTGCTGCGGCCTCCGAGAGCCGGACGTTTTCGCGGATGGTCACCACCGGCACATCCGGCAGCGACAGCCCGGCAAAGCCCCGAATCCGCTCCGCCACCTCCGTGGCGTGGCGCGTCCGGCGATCGAGGCGACAGACCACGATCGCCGCCAAACGCAGGCCAGGGTTCAGCCGCTTCTGGACCTTGGCGATCGTCGTCGTCATTCGTGCCAGGGCCTCGGCGGCCAGGAAGCGGGCTTCGACCGGGATGACCAGCTCGGTGGCCGCAGCGAAGGCGTTCTGAGTCAAGAAGCCCGGCGAGGGTGGACAGTCGAGCACCACGACGTCGAACCGCCCGGGTGGCAGTTCCTCGAGCGCCGTGGCGAGCAGCCGCTCAGCGCCGGGCTCGCCGGCCAGGGACCGCGCCGCAACAGCTAGGTAGGGCGAGGCGGGGAACACCTCGATACCCGGCTCGTTACCTGGTTGCAGAGCGTCGACGAGCGGCACCGAGCCCTCGAGCACGTGGAACGGCGCCTGGTTAGTCTCGGAGGCAAGCACTCCGAGCCAGCGGGTGGCGTTGGCCTGCGGGTCGAAATCGACGAGCAGGACCTTCAGGCCCCGTTCGGCGAGCAGTGCGGCGAGGTTGACGGCGGTCGTCGTCTTGCCCGTTCCGCCCTTGTCGTTGGCGACGGCGATCACGCGCATCACGCCACCTCCTCGAGCGCGAGCTCGGCAGCGAGGGAGGAGACGAGGTCAGGAGACGACGAGCGAACGGTGGCGGCCACCGCCTCGGCGAACTGGACTTCGAGCTCCTCGAGCGGCAGGTCCGCGAGCTGGTGGAACAGGTCGCCCGCAGGCTCGTCGACGAGGGCGGCTTGGCGCTCGGCGAGGGCGAAGCGCAGGGCGAGGGGGTAGGAGTCGGCCAGGGCTCGGGCGAGGGCCTCGGGAGCGCGAGGACTGCGGAGATCGGCGGACACGGGGGTCCGACGCGACTCGGGAGGTGGGTGGTGGTCGGGACCAGCGTCCCGCGGCTCGTCGACTCGTTGGCTAGAAGAACCGCGATCCGCGTTCAGAGCCGCGGTCCGTGTTGCTGCCGACCTCCCTGTCGGCCGATCTTCCCCCTCGGAGACCTCCCCTTCCGCCTCTCGTCCACCCAGCAACCCCACCAGCCCCCGCCTCTGCTCGGCTTCCTCGAGCCCGGCCAAGCGCCGGGCCTCCGCCAGCCCAATGCGCCCATCGGCGAACGCCGCGCGGGCCTCGGGCACCAGCTCGGTCAACGCGATCCGGAGCTGCACCCAGCGCTGGCTTTTCCCCGCCTTCGTCGCGATCTGCTCCGTCGAAAGCCCGTGCTCGTCGCGCAGCCGCGCGAAGGCCTCGGCCTCCTCGAGCGGGTGAAGGTCTTTCCGCTGGAGGTTCTCGACGATCGCCCGCAGGAGCATCGTCGCGTCGTCGAGCTCGGCGGCCACCTGCGCCGGCACGCCAAAATCCGCCGGCAGTTGGCCATCCGCCACGAGCTTCGACAGCGCCCGGAAGCGCCGCTCGCCCGCCACGACCTCGAACCGCCGCGGATCACCCGGGGACCGGCGCAGCTCGAGCGGCTGCCGCAATCCATCCTCCGCGATCGAGGCAGCCAGCTCCGAGATGCCCTCGGCGTCGAAGTGCTTCCGGGGATTTCGGGGCGAGGGCACGATGGCCGACAGCGGCACCCGCCGTAGCTCGGCCTCGAACCCCTTACCCGGCTCTTGGGCGAGGGGCGCTTCGCCGGGCACTCCGTTCAGCGCTTCGAACGGGTCATGGGGCAACGTCGTCCGGGGCGGCCGGCGCCGCTCCCGGGGCATGGGGAGAACCGTGTTCATGTCGAGCTCCTTTCGTCGTCGCAGGCGTCGCCTCTTACTACTCGGCTCTTCTACAGGCTCATAACTACCGGGAAGAACTACAGGAGGGGCGGGCAAGCGATGTGGAATCAGTGATTTGCGAGGGGTTCGTGTCCCCAAGTATTCATGGGGCTGTCCCCAAATATTCATGGCCAGGGCGGCGCACCGTCCCCAAGTATTCATGGAAGGCGTCCCCAAGTATTCGTGGAAAACTGGCCCGTTCCACAGGCATTTCCACAGTATTTCCGCGGTGTTTTCCGCAGATTCACGGCGCTTGCGAGAAGACTTGGCAGGCCGGGACACGGATGGCCCTCTCGGAAGGCTCCCGAGAGCCTGGCCAAGGACCGAAGTTGTCCCCAAATATTCATGACTTCGGGGTGAGGACCCGCTCGTCATGGCATCTCCCGACGCCCGGGCCGAGCGCCCACGTGGGGAACTCCGGGGATGACATGGAGCCCGAGGGCGTCCATCTCGACGGCGGCGGAGGGGTAGACGGCCAGCACCGCGCCGATGGCACGCTCGAAGTTCTCCCGGAACTTGCGGACGCTGCCGGTGGTGCCGAACTGCGCCGCCAGCTCGGGCCAAGGGATCGTCACGGGCGCGCTCGAGCTCGTGAACGACCGGTAGCTGAGCCAGGCGTAGATGTCGATGGCAAGCGGCGAAGCAAGCGCGCGGAGGACGCGGAAATCGACCGGCACCGGGTGGCGGAGCAGTTCCTGGAAGAACGGCTCCGAGAGCCGCAGACGGCCGCCAGGCTCCTTCGTCGGCTCCCACCACAACACGGCCTCCGTCAGCCGATAGCCGGCGTCGGCCTGGATTCGCCCGCGCGGCCGGCGGACGTCCCAGGAGTAGGTGATCGTGGTGTTGAACAACCGCCGCATCTGGTCGCGGAAGCGCTCGAAGCTGCCGTGACCACCGCCGCTCGGGGTGATTCCCAGGTCGCGCATGGTGGCCGACAGTGACTCGCCGAGTTCGAGCTCTGGGCTGCGGGTGCGCACGACTTCCGTGCCCAACCAGGCCAGTAGCAACCGCGGGTACCGGCCGAACGGCAACCCGATCTGCGGCGGCGCTTGGAGGGTGAGAGTCAGAGCCCCGTTTCGCCGCACGAACGACGGCTCAGCCGGCTCGCGGTAGGGGAGGTTGGCCTGCACCAGAAGGCGGCTCAGGAAGGCCACCGAGCCCACCTCCGCCGCCGGCTCCTCGCGGATCACATCGACCTGATCGAGGAACCGGCGCTTGGGCAGCGTCATCCGAGCTGGCGCCCTCACGACGCCACCTCCTGGAGGGGGGCTGAGGGACGGATCACCCCGCCGGTCGGAAAAGGGGGCCTTCGGAGGGTGGAGAGCTTACAGCGGCGGAGTTGGAACCCAACTTGGAACCCAGACGGCTCCGGCTCCCCCCAACTGGCCTTGCCCCCTCGTGCGCAATTGGCTTCAGGCTCTAGACTTCGAGCGAATTCGACGTGTCCGTGGTCGTCGGGTTCCGATAAGATGACTGGTCACGTCCCCGGCGTTTCTGGGGTCGTATTCCCGAGGAGACCATGATGAATCCTCCTACCCACGCCGGAGCTCGTTCCGGCGGTTTCCGGTTCTGGCTCGCCGGGGGCGCTCTGGCCCTCACTGTCCAAGCTTGCGGTGGTCCGCCCGGAGGCGCGCCCGGGGCCGGCGGCCCGCCGGGCGGCGGCATGCCGCCGCCCCCGGTCACCGCCATCACGGCCGAGGCTCGCGCTCTGCCGGTGCCCTATGAGCTGACCGGCCGCGTCGAAGGTTCGCGGGAAGTCGAAGTGCGGGCTCGCGTTTCGGGTATCCTGCTGGAGCGCAAGTACGAGGAAGGCGCCACCGTGCGCAAGGGCCAGACGCTCTT
This sequence comes from Thermoanaerobaculia bacterium, assembly GCA_033762835.1. Lineage (GTDB taxonomy): Bacteria > Acidobacteriota > Thermoanaerobaculia > Multivoradales > DATKCC01 > JANRLG01. The sequence continues at coordinate 4,106 of JANRLG010000191.1, forward strand.
CGTCATCGACCCGGCGCCCTACCGCGCCGCGGTCCAGGCAGCGAAGGCCGACGTCGAGGAGCAGAAGGCCCGCTTGGCTCGTTCCGAGCGCGATGTCGCCCGGCTCGAGCCGCTCGTCGCCGCCCGCGCGGCGAGCCGTAAGGACTACGACAACGCCGTGTCCGACGCCGAGGAAGCGCGGGCCGCCTTGCTCTCCGCCCAGGCGCGGCTCGACGCCGCCCAGCTCGACCTTGGCTACACCCGCGTGGACGCCCCGATCTCCGGCCGCTCCAGCCGGGCGGAGCGCTCAGAGGGCAGCCTGGTGGGCCCGGGCGACGCCAGCCTCTTGACCCGCATCTCCCAAGTCCAACCGATCTGGGTACGCTTCGGCGCCTCGGACCAGGCCATGTTGCAGCTGCGCCAGGGCATCGCCTCCGGCAAGCTGACCGCCCCGGCCACCGACCAGCTCCAGGTCCAGCTCGTGTTGCCCGACGGCAGCGTCCACCCGGAACTCGGCCAGGTCAACTTCTCGGACTCCCAGATCGACCCGACGACCGGTACCGTGGGCCTGCGGGCCGAGTTGCCGAATGCTGCCGCCACGTTGCTGCCGGGGCAGTTCGTGCGCGTCCGGCTGATCGGTGTCGAGCGGCCGGCGGCCATTCTGGTGCCGCAACGCGCCGTGCTCCAGGGCCCCCAGGGCAAGTTCGTGATGGTCGTGGATGAGGCGGGCAACGCCCAGTTCCGTCCGGTCACCGTCGCGGAGTGGTCGGGGACGGATTGGGTGGTGGAGTCGGGCGTCGCGGCGGGCGATCGGGTGATCGTCGACGGCGGCATCAAGGCCCAGCCCGGCAGCCCGGTGATGGTGATCGATCCCAACGCGCCGCCCACGGGTGGTGCTCCAGGCGGCGCCCCCCCGGGCGCCGGTGGTTGAAGGAGCTCGGATGTTTTCTCACTTCTTCATCCGCCGTCCCATCTTCGCGACGGTCGTTTCGATCGTCATCGTGCTCGCGGGTCTGGCCGCCCTCCGGATTCTGCCGGTGGCGCAGTACCCGGAGATCGCTCCGCCCAGCGTGGCGGTGACGGCGATCTACCCCGGCGCCACCGCCGAGGCCCTCCAGAAGACCGTGGCCGCGCCCATCGAGGAGCAGATCAACGGCGTCGAGGGCATGGACTACTTGAGCTCGGTCTCGACGTCGAGCGGCCTGGTGACCACCACCGTGACCTTCGAGGTCGGCACCGACATCGACCTCGCGGCCAACAACGTGGCCAACCGCGTCCGTTTGGCGGAGCCGCGGTTGCCCGAGGAGGTGCGTCGCAATGGCGTCACCGTCCAGAAGGTCTCGAACAACTTCATCCAGATCGTCACGCTCACCTCGCCCGGCAAGCGCTACGACACCGTCTTTCTGTCCAACTACGCCTCGATCAACATCCTGGAGCCGCTCAAGCGGGTCTCGGGTGTCGGCAACGTGCAGATTTTCGGTTCCCGCGACTACGCCATGCGCATCTGGCTGCGGCCGGACCGGCTGGCGCAGTTCGGGTTGACGGCCAACGACGTGGCGCGGGCGGTGCGTGAGCAAAACGCCCAGTTCGCGGTCGGCCGCATCGGCGGAGAGCCGTCCCCGGCCGGGCTCGAGCTGACCTACACGGTGACCGCCGAGGATCGTCTGAAGACCCCCGAGCAGTTCGCCGCCATCGTCCTGCGCGCGGACGCGACGGGCGAAATTCTCCGCCTCGGGGACGTCGCGCGGGTCGAGATCGGCGCCCGGGACTACGACGGCGAGGCGCGGCTCGACGGCCAGGAGGCCATTTTCCTCGGCGTCTTCTTGCAACCCGGGGCCAACGCCCTGGCTACCGCGGAAGGTGTCATCGCGGAGCTCGAGAGTCTCGCCGCCCGGTTCCCCGCGGGCATCGAGTACCAGATTCCCTTCGACACCACGCGCTTCGTCCAGGTCTCGATCGAGGAGGTCGTGAAGACCCTCGCCGAGGCCATGTTGCTGGTGCTTCTGGTGGTCTACCTGTTCCTCCAGAGCTTCCGCGCCACGATCATCCCCATGGTCGCGGTGCCGGTGTCGCTGATCGGCACCTTCGCCGGCATGTACGCCTTGGGCTTCTCGGTCAACACGTTGACCCTCTTCGGCCTGGTGCTGGCCATCGGCATCGTGGTGGACGACGCCATCGTGGTGCTCGAGAACACCGAGCGCATCATGCGGACCGAGGGCAAAAGCGCGCGCGAGGCGGCCTTCGAGTCGATGCGCGAGGTCACCGGGCCGGTGGTTGCGATCGTCCTGGTCTTGTGCTCGGTGTTCATTCCGGTGTCGTTTCTGGGTGGCCTCGCCGGCCAGCTGTACCGGCAGTTCGCCATCACGGTCGCGATGTCCGTGGCCATCTCCGGTCTGGTCGCCCTGACCCTGTCGCCCGCTCTGTGTGCCCTGCTGCTGCGACCCCACCGGGAACCCGGCGGGTTCTTCGGTTTGTTCAACCGCGCCTTCGATCGTGGCACCAGCTACTTCGTCACCACCGTGCGGCAGCTGCTGATCCGCCCGCTGGTCGCCTTCCTGCTCTTCGCGGGGGTGGTGGCGGGCACGTACGCGCTGTTCCAGCGGGTGCCCGGCTCCTTGGTGCCGTCCGAGGATCAAGGCTTCTTCATCGCCGCGGCGCTCTTGCCCGACGGCGCCACGCTGACGCGGACGCGCGAGGTCTCGGCGCGCATCGAGCAGATGCTGCTCGCGGACCCGGCGATCGAACACGTCGCCACCATCAACGGTCTCGACTTCGTCGGCGGCGGCGCCAACAGCGCCGTGTCAACCATGTTCGTGATGCTCAAACGCTGGGAACAGCGTACGACCCCGGACTTGTCGATCGACGCCACCATCGGGCGCTTTTTCGGTATGACCTTCGGGATTCGGGAAGCTCTGGTGTTCGGTTTCAACCCGCCGCCCATCCAGGGGCTCGGCTCGACCGGCGGTTTCGAGGTCTACGTCCAGAGCAAGGGCGAGGCGGACACCGCCCGGCTCGCTCAGGTGACGGCGGACTTCATGGCCAAACTGAACAGTGACCCTCGCCTCTTGGGCGTGCGGACCCTGTTCCGGGCCAACTCGCCGCAACTCGCGGTCAAGGTCGACCGCGAGAAGGCCAAGACGCTGGGAGTCGCCATCGACGACGTCTACGCGACTCTCCAATCCGCCTTCGCCACCGTCTACGTCAACGACTTCGACAAGAGCGGTCGAGTGTTCCGCGTCCAACTCCAGGCCGAGGGCGAGTTCCGCTCGCGGCCCGAGGACTTGACCAAGCTCTTCGTGCGCGCCGACAACGGTGCCATGGTCGAGCTCGGCTCGCTGATCGATGTCTCCTACGGCGTTGGCGCCGAGACCCTCGAGCGCTTCAACCTCTACCCCTCGATCAAAGTGCTCGGTGCCCCGGCCCCCGGCCGGGCCTCGGCCGAGGCCATCGCGGTGGTCGAAGAGATCGCCAACCGCGAGTTGCCCGCGGATTTCGGCATCGCTTGGACGGGCAGCGCGCTCGAAGAGAAGAAGAGCGGCGGTTCCTCGGCCCAGACACTGCTGTTCGGCTTGGTCTTGGTCTTCCTGGTGCTCGCCGCGCAGTACGAACGCTGGACTTTGCCGGTGGCAGTGTTGCTCGGGGTGCCGTTCGCCTTCCTGGGCGCCTTGCTCGCGGTGCAGTTGCGGGGCATGCCGAACGACGTCTACTTCCAGATCGGTCTCGTGACGTTGATCGGCCTGTCGGCCAAGAACGCCATCCTGATCGTCGAGTTCGCCGTCCAGCAACGGGCGCGCGGGCTGTCGGTGATGGATGCCGCCCTGTCCGCGGCGCGCCTGCGCTTCCGGCCGATCATCATGACCTCGCTGGCGTTCATCCTCGGCGTGTTGCCGCTCGCGATCTCGACCGGAGCGGGCTCCGCGGCGCGCCGCTCCATGGGCACCGGCGTCTTCGGCGGCATGCTGCTGGCGACGGTGCTGGCGACGCTCTTCGTGCCGCTGTTCTACCGCTGGTTCGCGGGTCGCGACGGCGGCCGACAAGAAGTTCCGGAGGACACGCTCCCCGGTGTGCTCGAAACGAAAGGGAGCGCGTCATGACGAGGATCAACACCCGCTGGAAGTCGTTGGCCGGGGTCGCGCTCCTCGCCGTCGGCCTGACCGTCGCCGGTTGCCGGACCGTCGGGCCGGACTACGCCCGGCCCACCGTGGCGGCGCCTGCGGCCTATTCGGAGGCCGCGACGACCACGGCCATTCCCGACGCTTGGTGGACGCTTTTTGGTGATCCCGGCCTCGATGCCTTGGTCACCGAGGCCCTCGGGGCCAATCCGGACCTCGCGGCAGCCGCGGCCCGCATCGACCAGGCGCGCGCGCTCCTCGGACTCGCCGACGCCGCGCGGATGCCGACGGTGGACGGCCAGGTCAACGCCGGGCGCGCCCGGGTGTCGCGCGACACCTCGGCGTTGCCCCCGGGCATCGGTGCCGAGTTCGATCGTTTCCACCTCTCGGCCACGGCGTCCTACGAGTTCGACTTCTGGGGCCGCTACCGGCGCGCCTCGGAGGCGGCTCGGGCGGAGCTGCTGGCGAGCGAAGAAGGGCGCCGGGCGGTCCGGCTCGGGATCGCGGCGGCGGTGGCCACGGCCTATTTCGACCGGGCGTTTCTCGATCGCCAGGTGGCCGACGCCAAGAGCACGCTCGAGTCGCGCCAAGAGGCCCTGCGCCTCCAGAACGAGCGCTTCGACGCCGGTACCATCTCGGAGCTCGAAGTGGCCCAGGCGAAGGCCGAGCTGGCCGCTACCGAAGCGGTGATCCCGGTGCTCGAGCGCGAGCGGCGGCGCACGGACAATCGACTGGGCGTGCTCGTCGGCCGGTTCGGTCCGGTCGCCGGCCCCTCTGGTGACCTAGCGGCCCACGTGCCCGAGGTCCCCGTCGGCCTGCCCTCGGACCTGCTCGCCCGCCGGCCCGACGTGGTGGCGGCCGAGGCGGCGCTGGTGGCGGCCAATGCCCGCATCGGGGTCGCCAAAGCGGCGTTCTTCCCGTCGATCGGCCTGACCGCCACCCTCGGCACGGAAAGCCGCGAACTTGGCGACTTGCTGTCGTCCGGGGCCAACATCTGGCAGCTGGCCGCCGGACTCCTGCAACCGATCTGGAACGCCGGGCGCACCAAACGCCAGGTCGAAGCCGCCGCGGCCGGCCGCGAAGAGGCCCTGGCGCTCTACCTGAAAGCCATCCAAGGCGCCTTCGCCGAGGTCGAAGACGCCCTCGCCGGGCGGAGCGCGAGCCTCAACGAAGTCGCCGCCCTCGAGCGCCAGATCACCGCCCTCGAACGTGCTCGCGAAATCGCCCTGATCCGCTACGAAGCCGGCGAGTCGAGCTACTTCGAAGTCTTGGACGCCGATCGCAACCTCTTCCGCGCCCGGCTCGATCTCTCCACCGCCCGCCGCAACCAGTACGTCGCCGCGGTGGACCTGTTCCGGGCGCTGGGTGGGGGTTGGGGGGAGTAACGGGTAGTTGGATTACCATCTCGCTCATGCTACGAGCTGAGCTGGCCGACCTTCTCCGCCACGGGGAGAATTCGGGCGTCGAATTCAAACGCGACGACTTGGTCCCTGAAAAGCTCGCCAAGGAAATGGCCGCCCTCCTCAATCTCGAGGGCGGCCACCTTCTTCTCGGAGTGGAAGAGGACGGAACCGTCTCCGGCCTGACCCGGGAGCCCCGCAAGGTCGAGGAATGGGTCATGGAAGTCGCCAGGGTCCACCTGCGGCCAGCGATCATCCCGTTCTGGGAACTCGTTCCGTGGGAAGACAAGGTCGTGGCCATCGTGTCGCTGCCCGCGGATGCCCCCGACAAACCCTACAAGGCGAAGCGGGGATCGGCCTGGGTGACTCAAGTGAGAGTCGGTACGACGAGCCGAGACGCAACCGACGAGGAGGAACTACGGCTCTATGCCCAGTCGGGCCGCCTCCAATACGACCGCAAACCGGTTCCCGGTGCGGTGTTCGAAGATCTCGACTGGCGGCGTCTGGTCAACTACTTTCGCGACATTCGACAGCAGGATTGCCCTGATCCCGAAGACCAAGAAACTTGGGCGCGGCTGCTCGTCAATACGGAGCTCATGGCCGAAGATCGCGGCCGGGCGATCCCGAGTGTCGCGGGCCTCGTTTTGTTCGGCCGGCGTCCTCAGAAATTTCTGCCGCAGATCGGAATCACCGCGGTCGCCTACTCCGGGCTGGTCAAGGACTACGACGCCAAGGAACGGGCCGTGATCAAGGGCCCGGCGGTCGCGTTGCGGGCGCTGGCCGGGGAGCACGTCGAATCCGGAGTCATCGAGCAGGCCCTGGAGTTCGTGCGGCGGAACGCGGCCATCACCGCGTGGATCGATCCCGGCGGTCAGCGACAGGAACGTTGGGAGTACCCCCTCGAAGCCGTCCGCGAGGCTGTCGTCAACGCCATCGCTCACCGCGACTACACCATCACGGTGACTGACATCGAGCTGTCGATGTACGCGGACCGCCTCGAGATCCTTTCTCCGGGTCGGCTTCCCAACACCGTCACCGTCGCCAAGATGCGAGCTGGCTACCGGGCCTCCCGCAACGAGCTGATCAAAGAGGTGCTGCGGGACTACCGGTACATCGAAGCCACCGGGCTCGGCGTACCTCGCAAGATCGTCCAGGGCATGAAGGCCCACAACGGAACCGACCCCGACTTGATTGAAGAAGAGGATCGGTTCCTGGTGCGGCTGTGGAAGTGAGGGTCGCTGCGGGCGGCGGAGTCCGACACAACGCAAAAAAAGTTCAGACATTTTTTGCGTCACCGCAAATTCCGCCCGGCACTCTCGGTGCCGGGCCTTCTTCGACCGCGGCTTGCACGCTAAGATCCGACGCCATGTTGCGCCCTCTGACCGTCCTCGTTCTCGCTGCGCTGGCCGTCGGCTGCGTGTCCAGTCGGAAACCGGAGAAACCCGTGCTTTTGGGTGAAACGAATCGTGAAGCGGTGGAAGCCGTGGTCCCGGACTGGGTCGCCCAGGTGGTGGCTTCGGAGATCGACGCCGCCGCCGCTCAAGCCCTGGTCGCGGTGCCTCCCGGAGCCGAGGTGACCATTCTGTTCGGCACCTGGTGCGGTGACAGCCGGCGCGAGGTGTCGCGCTTCTGGCGCGTGCTCGACGAAGTCGGCGGTGAAGTCGGCTTCCCGTACCGCCTGATCGGGGTCTCGCGCGACAAAACCGGCCCCGCGGAGTTCGTCGCGGGCCAGGACCTGCGGTACGTTCCAACCTTCATCGTCCGGCGCGACGGCGTCGAGGTCGGGCGTATCGTCGAGTCGTCCCCCAACGGTCTCGAGACCGACCTGCTGGCACTCCTCGAAGGCCGCGCCCAGGGCCTGCTGACCCTCCGCGAAGACCTGCTTCCGGCCTCCGAGGTTCCCGCGACCCCGTGAGCCGGCCGCGCTTCGCGACCGACTTCCCCGCCGAGTGCAACCTTGCTTCGAGTGCTCCGTAGTACCCCGTGGCAACAATGACCCGCGAGGTGTCCCAAAGCAGCGACGAAGAGCTCGTCGACCGGGTCCTCTCGGGAGAGCGGGCCTGTTTCGGCGACCTGGTGGATCGTTACCAGAGTCGCCTGGTCAACTATCTGTACCGGTTGCTGCGCAGCAGCGAAGACGCCCACGAGTTGGCGCAAGAGGTCTTTCTCAAGGTGTACCAGGCGCTCGATCGCTTCGATCCGCGGTATCGCTTCTCCACCTGGATTTTCCGGGTGGCCCAGAACGCCGCCATCGACCTGATCCGCAAGCGCCGCGTGCAGTGGGTTTCCCTCGACCGCCGGGAGGACTCGGACGGCGAGGTTCGGGATTGGGAGCTGCCGAGCCCCGAACGCGGTCCCTACGGGGATCTGCGCAATCGAGAACGGGGTGTGGCGCTCCAAGAGGCGATCGACGCGTTGCCTTGGGAGTATCGGGAGCTCGTCGTCCTGCGTCATTTCGGCGAGCTCTCCTACGAGGAGATCGCGACGCACAAGTCGATGCCGCTCGGCACGGTGAAGAACAAGTTGTTTCGCGGCCGGCAGATACTGAAAGAGAAGCTGGCCGAGTACCTGGAGGATTGACGAGATGTCGGAAACCGCGACCCCCGCGAGCCGCGACCACTCGCCGTTTTTCGAGTGGCTGACCCTCGAAGGCCCGGACGCCTCGGGCCTCGCGCCATCGGAGCGCCGCCGGCTCGAGGAGCACCTCGCGGGCTGTGCGGTGTGCCGACAGGAGCGCGAGCATTTGCACCGGCTCGACCGCCTGATCGCCGCCGAGGCCCTGCCGGTGCGCGCGAGCTTCCGCCAGGAGATCCTGAATTCTCTACCCGCCGCGGGCTGGGAAGGCCGCAGTCCTCGCGCCTGGGTCTGGCCCGTGGCGGCCATGCTCGCCCTCGGGGTGGCGGCCGCGGCCCTGCTCGGTGCCTCCTCGACTCGGATGGCCCCCGGCGCCTCCTTCTTGGCCGCCCTCACCGCCATCGGCGATTTGTTTCTGACCGGGCTGCTGGCCGGCACCGGCCTGCTGTCGGCCTCGTGGCGCGGCCTCGGGTTGGTGCTCGATCGCGCGCTCACGCCGTCGTCCACGGCGGCGTTCGCCTTGCTGGTGATCTCGATCGACGTTTTGCTGGTCTCCATGGTCTTGCGCCGCCGGCGAGCCCGCGCTTCCGCCACCACCTCGCCGACCCACGATCCGTGACGTCGCGGCGGCCGACTCCGATTTTCGTGCTGGGGCTCCTGGGGCTTCTCGGGTACGCCTTGCCGGCGGCCGCCGCCGGGCCGCCCGCGACGGTGATCGAGGAGGGCAGCGTCGCCTCCCAGCAGGTGGTTTCCGTCGGCCGCGATGCCGTCATCGCGGGCAAGGCCCACTCGGACGTCGCGGCGCTGAACGGCTCGATCTATGTCACCGGCTCGGTCGAAGGCGACGTCATCGTGTTGTCGGGCGATGCTCACCTGGGTGCCACCGCCATCGTGGGCGGCGATGTCTTCGTGCTCGGCGGCAACATCAAGGCCGCTCCCGGCGCCCGCATCACCGGTCGCAGCGTGGCCTACCCCACGGCCTCCTCGGCGTGGCTGACGCTCCTCGAAGGTCCGACGCTCGGCATCTCCGCCTTCTCGCCCCTGGTCATCGGCACCAAACTGGCTCTGCTGGCGGCGTGGATGGCCCTCGTGCTCCTGCTCTTCGCCGCTGGGGGCCGGCCGATGCTGGCTACTGCCCGGCACGTGCGCGACGAGCCTCTGCGTTCCTTCGTCACTGGCCTCGTGGGCGTGTTGGCCCTGGTGCTCACCGGCCTGCTGTTCACGGCCGTGGCGCCGGGACTCGTGGGGGCGCCGCTGCTCGTGCTGGTCGGGCTCTTCGGCCTGATCTTGAAGCTCTGGGGCATGGTGGCGGTGTTCCACGCCCTCGGGCAGTGGTTGCTCGCGCGGATCGGTCGCCGCTCCACTCTCGCCCTGAACGCGGCCACGGTCGGCTTGGTGGCCCTCGGGATCACCAAGTTCCTGCCCTACCTCGGGGCCTGGACCTGGGGCCTCGCGACGCTGATCGGCGTCGGAGCCACCTTGAGCTCGAAGTTCGGCCTGGGGGAGGCCTGGTTTCAGCTCGGGGATCTCGAAGTCCGTTCGCCGGGTTGACCTCCCCGCCACCCTGCCGGTAACGTCCCCCGCGAGAGGGAGACCCACATGCCAGAGATTCGAACCATCGGCGTCGTTGGCGCCGGAACCATGGGCCACGGAATCGCCCAGGTGGCGGCGGCGAGCGGCTACGCCACGATCCTCGTCGACATCGCCCCCGCGGCTCTCGAGAAGGGCCTGGCGGCGATCGGCAAGAGCTTCGAGAAGCTCGTGGCCAAGGAGAAGATGACCGCCGCCGACCGCGACGCCGCACTCGGCCGGCTGTCTTCTGCCGGCGAGCTGGCTGCCCTCGCGGACAACGATCTCGTCGTCGAGGCCGTGGTCGAGCGCCTGGACGTCAAGCAGAAGGTGCTCGCGGAGCTCGATCGGGTCTGCAAGCCGGAAGCGATCCTCGCCACCAACACGAGCTCGATCTCGATCACCAAGTTGGCCGCCGGTACCGGCCGGCCCGACCGCGTGATCGGCATGCACTTCATGAATCCGGTGCCCCTGATGAAGCTGATCGAGGTCATCCGCGGCCTCCAGACCAGCCAGGCCACCTACGACGCCGTGGACGCCGCATCCCGCGCCATGGGCAAGACCCCGGTCGAAGTCCACGACTCACCGGGGTTCGTTTCGAACCGCGTGCTGCTGCCGCTGATCAACGAGGCAGTCTTTTGTCTCTACGAAGGCGTCGGCACCGCGTCGGCCATCGACGAGGTCATGAAGCTGGGCATGAACCACCCCATGGGTCCGCTCGCCCTCGCCGACCTGATCGGCCTCGATGTCTGCCTCGACATCCTGGCGGTCATGCACGACGGGTTCAAAGACCCGAAGTACCGGCCCTGCCCGTTGCTCGTGAAGATGGTCGACGCCGGCCACCTGGGCAAGAAGAGCGGCCGCGGCTTCTACGACTATTCCGCCGGCTGAGCCGGAAGCGGTACCGGGCGCATGCTCTGTCAGGTCTGCGGCGCCAAGAATCCGGACGACCGGGACTTCTGCGTCCGTTGTCACCAGAAGCTCCTGGTGCTCTCCGGCAAGGTCGGACTCGAGGAGGACGACGAGCCAAGCGAGGAAGAAGGGTTCTCCTTCGACGAGCATCTGCTCGAGCGCATCTCGATCCTCGAAGAGGCCATGAAGCGCACGGCGGAGTTGCTCCGCCAAATGCTCGACGGGCTGCGTCGGCACGAACGCAGCCTGCTGTCGGCCTCGACCGGGCTGTCTTCGCTGCAGGAGCTGCTGCACAAGAAGCGGGTTCTCGGTCGCGACGAGTGGAACGACCACTGGGAGACTCGCCTGGAGGAAGAGTTGCGGGCAGTGGACCGGCGGGATCGTTTCGCCGCCGTCCG
>JANRLG010000192.1:0-8419 GCA_033762835.1 Thermoanaerobaculia bacterium
GTCCACTACTTGTTCCACAACCTCCTGCAGGCCCGCGGCGCGACCTTCGACGAGACCCTCCACGGTTTCACCCGCACGGACTCTTTGCTCGCCGAGGCGTTCCGCTTCCCGCTCTGGCCCGCCACCTTCCAGGCCGCCCTCTTGCTCGGTCTCGTCCTGTGGGCCGGCATGGGGCGATTCGGTTCCCCGCTGCCGGCTGCCCGCGGCCTCGCCGCCGGCAAGATGGTGCTGATCGAAAACACCGCCGACTTGCTGCGCTCGGGGGGCCACCTCGTCGACAGTCTCGAGCGGTACCACCGGCAAACCGTGGCGGCCGTGGCAGCCGGCCTCGCCCTGCCGCCCGGCCTGCCGGAGCCCGAGTTGTTCGCCGCCCTGGAACGGATCGGCCAGCGCCGCGGTTGCCGCCACGACCCGGGGCGACTGGCCCAGCGGATTCACCGCCTCCAGAACCAGCCCGACGTCGCCCGCCAAGCCCTCGCGATCGCCCGCGACCTCCACGCCTGGCGGCAGGAGATGAGCGGGACTCAGTCGATTGGAAAGTCGAAGTAGTCGGTCGGGAAGGGCTCGTTTTCGAGCGTGAAGTGCCACCACTCCTGCTCGTAGGGCCGAAAGCCCTCGGCTACGAGCACTGTCCGCAACAGCAATCGGTGAGCGCGCGCGGCGGCGGGGACGGCAGAGCTTTGGGGCCAGGAGCGCGGGTCGAAGAAGTCCCAGGGGCCACCCATGTCGAGCGGCTCACCGGTGCCGAGATCGACCATCGTCAGGTCCACCGTGCTGCCCCGCGAGTGGCCCGAGCGCTCCGCGATGTAGCCCTCTGCGAACAGCCGGGCCTTGTCCACCTCGGGGTAGTACTCGGGTTTCGTGGCCTGGTCAGCCAGATCGCGCCCCCAGCGTACGAAGTGATCCACCGCCCGCTGCGGGCGATAGCCGTCATAGACCAACAGCCCAAGTCCGAAGGGTGCCAGGGCCGCTTGGGCCCGTGCCAACGCTCGCGCTGCGGGCACGGTCAGAATCACGCGCGGCCGCTGGTAGCCGTCGACGGGGCGACCCAGGAAGTTCTCGGTCCCGGCGTAACGGACGTCGATCCGAATCGTCGGCGCCTCGACGGCGAGGTCGACGAAACCGGGCGGCAGCTCGGCCGACGAAACACCCGCCGCGAGACACCCGACGAGACAGGCGACAGCGACTCGAGTCATGGCGGCCTCCCGCTGCGGAACTCCACCCCATCTTCCCAGCGCGTCTGGTACTCCCGGAGATAGCGCTGGAACTCCGGATCGTCCGGCGGCGCGTGGTCCGAAGTGTCGGGGTAGGCCTGCATGCCGTGGTAAGGCAGAGGGTCGACGGTTTGGCTGGCGGTGGTGTTCAAGTCTCCGTCCTTGACCCAGCCGTCCGTGGCCAGCACCCAATCGCGCACCCAGCCGGCCGGCAGCGGCGGCAGGCGGGTGGCGTCGTACCGGACGGTCAGCTCGTCCCCCGCGTTCATCACCACCGAGCGGCTGTCTTTGGCCGTGAGCAACTCCGTCACGTCCCCGAAGCGGGTGTAGAAACCCGCGAGGTCGTGGAATCGCGGTCCAGTGGCGACGTCGCGGTAGGCGAACAGATGGGGGCCATCGGGGGAGTGGCGGTAGAGCCGCGAGTACCCTCGTTCGTGGAGATCGGCGGCCTGGGGCTCGAGCCGGGTCACCCGCGGTGCGAAGGCGGGCCGGCCGACGGCGAGCGCCGCGGCGTCCCAGTAGACCTGGAGCTCGCTCGCGATGCGGACGGTCACGCGTCCCGGCGGCAGTTGGCCGGTGAGATCCGTGACCAAGGCCTTGTTCTTGCCGTTGGGGAAGCCCAGGAACGGCACCAGCACCCGCCAAGTACCGTCCGGTTGCAACAGCTCGAGCCGCGGCGGCGCCGGGTCCAGCGTCGGGTCCTGGGCCAGGGCGACGTTGATCGAGGTGTCGGTCGGGAAGATCCAGCCCCACAAGAGGAGCTCCACCGGCCCGCTCGCGGGTACCTCGTCGAAAGTCAGTTCGAGATGATGCGGCTCGGTCGTACCCTGGTAGCGGCCGAGCGCGAAGTCCGAAACGTAGCGGCCGTCGCGCGCGGCGATCCGGTCGGCGACATCGCGGCCGCGGTGGTCGCGAGCCTCGACGACCGGAGCGCGGCGCGCGAGCCAGTGGAGCGGCGGCGCTTCCGGATACGGAAAGTTGAACTTCTCGTCGACCACGAGCTCCACGTCTGCCGGATGGTCCACGGCGTAGAGCGCCTGATCGTCGACGTAGGCCGCTTCCCACAACTCCTCGGTGACCTGGAGCCACAGTTCGCCACCCGCGGGGCGCAGACTCTCGGCGGGGATCTTCACGTAGTCCTGGGCCGACTGGTGGGGGGCCGGGGCGCCGTTCGGCAGCACCATGCCGAGCGGTGAGCGCCAGAGCAAGTCGGTGACGAAGACGAACTCGCGGCCGTTCCAGGTGTAGAGGAAGGGGCACGACCCCTTGAGCACCTGCTCCTCGACCAGCGTCTGGTCCGCTGCCAGCCGCTGCCAGGTCTGGGCGAGGCCGTTGGGCCACACCACCCGCACGACGTCCGCCTCACGTTTCTCGCCGAGTCCGAGGTGGTTGACGCCACCGTTGCCGGGCACCACCTGAAAGCCGTCGCCCAAGCGGGCCTCGACGCGCGCGAAGAGGCCCATGGCGTTGTTCTTCGTGCTGCCTTCGGTCTTGCCGCGCAGGGACAGGCGAACCCAGTGGTTGCGGTTGCCGCCTTCATTGCGTAGGAGGGTGAGGGAGGAGGAAGAAGAGGGGGAAGTAGAAGAGAAGAGCTGAGTAAGGAGGAAAAGATCGAGATCGCCGTCGTCGTCGAAGTCGCCAGGGAAGAGCGTGGTGGCGCCGGGGAGGGTAGTGAGGGCTTCGGGGGTGAATCCGGCCGTCCGGCGATTGCGGTGGAGGGTGAGGCTTTCGGCGGTGAGGGCAACCAGGTCCGGGTCGCCGTCGTTGTCGAAGTCGCCCAGGGCGGCGTGGCGCCAAGGAGTCGCGGAGAGATTGCGAGACTCCCAGCCTCGGGTGCCGTTGCGTTGGAGAGCGCCGCCGGCCTCGCCCCAGGTCAGGAGATCGAAGCGGCCATCGAGGTCGAAGTCGGCGAGGGCGAGGCCGGTGAGGGGCGAGTTGGGACCACCCCAGCGGGCGTCATCGAACGCCCCGGCGCGGCGGTTGAGCCGGGTCTCGAGGCCGGTCGCGGTGGCGAAGGCGAGATCGAGGTCGCCGTCGTTGTCGAAGTCGGCGCAGACGGCCGCGGCGGCCACGGCGGGCAGGCCCAGTTCGGAGGTCTGATCGGTCCACGGGCCGCCGCCGTTGTTGCGAAGGTAACGCACCTCGGGGCCGAGCAGCAGATCGAGATCGGCGTCGTGATCGACATCCACCGGCTCCGCCCAAGCGGCTCCGCCCTCGGCGATCCGTTCCGCTCCTCCCAGCGAGCCGTCCTCGAGCCCGCGGCGAACCACCAAGTTCCCGCCCTCCACGCCGACGAGATCTGTCCGGCCATCGCCATCGAGGTCAATCGAGGCCAGCCAAGCGCCCGCCGCAGCCTCCGCCGCTCCTCCGTCAGTTGTCACCTTACCCAGTCCTTTTCCGACCTTGACCCAACCACCCGGGCCAGCCGCCAACAAACCGTCCCGTCCCGGCTCCCGCCACGGCACCGCCTCTCGCACGGGCTCTGCGATCGGCTCCGCGGCCACGAACACCACCTCGATGTCCTGCCCGCCCTGCACGCTCGCCGGCAGCGGTGGGTCGAAGTCGAGCTGCGGGAACAGATCACTGCCCGGTTGGTTGCCTCCCACCAAGGGCACCAGGCCGATTTGGTACAACTCGGTCGGTCGCAGCAGATTCCGCAGCACCCAGGCGCGCGGGCGCACCGTCTCGACGGCCCCCTTCTCGAGCCCGGCGCGAACTTCTTCCGCGAAGCCGGCGACTTGGCCCTCGAAGCCGTCCATCCGGTCTTCCAGGGCGTTCAGGGCGTCGGTGATGGCCTCGGCGTCCCCGGCGTCCGCCGCGGCGGCGAGCCACTCGACCATCAACACCAGGTTGTCGGGCGTCCTCCGCAGGGCCTCTCGTAGCCTCGGCACGGCCTCGGCGGAACGCCCGTCCCGTGCCAGGACCTCGGCTTCCAGGAAAAGCGGCCGCGGGTCGGCGGGCTGGACGGCGGCGAAGTGAGCCAACACCTGCCGCCACTCCGCTTCCCACTCCGGTCGCCGTTCGAAGATGCGCGCCAGAGCGAACAGCACCCGCGGGTTGTCCGGCCCGAGCTCGCGAGCCCGCCGGGCCGCCGCCAGAGCTTCCTCGAGGCGATCGAGGCGCAGCAAGGCCAGGGCGCGGTTGACCGGCGGCAAGACATTGTCCGGCAAGAGCTTCTCGAGCGCGCCGAAGGTCTCCTCCGCCCGCTCGTACTCCCCTTCTTCGAGGTCGGCGAGCCCCAGGCTGCGCAGCCGGGCCGCTTCGCGGAAGTGGGTTTCGTCGGCCGCCGAGATCGCCGGGGCCGGAGGGGGCGCCGGGGGCTGCGGCGGCGGGTTCTGCGCGCAGCCGAGACCGACGACGACGAGCGCCCAGCCGGCCCTCACGACTGCCGCCTCGGGACCGGGGGGCGAGGTACGACCTCGAAGCCGTCGCGACCGAAACGGATCCGCACCACCTGGTCCGCCGGCACCCGCGATACCGTTTGCCGACGGCCCCCGGGCCAGGTCACCTCGAGATCCACCTCCGTCGCGGCCCCCAAGCCCAGCTCGATCCGGGGTGTCTGGCTGCCGAGGTAACCCTCGCCGCCGGTGACCGCGCGCCAGACCTCCAAGCCGCCGGCGCCGCGCGCCACCAGGGTTGCCCCGATGGCCTCGAGATTGACGCCGGCGGCCGGATCGCCCACCAGATCCACGTGCAGCCAATGGCTTCCGGCGGGCGGAGCGTCGTTGCGGAACAGCCGGGCGTCGCCGTGAAACGTGGTCACCGCCACATCCAGGTCACCGTCGAGGTCGAAGTCCAACAGCGCCAGGCCCCGCGAGCTTTCGTCTTCCAGCCGGGCGCCGCTGGCCACCGAGGCATCGACGAAACGGCCGCCCTCGTTGCGCAGGAAGTAGTTGGGCTCCCGGCCGTTGTTGATCGGGTAGAGCTCCCCCGGCCGGCGGGGACTTTCTCGATACTGCACGAACGTCGAGTACTCGGTGAGTCCGTTGACGGCATAGAGGTCGTCGTCGCCGTCGAGATCGACATCGAAGAACAAGCCACCCCAGGACCAGCCGGTATCGAGCCCCGGCACGTCGAGCAGCGGCGACTTCTCATAACGAACTCGGCCGCTACCGTCGCGCCGCGACAGCAGCAGGGTATTCGACTCCTGCACCAGCTTCTCGACCGGATTCCAGGCCCAAATGTTGGTGATGAAAACATCGGCCAGTCGGTCCCGGTTCAAGTCGGCAAAGGCCACGTTCATGCTGTGGGAGGGATCGTCGGCGCCGACTTCCTTGCCGATACGCCGAAAAGTGCCGTCGCCGAGGTTGTCGTACAGCTCGTTCGAGCCGAAGTCGTTGGCGACGTACAGATCTTGGTCTCCGTCGGCATCGTGGTCGACGTGAGACAGGGCCTGACACCAACCGGTATCGCCGACCCCCGCCGCCGCCGTCGTCTCCACGAAACGAAGGCCGCCGAGATTACGGAACAGGCGATTCGGCTGGGCGTTCTGGGAGTCCGCCACCAGCCACGGAGAGGCATTGGCGAGATAGTCGCCGAAGTTGCACACGTAAACGTCCAGCCGACCGTCACCGTCGTAGTCGACGGCCACCGCCGGGCCGGAAATGTCTCCGGGACGCTCCAAGCCGGAGTCTGCTACCGCGGTGAAGGTGCCGTCGCCGCGATTGCTGAACAGCCGGCTCGGATCGCGGGCGTAGGTCACCAGAACATCCGGATCGCCGTCGGCATCGAAGTCGGCCACGAGCGCCATGCGGGCTTCGCCGGCCACCCGCAGGCCGCTCGCGGCAGTCGTCTCGACGAAGGTGCCATCCCCTTGGTTCCGCCACGAGACACAACCGTCGCCGCCGCACAGGACGAGATCCGGCCAGCCGTCGCCGTCCAGGTCAGCCGCCGAAACCCCACCGCCCGAAAACGTCGGCGCGGCCGGGCCGTAACGTCGAAACGACGACAGCCACTCCGCCGTGACGTGGCGGAACCGCAGCCCCGAGGACGCGGTGACGTCGACCAGAAAACCCGGCAGCGGCGTCTCCGGCCCCGCGGGCGGCGCCCCGGCGCGAGTGGTGATGGTCTTCTCCGCTTGGCGTAGGTGTTGCGGCCCCACCGCGGCGGCATAGTCCTCCCCGGCGTGGCGCCCGGCCAGTCGCAGCAGGGTGAGCCCGTAGAGCACGACGCCCGCGGCGAGCGGTTCGACCGCCGCCGGTTCGAGAGCCAAGGCCGCCGGATCCGCGGCCAAGTCGTGGGTCACGAGGTAGCCCAGGGCGTTCCACCCGAAGCCGGTATCGGCAAGCGCTTCGAGATCGATGCGTTCGATCGCCACCCGTTCGGCCTTCGCCAGAGCGGGGAACACCACGGATTCGCCCGCGACACCAGAGGCCTGAGGCAGCAGCTCACCGAGAGCGGCCGCGACATCGGCGGCCGCGACACGGTCGCGGGCGCTCGCCCGTGCCCGCGCTTCCGCGGCGCGGTACAGGCGGCTCGTGAAGGCCCGCGAGATGCGTTCCGCGGTGGTGACCACGCGCGCACCCTCGGCCGCGGCCGTCGGTAAGGGGTAGGCGAGAAAGTAGCGCGAGAGATTCTGCTGGAGCACCCGGTCGCGATCCCGCTCGGTGCCGGCCCGCGCGAGGATGGCCTGCATCCGTTCGCCGGCGACAGCCACGATGGTCCGGCCGTTGTCCGGCACCGCGGGAGCCGGCTGGGCCGGCGAGCCCGACGCCGCCACGAGGGCCACCAGACACGCTCCGAGGACTACGAACGGCCGAACAGACGCTGTAACCACGAGACCTTCGTCCCCTCGCCGTCGCTGCGCCGTTCGGCACGCTCGCGGGCCATCGCGAGCTCGACGAGGTAACTTTCGCCTTCGCTCTGGTGGCAGTCCTTGTATTTCTTTCCGCTGCCACAAGGGCAAGGTTCGTTGCGCCCGATTTTGGCCACCAAGCGCGTCAGGGGACGAGCCTGAATACGTTTCGGCAGCACGTTCGAGAGCCGGATATTAGTGCGCTTTCCCATCGGTTCTCTCCCCGCCGAGATCCTAGCAGGCTCGCGCGCCGAAACATTCTTTTCTCGGGGACTAGCATCCTCTCGCTGACACTCCTACAATACCGGCTTTGAACGACTCAGCGGTAAGCCCTCGGCACCTCGGCAAGCACGTGTGCTTGTTGCGACCGCTGAAGGGCCCAGCAAGTCTTCGGGACTTCAAGGTCGGGCTTCGGTCGTCGCGGCCCGGCAGTTTTCAACGGAAAAGGAGGGGACAACTCCCAATGACCAAGAAGCTCATCGTTTGCCTGTCGCTCGTGGCGCTGCTCGCGCTCGGCGGCCAGGCTTTCGCCGAGATCTGCTCCCAGGACAACGTGCCGGCGGCTTCGCTGCTGCTGCCGTACTTCGAGGTGGATCTCGACAACGCGGGCGGCGTCACGACGCTGTTCTCGATCAACAACGCCTCGGCCAACTCCGTCCTGGCCCACGTCACTCTATGGTCCGACGAGTCGGTGCCGACCCTCGACTTCGACATCTACCTCTCCGGGTACGACGTCCAGACGATCAACATCCGCGACATCTTCAACGGCACCCTGCCCCGCACCGCGGCGACCAACTCGGTCAGCAACCGTGGCGCCCTCTCCGGTCCGCACATCGCGTTCCCGGGCTGCGCGGCTTCCCTGCCGTACACCAACCCGGCGCTGTCCTCGGTGCTCCTCACCCACATTCGTGAGGCTCACACCGGTGGCCTGTCCCCGGTCTACGGCCGTTGCGCCGGCTTCGACTTCGGCGACAACATCGCCCGTGGTTACATCACCGTCGACTCGGTGAACGCCTGCAACCTCGAGTTCCCGTCCGCCCCGGGCTACTTCATCGCCGGTGGTCAGGGCATCGCGAACAACAACAACGTGCTCTGGGGTGACTACTTCTACGTCAACTCGGAAGAGAACTTCGCCCAGGGCGAGACCCTCGTCCACCTCGAGGCCTGCGACAACCCGTCGGTGGGCCAGGGTGGCGACGACTGCCCGTTCATCGCGGGTGACTACACCTTCTACGGTCGCTACGTCGCCGCTTCCGCGGCCGATGGCCGTGAGCCGCTCTCCACGATGTTCGCCACCCGTTACCTGAACGGCGGCGCCTTCGATGGCGGTACGGACCTGATCGTTTGGCGCGACTCGAAGACGGTTGCCAACACCGGCCACAGCTGCTCCGGTGAGGCTTCCTGGTTCCCG
>JANRLG010000193.1:0-39846 GCA_033762835.1 Thermoanaerobaculia bacterium
GCGCCGACGCGCCCCCCCGGGCCCCCTCGCCCCCCCCCCATCGACCCCCGGCGGGGGTGGGGGGGTGGATGTGGGGGTGGCGGCATTTGGGGCGTACCGGGTGGTCGCCCGCGACTCGGTGAAGTCGGGGGTCGCGGTGAGAGGAGACGCTGCCGTAGGGGCGGCCCCCCGTGGCCGCCCTTCTTGGGCGGGTGGGGGCTCCCCCTCTCCCGGGGGTGGGTTCGAGGGCGGTGGGGAGAGGGGGCCGGGGGGTGAGGTCTCCGCCGGGAAGGGCGCGACCGGGGGGGTGAGGTCCATCACCACCGCCACCGCCTCCGGCGTCCGGTCCACCTGGGCCTCGAACAGGCTCACCAGCGTCGCACCCGCCGCGTCGTAGTCGACCGCCGTCTGGTTCCAACTCCGCAGCTGCTCGGCTTCCGCCGGCAGCAGCAGCGGCCACGACGACAACTGCAGCTCGGGCTCGGCCAGCACCGCCGCCAGGGCGGCTTCGAAACGGTCCGCCAGGCGGGCGATCGTGGTCTCGTCGAAGAGCGCCGTGGCCCAGCGCCAGATCACCCGGTAGTGGCCGCCGATCTCCTCCTCGCAACTGACCAGCAGATCGAGCTTGGCCTGGGGAACCTCGGGCTCCAGGCGCTCGAGGCTGACTCCGGGCCATTCGAAGCGCGTCGTGGGCGTGTTCTGAACTTGCAGCAGGACCTGGAACACCGGCGACCGGGAGGCGTCCCGGTCCCCGGCGAGTTCTCGCACCACCCGTTCGAAGGGCACGTCCTGGTGGGCTAGGGCCGCCAGCGTGGCGTCCCGCTCGCGGGTCAACAGGACCGAGAAGCTGGGGTCGTCGCCGAGCGCGAGGCGCAGGGGCACGCTGTTGATGAACAGGCCCACCAGCTCCTCGAGCTCGCGCCGGTTGCGGCCGGCCACGGTGGTCCCGACGACCAGATCGTCGACCCCGGCGACCCGCGCCAGCACACCGCGGAAGGCCGCCAGCAGCACCGTGAACAAAGTCCCCTTGTGACCGCGGGCGAGGGCCTGGATGCGCCCGACCGTGGCGCCGTCGAGCAGCCGGTACAGCGTCGCGCCCTGGAAGGACTGGCGCGCCGGGCGGGGGCGGTCGGTGGGCAATTCGAGCGCCGCGGGTGCGCCCGCCAGCGTCTCGCGCCAGAACGGCAGGTGCTGGCGGATCTCCTCTTCGTGGGCCTCCGAGTGCTGCCAGGCGGCATAGTCGCCGTATTGCCATTCGGCGGCGGGCAGCGGGGGCCCCACCTCGCGCGCGAGGTAGTGGGCGTAGGCCCGCCCCAGGTCGCGCAGGAACAGGCCGATCGACCAACCGTCGCCGGCGATGTGGTGCAGCGTGAGCGACAGGACGTGGTCGTGGGGCCCCAGCCGGTAGAGCACGCCTCGGACGGGGCGCTCCCTGGCGAGATCGAAGGGCCGCCGGCCCTCGCGCGCGAGCAGCGTCTCGATCTGCGCTTCACGACCCTCGGCGGGAACCGCCTCGAGATCGACCACGGGAAACTCGAAGGCCTCGGCCGGCAGCACCCGCTGGACCGGTCGCTCGCCGTCCCACGACACCACCGAGCGCAGGACTTCGTGATGGGCGACCACCGCGGAAAGCGCGGCGTGAAGGGCGAAATAGTCGACGACCCCGGTCAGCCGCGCGGCCGCGGGCATGTTGTAGGTGAAGCCCCCGGGCTCGAGCTGCTCGAAGAACCACAGCCGCTCCTGCGCCGCCGACAACGGCGCCGGTCCGAGGCTCGGATCGCGCCGCGGCAAGGGCTGGACGGCCGGCGAAGCGGCTTCCGCCCCCTGCTTGCGGCGTCGAATGAGGTCTTGTAGCTGCTCGCGGGAAAGGCGAGAGGTCGGCGTGGCGGTATCGGTCATGTCGTTCCTGCGCCTCGGGGCCGGCCCTGGGGGACCCCGACTCCCATTCGACTGTCGAGCCTGCCCAGAAGCCTCCCCACGCTCCCGGCGGGGGCCAGAGATCCCAAACCAACACGACGGGAGGAGAGGGCCGGTGCCGAACGAGGGGACTTCCCCGCCGCACGATGCCGGCGGGCAGCTCAAATCTATAGTGCAAGCCCCCCCGAAAAAGGGACGGCAACGGATACCCGAACGGCCGGGGAAACGCTCCCGGCTCAGCCTCTCGATTAGTACTGGAGAAGCGATTCCACGCGCTGACCGGCGAGGCGCTCCCGCCCCTTCAGGAAGCCCAATTCGATGATGAATCCGAGCCCCGCCACCAGCCCGCCGACGGACTCCACCAGTCGCGCCGTGGCCAGGGCCGTCCCCCCGGTGGCGATCACGTCGTCGACGATCAGCACCCGTTCCCCGGGGGCGACGCCGTCGCGGTGCATTTCGAGCCGATCCGTGCCGTATTCGAGCTCGTAGCTCTCCCCCACCACCGTCGCCGGCAGCTTGCCGGGTTTGCGCACGGGCACGAAGCCGGCGTTCAGGCTGTAGGCCAGGCTCGGGCCGAACAAGAAGCCACGGGACTCGATGCCCACGACTTTGTCGACCTTCTCACCCACGAACAACCAGGCGAAGCGGTCGATCGTCATGCGCAGGCCGCGCGGATTCTGGAGGAGTGTCGTGATGTCGTAGAAGTTGATGCCCGGCTTGGGAAAGTCCGGGACGTTGCGGATCAGGGCCTTGAGATCGTCCATGGCGCCCTCTTCGGCCGACCTGAAGGTCGACCGCTACCTCGAGAAAACAAATGGTTTATGGGGTAGCGGCCGACCTTCAAGTCGGCCGGTTCTGAGACCAGCACCCTTACCCTCCCCGCTCCCAGCCGTGTTTGCCCACGAGCGGCACGAAGGCCACGGGTTCCCCGACTTCGCGGCGCACGCCGCGGGGGGTCTTGCGGTAGAGCACCAGACGTTGGGCGTCGCGGTCACCTTCCGGGATCAGCAGGCGCCCTTTTTCGGCCAGCTGGTCGAGCAGCGGCTCGGGCACCCGCGGTGCCCCGGCGGTGACCAGGATGCGATCGAAGGGCGCCGCCTGGAGCCAACCGAGCGTGCCGTCGAAGGCTTCGATCTTGACGTTCTTGAACCCCAGCTCCTTCAGGCGGGCGATCGCCATCGTGGCCAGCTCGGGAACCCGCTCGAGGCTGTACACCCAGCGCGCCAAACGCGCCAGGATCGCCGTCTGGTAGCCCGTGCCGGTGCCGATCTCGAGCACCTTGTGCCCCGCCTCGACCGCCAGGATCTCGGTCATCCGGGCCACCACGTAAGGTTGCGAGATGGTCTGGCCGGCTTCGATCGGCAACGCGCGGTCGCCGTAGGCCGCGGCCTGGTACTGCTCGCGCACGAACAGGTGGCGGGGAATGTCGCGGAGTGCCTGGAGCAGGCGCGGATCCGCCACACCGCGAGCTTCGATGTGCTCGCGCACCATCTTCTCGCGGGCTTGGACGAGGCGGCGTTCGATCGGGTCGGCGGCACGGGTCATGGGTGTCGAGCGAATCATCAGGTCGCAGGGGCTTTCGTTCCGGCGTTGCCCCCGAGCGCGGTCAGCCGCTCGCGCAGGCCGCCGAAGCCCTCGGGACCACTTTCGAGGCTCCGGTAGTCGGTCAGGTCGAGATGCAGAGGCGTCACCGAGACGTGGCCGCGGGAGAGCGCATGGTAATCCGTCCCCTCGTCACTCTGCCAGACCGGTGTGCCGGCGATCCAGTAGTAAGTCCGTCCGCGCGGGTCCACCTTCTCGATCACCGACTGCTGGTACTTACGCCGGCCCAGGCGGGTGAACTCGACACCGCGAATTTCCTCGAGGGGCAAGTTGACGTTGAGCAGGAGGTCTTCCGGCACCGGCCCGTCGGCCAACACGGTGGCCACCAGCTCGCGGGCGAACCGCGCCCCCGGGGCGAACGAAAAATGCTCGCCGATCTCCTGGCTGAAGGCGATCGAGGGGATGCCCAACAGGGTGCCCTCGAAGGTCGCCGACACCGTGCCCGAATACGTCACGTCGTCGCCGAGGTTGGTGCCGAAGTTGATGCCCGAAACGACCAGCGTCGGTGGCCGGTCCTTGAGCAACGAGAGGATGGCCAAGTTGACGCAGTCCGTCGGCGTGCCGTCCACCGAATACCAATCGTCGTCGAGCTTGTGCAGGCGAAGCGGCCGGTTGAGCGTCAGGGCGTGACCGGTGGCGCTCTGCTCGCGGTCCGGCGCCACCACCACGACCTCCCCGAGCTGGGCGAGCTCCGCGGCGAGCAGCTTGATGCCCTCGGAAAAGACACCGTCGTCGTTGGTCACCAGGAACCGCGGCCGGCTCATGGGCTGTAGTACCGACTGATGATCGGCGCGAGAGCGGCCAGGGTCTCGGGCGGCACCAGCGCCTGGGGGGTCACCAGGGCGCCGGCCAGGGCGTTGGCGCACGGATCGTCCGCCGCACGCGGCCCCAGGCGGCCCACCAGCTCGGCCACGACTTTCTGGGCCGTTTCGACGTTCTGGTGCAACACGGCCAGGATGTCCGCCGTGTGGGCGTCCTTTTCTTCCTCGTGCCAGCAGTCGTAGTCGGTAACCATGGCCAGGGTCAGATAGGAGATCTCGGCCTCGCGCGCCAAACGCGCCTCCTGGAGGTTGGTCATGCCGATGACGTCGACACCCCACTGGCGGTAGATCCGCGACTCCGCCCGGGTCGAAAACTGCGGTCCTTCCATACAGAGATAGGTCCCGCCGCGATGCACCGTGGCGCCCGCCGCGCGGCAGGCGGCCACCGCCGGGTCGATCATGTCGAGCGCCACCGGGTCCGCGAGCGAAACGTGGGCCACGAGGCCATTGCCGAAAAAGGTGTCGACGCGGTGCCGGGTACGGTCGAAGAACTGGTCCGGCACCACGATGTCGGTGGGTTTGTATTCGAGCTTCATCGACCCCACGGCCGACACCGAGATCAGCCGCTCGACCCCCAAGCTCTTGAAACCATAGACGTTGGCCCGGTAGTTGAGCTCCGTCGGCAGGAGCCGATGACCGCGGCCGTGGCGGGCCAGGAAGGCCACCCGCTTGCCCGCCAAGCGACCGATCACGAAAGCGTCCGAAGGGTCACCGAAGGGGGTGGTGAGCCGCCGCTCTTCGAGGATCTCCATCGCGGCCATCTGGTAGAGGCCACTTCCGCCGATGACACCGATTTCGATCTTCTCTGCCGGCTCGCCCATGAGTTTCCTTCGGGAGGGGGTAGGTCCGCGGCAAGTATAGCCAAGTCGGCGGGAGGCCCGGTCGCGATCGCCCGGCGGAATCGAGCGCGCGA
Organism: Thermoanaerobaculia bacterium; assembly: GCA_033762835.1. GTDB lineage: Bacteria > Acidobacteriota > Thermoanaerobaculia > Multivoradales > DATKCC01 > JANRLG01. Next base: position 5,233 of record JANRLG010000193.1, read on the forward strand.
CTGCTACATTCTCCGGCGGTCATGGAGACGACGCCCTCGGAGCTGACCCTGCGCCTGCGTGACGCCGGCCCGCGCGAGCTGGCCGAACTGGTGGCGGCGCACCTCGAGCAGATGACCGTCGGGGAGGCGATCCAGGCTCTGCGCAACAGCCACGTCGACACCGAGAGCCTGGCGCTGGTGGCCCGGGAACGCCGGCTCGTGTCCGCCGCCGAGGTGCGGCGGTTGCTGGCCCTCCATCCGCGGACGCCGGAGGCCGCGGTGAGCTTCTTGATTCCGACCCTCGCGTGGCCTGATCTCGTGGCCATGGGCGTCGAAATGCGGCTCAAGCCGAGCGTGCGCCGCGCCGCCGACCGCCAGTTGCTCGCCCGTTTGCCCGGTCTCGCGGTGGGCGAGAAGATCACCATCGCCCGGCGCGCCGGCAGTGGTTTGATCGAGGTGCTGCGCCACGACCCGACCCCGCGGGTGATCGCCGCCCTGCTCGAAAACCCACGCTTGACCGAGGGCCTGGTGGACGGGCTGGCGCGCAGCGAACGGGCCTCGCCGGTGATCCTCGAGCTGCTCGCCCGGGACCGCCGCTGGGGCGTGCGCCACGATCTCCGCTACGCCTTGGTGCGCAACCCACGGACCCCGCTCGTGGCCAGCCTCCCCCTCTTGCCCAGCCTGCGCAAACTAGAGCTGCGCGAAGTGGCCGAGGACCGCCGCCTCCCCGAGCCGCTACGGCAACGGGCCAAGCTCCTCCTAGGCTGAAAAGAAAAGGACTTGATGGACGAAGTGGACGAAATGGACCCATGCTAAAGTCTGCCAACCTCAGCCCGATGCGAGAAAAGAAGCGCCCCAACAGCAAGCAGCCGCCCTGGGAGCCCGCCGACGAAAGCCAGGCGGCGTCGTTCGGGCGCTGGCTTCGGCAACAGCGGGAACTCCGCGAGATCAGCCTGCGCGAGATCTCCGAGACCAGCAAGATCAGCCTGCGTTACCTCGAGGCCTTCGAGGAAGACCGCTTCGATCTGCTGCCCGCCCCGGTGTTCGCCAACGGCTTCCTCCGCCAGTACTCCCGTTACGTCGGCCTCGATCCCGACGATGTCGTGAACCGTTTCCTGGTCGCCCGCCGGGGCGGCGAAGAGCCGGGAGACGAAACCGCGAACGGCAAGACCCGGCAAGAAGTGATCCGCCGTCGGGCTCCGCGGACTTGGCCGTTGCTCTTGCTCATCGGCCTCGCGGCCGTGGTCTTGCTCGCCTTGGTCTTCGCCTTGCCGGTGTACTTGGACAGCCGTGCCGTCCGCCAGACCCCTGCGCCGGTCGTGCCGCCCCCACCCGCGCCGATCACCAGCCCCGACCTACCGGAGCCGACGGCCCTGGTCGAGGAGCCGGGCGCCGCGACGGTTTCGGCGACGGGCGCGCCGATCCACGTCACGCTCGAGTTCCTGGCCGAGTGCTGGTACGAGTCGATCGTCGACGGCAAGACCCGGACGGAAGAGATCCGCATTCAAGGCGAGACGGTCGAGATCGAGGCCCAGACCAGCATCGACCTGAAATTCGGCAATGCCGGCGGCGTCTCCCTGAGTGTCAACGGCAAGCCCTACCCCTTGGGCGCCGCGGCGGGGGAAGTCAAGTCGCTCCGGCTCGACTTGCCGAGCCTCGGGATCACGCCCCCGGCGCCGGGAGCCGAAACCGCGCCGTCGCCCGCCGCACCCGCGCCGGAAGCGGCTCCGGTGCCGTGAGTAGCGAACGGAACCCGCTCGTCCGCCAAGCCCTTTCGGGCGACAACCGAGAACTTTCGCGCCTCGCTGCCGGTGGCCTGCTGCCGCTCGTGGTCGAGGACCTGATTCCCCTCCAGGTCCATTTCGCCTTGGGCGACGATGCCGAACTGGCGATCACGGCCCGGGACGCCCTCGCCGGGTTGTCTCCGAGCCAAGTGGCCGACTTCGTGACCCACCAGGCAGGCGAGCCGGAACTCGTCTACTTCGGGCGTTTCGGCCACACCTCGACGATCATCGAGGCCGTCCTGCGGCGCCGGGACGTGCCTCGCGACCTCCTGGTGAGCATGGCCGGCAGCCTGTCCGCCGAGCTCCAGGAAATGCTCCTGTTGCGTCAGGACGCGATCGTCGAAGAACCGGCCATCCTGGACGCCCTCGAAAACAACCCGCAGTTGTCGAACTATGCCCGGCGGCGCATCGGCGAGTATCGCGAGCACCTGCTGCCCCGGACCGCCGCGCCCCGCCGCTGGGACGAAGAGGGGGAAGAGGCCAGCGACGAGGACGTGCGGATCGCCGTCGAGAGTGTCCGCCGTACCGCCGCGCGCGGCGAGATGGACGAACAAACCGGCCTTTCGGACGGCCAGATCCGCATGCTGCCGGTGCCCGTCCGCCTGCGCCTGGCACGCACCGCGTCGCGCAGCCTACGCAACATCCTGGTCCGCGACGCCAATCCGCAGGTGGCGGTGGCCGTGCTGCGCGGCGCCGCCCTGTCCGATCAGGAACTGGAGCAGATCGCCGCCAGCCGTTCCGTCATCCAAGAAGTATTCGACGAAATCGCTCGCCGCCGGGACTGGATCTCCAAGTACGCCATCGCTTCGGCGCTGGTCCACAACCCACGAACCCCAGTCGCCATCGCCATGCGGCTCCTGCCGCGGCTCTCCGTCCGCGAACTGCGCAATCTCAGCCGGGACCGCAACGTTCCCGATATCGTACGATCCACCGCCGTCCGCTTGTATAGAATCAAGCAGACCTGAGCTTCCCGGGATCGAGCAGCTTTCTACGAGCGGAATGGCCAAGAACTACTATGCCGTGCTCGGCATCGCGGTATCGGCGACCGAGGATCAAATCCGTCGGCGCTTCCGCGAACTTGCGCGTCAACGTCATCCCGACCGCTTCCAGGGCAGCGAAAAGGAACAGGCCGAGAACGAATTCCAGGAATTGACCGAGGCTTTCAACATCCTCACGGACTCGGACCGGCGGCGCGTTCACGACTTCGAGATCAGCCGCCCGGCGATGGCTCAAACCGTCGACCAGTCCGACAAGGCCTCGCGCGTGCGCGCCTACGTCGCCCGCGGGGTCAAAGCCTATAAAGACCGCAATTTCATGGCCGCCGCCGAGAGCTTCGATCAAGCCACCCGGACCGATCCGGAAAACGCCCAAGCGTGGCATCATCTCGCTCTCGCGTGCAGTCACGACAAGCGCTTCGAAGCGCGCGCCCTGGCGGCGATCGTGAAGGCCTGTGATCTCGAACCGATGAAACCGTCGTATCTGAAGTTGGCCGGTCGCCTTTTTGCCCAGGTGGGGCAAGCGGAGCGCGCCGAGCACTATTACCAGCAGGCGGTCACCTGGGGCGGTGACGACGCCGAAATTCAGCAGGCCCTCGAGAGCCTCCGCGGCGACCGCCGGTCCCGCTTCGGCTTCTTCGGAAAGGTGGGGGGATGATTCGTGCCACGGGCTTCGGGCTGACCGACAGGGGTCTCGCGCGAAGCCACAACGAAGACTGTTTCGAGGTCGACCTGGAGCACGAGCTCTTCGTCGTTGCCGACGGCATGGGCGGCCACAGCCACGGCGAGGTGGCCTCGCGGGTCGCCGTCGAGGCGATCCGGGCCTTCATCGAACACGCCGAGGACGACGAAGCCACCCTGCCCTTCAGTTACGACCCCAACCTGAAATCCCACACCAACGTGCTGCGCGCCGCCATCCGCCTGGCGCACGATCAGGTGATGAGCGCCATCCGGCAAAACGGTGCTCTTTTCGGCATGGGCACGACGGTCGTCGGCTGCCTCGTGCAGGAAGGGGTGGCGGCCGTCGCCCACGTCGGCGACAGCCGCGCCTACCGCCTGCGCAACGGCCGGCTCGAGCTGCTGACCGACGACCACACCTGGGTCAACGAGCAGGTCGTCGCCGGCTTCCTCTCCGAGGCCCAAGCCCGCGACCATCCGCTCAAGAACGTCGTCACCCGCGCCTTGGGCGGCGAGAGCGAAGTAATCGTGGACGTTCGCGAAGTGGAACTACAAAGCGGCGACTGGCTGCTGCTGTGCTCCGACGGCCTGACCACGATGCTCGACGACCGCGCCATCGAACGCCTGTTGGTGCGCTCCGACAGTGAGACCCTCCCGGAGGCCTGCCGTGTGCTGGTCTCGGAAGCCAACGCCCGCGGCGGCCTGGACAACGTCACGGTGGTGCTGGTGGCCGCTGAGGAACGAGAGGCCTGACTGCGAGGGGCGGCGGGCGACTACCGCCGTACCAGCCACCGATACTCCCGCAGGTGGCGGATGGCCTCCGCGGCTTGACCTTGCTGCTCGTGGACGCCGGCCAGGTTGAAGTGGGCGTCGGCGTAGCGGGGATCGAGATCGAGAGCGCGGCGGTAGGCGCGGGCGGCTTCGGGGAGGCGGCCCAAGTCTTGGAGGGCGACGCCCAAGTTGAAGGCCGCCGTAGGGCTGTGGGGTTCGCCGTCGAGGGCGGTGCGGTAAAACGTCTCGGCCTCGGTGACCTCGCCCCGTTCGTGGAGCAGCCGGCCGAGGTTCAGCTGAGCGGCGCCGTAGCCGGGCTCGAGTTCGAGCGCGCGGCGGTAAGCCTTCTCGGCCGAGGCGGGGGCGCTGGCCTCGAGATCGAGGGCGACGTCGAACCAGCCCTCGGCGTCGAGTGGCGGCCGGCGCGTCTCGGCTTGGCGCACGAAGCGGCCCGCGAGCGGCGCCGCTCGACGGGCGAGCTCCTCGACCTCGAAATCCACCTCGAAAGCCAACAGGCGCTGGCCGCTTTCGGGCTCCCAGGCTTCCCCACCGCGCTCGACCACCACCTGGCCGTTTTGGGCCCGAATCCGCACCGAGGCGAGCGACCGGCCTCGCGGCAGCTCCTCGGCGAGCTTCGCCAGGGCCCGCCGCAGGCGGCGCAGCGGCACGCGCGAGGCCGCCAGGCCCTGGGCCGTGCGCAAGACGACGAGCTCTTGGAAGGGGAACAGGAACCGGCCGCGGCCGTCACGACCGGGCGCCACGAAGCCGGCCCGCACGAAGGCGCGCACGCGGCCCTCGGTGACGCCCAGCAGGCGCGCCACGTCGGCCGTCGAATAACCACTTTGGGGAAGGCGGGACACGCCCGAAGTCTACCGCCGACTTACTTCGCCGCGACCTTCTTGGGCCGCGCGGCGGGGGCCTCCTCGTCCGCCGCGGCCTTGCCGGCGGGCGAACGTTTGGCGGGCTTCCGAGCGTCGGCCATGGGCTCTTCGGCAGCCAAGCCGAGGCTCGCCTTGAGCGCCGCCATGAGGTCGATGATCTGGGCCTTGGGGGCCTCCTCCGGCGCCGCCACTAGCTCTTGGCCATCGACCTTCTTCTGAATCAGCTCCCAGGTACGGTCCGTCTGCTCGTCTTTGTAGACCGCGGGTTTGAACTCGTCCGAGGCGGTTTGAGCGATCAGTTGCAGCGCCAGCTTCAGCTCGCCTTCTTTGACCTCGGCGTCCGGCACGTCCACTTCGGTGAACGACTTGAGCTCGGTGGCGTACCGCAGCTGCTGGAGCACCAAGCCGTTTTCGAAGGGCCGCAGCAGCACCAGGTAACTCTTGCCGCGGGCGGCGTACTTGCCGAGGGCGGCGCGACCGGAGACTTTGAGCGCCTCGGCGAGCAGCCGGTAGGGCCGCGCACCGCCCTTGTCCGGCCCCAGGTAGTAGGACTTCTCGAAGTAAACCGGGTCGACCTGTTCGAGCGGCACGAACTCGTGGATCTCGATGGCGTTGGTAGGCTCCGGGGTCAGGGCCTTCAATTCCTCGTCCGAAAACAGAACGTACTGGCCCTTGGCGAACTCGTAACCCTTGACGATCTCGTTCTGCTCGACGAAGCGGTCGTCCGTCGGGCAGTAGTAGCGGTACTTCAGGCGGGTACCACAGTCCTTGTGGACCATGTTGAAGCTGACGTTCGTGGCGCTCTCCCCGGAGGAATACAATTTCACCGGGATCGCCACGAGACCGAAGGAGATCGTGCCGGAGGCCATCGCACGTGCGCTCATAGACCTGGGATGGTACCACGCAACCTGATCGATCGAAATCTCGCCGGAACCGAAAACTCAATGTCCATGCCGAGATAGGAACTATCTACAGGATGCCAGATCTCGGCGACTATCGAAAAAAACGAACGCCCGGGGCAACTCCTGAACCCTTCGGCGGCGACGGACCGGAGCGCCCGGGGCTGTTCGTCGTGCAGCTCCACGCCGCCAAGAGCCGCCACTATGACCTCCGCCTCGAGATCGGCGGGGTGTTGGTGTCCTTCGCGGTGCCCAAGGGGCCGTCCCTCGATCCCGAGGACAAACGCCTGGCCGTGGCCACCGAGGACCACCCAATCGAGTACGGCGACTTCGAGGGCGTGATCCCAGCCGGCAACTACGGCGCCGGCAGCATGATCGTGTGGGACCGCGGGCGCGCCATCCACCACCTCGACGCCGAGCACGGCTTGGGCAAGGGCAAGCTGCTGTTCGATCTCGAGGGTTACAAGCTGCGCGGCCTGTTCACCCTCGTCCAAACCAAACGCAACCCCAAGGAATGGCTGCTGATCAAGAAGCCCGACCGGTGGGCGCGGGCGGGCGGCAACGTCGAGGGAGACTTGCCGCCGGAGTCGGTGCTCTCCGGGCTCACGGTCGACGAGTTGGCCCAAGCCGGGGAACGCAACGCCCAGATCGCCCACGAGTTGGACGCGCTCGGCGCCCGCCGCACGGAGCTGACCGTCGACAGCGTCGAGTTGATGCTCGCCGAGACCGCCCCGGCGCCGTTTTCGAAGCCGGGCTGGCTCTTCGAGCTGAAGATCGACGGCTTTCGCCTGCTCGCCGGGCGGAACCCACGGGCGGGCGGCGGTCCTGGGGAGCTGGCTTTGCGTTTCCGCAGCGGCGGCGCGGCCACGGCGACGTTCCCGGAGATCACCCGCACGTTGCGCGCCTTGACGGCGAGTCACTACGTGCTCGACGGCGAGGTCACGGTGCTCGACGACACCGGCAAACCGAGCTTCCAGCGTCTCCAAAAGCGCGCCCACGCCACCCGTCGGGGCGACGCCGAGCGATCAGCCCTCGAGCACCCGGCGACGTTTTTCGTTTTCGACCTCCTGGCCTTCGAGGGTCGCGATCTGCGCCCCTTGCCGCTCGAAGTCCGCAAGTCGTTCCTCACCCGCGTGGTGCCTCCGCGCGGCGCCGTACGCCTGCTCGACCACGTGGCCGAGCAGGGTGTGGCCTTCTTCCAAGCCGTCGAGCAGCTCGGGCTCGAGGGGGTCATCGCCAAGCGGGCCAACGCCCCGTACCAGGACGGCCGCGGCCCGAGCTGGCTGAAAGTCCGGGTGCAACGAACGGCGGACCTCGCCATCGTCGGTTTTTTGCGCCCCAAGGACAAGAAGACCGGTCTCGAGAGCCTGCACTTAGCGTGGCTCGATGGCAGTCGTTGGCGGTACGCCGGCCGCGCCGGCTCCGGGCTGACGGCGAAGGACCGCGGCGAGCTCGCCACCGTGCTCGAGGCCCACCGCCGCGGAGAAGCCTCGTTCGATGACGCGCCGAAGGCCACGGTACGGGACGTTTGGGTGGAGCCGCGGGAAGTCGTCGAAGTGCGCTACCTGGAGGTCACCGAAACCGGCCAGTTGCGGCACCCGGTGATCCAGCGTCGACGGTCGGACAAACGCGCCGAGGACTGCACGGAGTTGCCGGGGGCGGTGTCCTCGGTGCCGGCCGCGGAACCCGAACCTGCCCCGGCGCCGATCAAGAAGAGGGTGGTGCTCTCGCGCCGCGAGAAAGTCTTCTGGCCCGAGGACGGCTTCACCAAAGGCGACCTGCTCGACTACTACCAGGCCATCGCCCCGGCCATGCTCCCCTACCTGCGGGACCGCCCGCTGGTGCTCGACCGTTACCCGGACGGCATCGCCGGCAAGTCGTTCTTCCAAAAGAACGCCCCCGAGGGCGCGCCGGACTGGGTACGGACGGAAGTCGTGTGGAGTGAGGACGCCGGCACCGAGACGAGCTACTTCGTCTGCGACGGCGTCGAGACGCTGCTCTACGTCATCAACCTCGGAGCCATTCCGCTCCACGTCTGGTCCAGCCGCTTCGCCGACCTCGCTCGGCCGGATTGGGCGATTCTCGACCTCGACGCCAAGGGGCTCCCCTTCTCCCAGGCCCTCGCCGTGGCCCGCGAGGTCGGTCGGTTGTGCGCGGCGATCGAGCTCCCGGCGTATCTCAAGACCAGCGGCGCCTCGGGCCTCCACGTTCTGCTGCCCACGGGCGGCCGGCTCACCCACGACCAAGCCCGCCAACTCGCCGAGCTCCTGGCCCGCGTCATCGTCACCCGCCGGCCCGAGATCGCCTCGATTGCCCGCAGCCCCTCGGCCCGCGAGGGCAAGGTCTACGTCGACTTTCTGCAAAACGGCCACGGCAAGCTGCTGGTCGCGCCGTTTTCCGTCCGCCCCCGGCCGGGAGCCCCAGTGTCGACGCCGCTCGACTGGCGGGAGATCGAGCGGGACTTCCTGCCCGAGGAGTTCCACTTGAAAAACGTCCCCGAGCGGGTGGCCCAGCAACAGGCCGACCCATGGGCCGGGTTGGTCGGAACGGCCCCAGACTTGGGGAAGGTGCTGGGGCGGCTGGCGGCCGAGGCGGGTTGACCCACCGGCTGCTCAGCCCCGCCGGGCCGCCTCGATGGCCGCAATGTCGATTTTGCCCATCGTCATCATGGCCTCGAACGCGCGTTTGGCGGCCGCTGGATCGGGATCGGTGATCGCCTCCGTCAAGGCAACCGGCGTGATCTGCCAACACAATCCCCACTTGTCCTTGCACCAACCGCAGGCCCTCTCTGGGCCGCCATTCCCGACGATCGCGGTCCAGTACCGATCCGTCTCCTCCTGGTCGACGGTGGCGACCTGGAATGAAAACGCCTCGGTGTGTTTGAACGCCGGCCCGCCGTTGAGCCCGAGGCACGGAATGCCCAAAACGGTGAACTGGACGGTCAGGACATTCCCCTGCGCCCCCGACGGATAGTCCCCCGGCGCCCGATGCACCGCATCGACCGACGAATCGGGAAACGTCGCCGCATAAAACCGCGCGGCTTCCTCGGCGTCACCGTTGAACCAGAGACAGATGGTGTTCTTTGCGATCTTGGCCATGTTGCGGCTCCGTGGGGGAATGGGGCGTTGGCAGCTGGGGGAGAACTTAGTGAGGATCAAGGACCGTGTCGGCGGGAGACGCTGTAACGCCCTGTTTTGCGGAAGGCGCCGCCAGTTGCCCGATGATCTCAGCAAGGCGCGACCCGGCTTCCCTCAGCCGAGTCGGCTCGCCGCTGAAGATACCGTGCACGACATCATTGCGAAGCCGGCGGATTGGCTCAAGCCGCTCCGCGGTTGCGTGGTCGATCAACCCTTCTCCGAGCAAACGTTGGGGAGACGGAACAGGCGGTCCGCGCTCGACGCCTCGCATCCTGACTCGAATCTGACGCTCGAACTCGATCCACTGCGACATGAAATAGCCAAGCGCCTCGTGAACATCTGGCGCCTGGCTCGCCCCAACATCGTCCCCGACGGCTGCCCGGGCCTTCTGGTAGACGTCGTACCGAGTGTCGTCTTCGAGAAGGAGTTGGTCCACGATCTGTTCGGATATCGGCCGATGCTCAAGATCGGAGTGTAGCTGAGCAAGATAGGGGCGAAGGTGGTCTGGTGTCGCCAGGTTCAGTGACGACAGGAGGCCAAACAGAACATCGACTTCGCCCAGTCCCTGCTCTGCAGCAGAGGGTCGGTCCGCCGCGGCATTCGCGAGAAGAAAGGCAGCCAGTTCGTAGTGGTTTCCGAAGGCCTGGCCTTGCTTGACTCGCGCCTGACCCGCCGCCTGAAGTCTCTTGAGGGCGATTTCTCCGGCAATCACGAGCCCGTTTAGTTCATCGAGAATGTCGTACTCAGCGCCTGACAGGTGCCCCTGCAGAGGCTTGTAGACGAGGTCGTGCTCAACCTCAGACCATGCATGCATGAGCACGGAGGCAACCTGGATCTCGATGCGAGCTTCTGCATATCGCTTCTGTGCATCCGCGAGAAGTTGTTCCCGGATCTGGACGCGATAGTGAGTCGCCCAGTAACCCGAGAACCTCTTCTCATAGCTGGGCTTCGCGCTCTCATCAGGAAAGGTCTTCTCGCCCAGCACGCTAAACAGCTGACGGACGATGCCCTCGACATGGTCCCGTTGTTCCGGAAAGTACAGAGCGATGCGCACACCAGCTAGATCGACGATGTCGTTATAGATGTCCTCAGTTGTGGCGTACGACTTACGTGAAGCCCGCGCTTTGACTTTCGGCTCTAGTCTAGCAACGGACTTAGCACGCGAGGTCACGATCGAACGGATTCCCGCGGCCTGGAGACGAGCGTCGAGGAGCTGAGACGCTAGGCGTGCCGCCTGATCGTAGAAATCGTACTCCTTCTTGTATCGCGAGATGAACTCTTCGATCGCGCCCATGGCCCCTCGATTCTTGGCTCCGCCATCAGTGCACCACCCCAACCGCTGCACCGCGAACCTTGCGCGATTAAATAACAATCATATGTGCTGCCTGATCATGACGAGAGGCCGACCTGCTGCCGTCTCTAGCTCAGCATGACATGCCGCATCGAACTCGCCCAGATTGGCGTTTCGCACGGTCCAGCTAGTTCGTGCAAAAGCCTGAGGCCACTCATATTTCAATTGACTCAGAGGGCAGAGATCGCCACAGCAAGGAGTTTCATAGGAATCTAGGCGAAACCCGCCTTCTTCCCAATCATCGCTCATCCGATCCTGCCACCACCCAAAACCCACCTCCGAGTTACAGAACGGACAGCGAACGCGCTCGAAGTTCGCACCCGCGTCGTGAAACTGAATGAACTCTGAGACGACCGTGAAGATGGCATTACCTGATGGTGCTAAACGCTTCAAGATCGCTAGCACGCGCTGCTGAACTTCTTCTGAAGCAGCATAACTCGGATCACTCGGGACGAATACGATGAAGTCGTCAGACATAAGGAGTATGTGAATTGATGGCTAACTGCCCCCTTGACTGCCAAGAGCATACAAACGGACTACCTCAGTTGTGCAGAGAGCGCCTGAAGGAACTCCAAGTCTAACAGCCCTCCCGCGCCGCGTTATCCTCCCTCCCATGCTCGCCTTCTACTGCGACCACTTCGTCCTGCCGTTGCCCGAGGGTCACCGGTTTCCGATGTCGAAGTACCGGCTGCTGCGGGAGCGGGTGGCAGGGTTGGCGGGGATTTCGTTACGGGAGCCGGCGGCGGTGTCGGAGGCGGAGTTGCGGCGGGCGCACACGGCGGATTACGTGGCGCGGGCGGTGGCGGGGGAGTTGACGCGGGCGGAGGTGCGGCGGATCGGGTTTCCTTGGTCGCCGGAGATGATCGAGCGGTCGCGGCGGTCCGCGGGGGCCACGTGGGCGGCGGCTTGGGCGGCGCTCGAGGCGGGAGTGGCGGTGAATTTGGCCGGGGGGACGCACCATGCCTTCGCCGACCGCGGGGAGGGGTTCTGCGTGTTCAACGACGCGGCGGTGGCGGCCCGGACGCTCCAGGCCGCGGGGCGGGTGGGTCGCGTGTTGGTGGTGGACACCGACGTGCACCAGGGCAACGGCACGGCGGCGATCTTCCGCGACGACCCGACGGTCTTCACCTTCTCCCTGCACGGCGCTCGCAACTTCCCGTTTCACAAAGAGATCAGTGACCTCGACCTCGAGCTGCCGGATGCCAGCGGCGACGCGGAGTACCTCGAAGCGCTCGATCGCGGCCTCGCGACGAGCCTCGCCTGGGCGCGGTGGGAGCGGGCGGAGCTCGCGATCTGGGTTTCCGGGGCGGACCCGTTCGTCGGCGACACCCTCGGCCGCCTGGCCGTCTCAAAGGCGGGTTTGGCGGAGCGGGATGTGCGCGTGCTGCGCGCCCTGCGGTCGGCCGGCCTCGCGGTCGTCGTCGTCATGGCCGGGGGTTACGCCGCGGACGTGGCCGACACGGTCGACATCCACTGCCAAACGGTGAAGACGGCCCTGGACTTCTTCACCCCTCCCTGAGTCCGCCGAGCACCGAGCGCACGCGCCGCAGTTTGACCTCGGGCCGGAAGGGCTTGAACTCACCGGCCGTGATTTCCGGAACTCGTAGGCCGTCGCGCTGGAAGAGCTGGGCGAGGGCCGCCGCGGCTTGGTCCTGGAGCTCGGGCGGACGCACGGCGAGAACGAGGTGATCCGGAGACTCCTGAACGAGCCGAAAATCCTCCATGCCCGGCACGCCCAGGACGGCGCCGCGCACGAAATCCGGGAAGACCGACTTCAAATCGCCAGAGACGGCCCCGGGGAGGCGCAGCAGATCGTCCGTGCGGCCCTCGATGCGTTCGATCGCCGTCATCGGCGAGCCGCAGGGGCAGGGCTCGGCGGCTGCGACGAGGACGTCGCCGAGCCGGTAGCGGACGATCGCCTGGGTGGTGCGGAACAGGTCAGTGACGATCGGCACGAAGCGCCGGGTCGTCCGGTCCAGCCATTCGCGCTCGAAGAAGAGCAGATCCTCGTTCAGGTGCAGGCGCCCGAGCCGGCAGGTGATGCCGAGGAAACCCTCGGTGGCTTGATAGATCTCGTGGAGAGTCCCGCCAAAACTGCCTTCGATGGCGGCGCGGTCCCGGGGTTCGAGCACCTCGGCGACGGAGTAGATCGTCGCGGGGCGAATCGCCAGCCCGCCGGCCCGGCGCAGTGCTGCCAGGTACACCAAGGCCTGGGGCGGGGCCACCAGCACCGTGGGAGCGAAGGCGGCGAGCTCCGCCGCGTGGTCGTCGAGCGGCCGGGCGAGGTCGAAGAACCGGAACCGGACCCGCCTCCCGCCCACGGCCTCGTACAGCGGGCCGCCCGCGCGCAGTACGAGCGCCACCCGCGCCCCCGCGAGCAGGCCGGCGGGCAAGGCCTTGGCGAGCACGGTGCCAGCCCAGCGAGCGCGCTCGGCGGGTGAGGTCAAGAAGACCCCTTGGCGCCCCGAGGTGCCAGTCGACAACCCGATCGCCACGCCGCCCAGCCGCGCCGTGAAGTCCCGCCGCGCCTCGGCCTCACGGGCCAGCCGTAGGCACGCCTCGAGCTCGAGCCCATGATCGTTCAGGCTCGCGAAGTTCTCCAGCCACGCTGGCTTGTCGAGAACCGGGAAGTCCGCCAACTCCGCCGCCACGACCTTTCGGTAGAAGGGAAAGACTCGGCGCGCACGCTCGAGGGCTCGCTTCAGGCGCCGCGCCTGCCAGGCTTCGAGCGCGGCGCGATCCAGGAAGCGCCGGCGGCGCGTGGCGAAGTAGGTCGACAGGAAGGTCAGGGCCTGAATCACGGCGACCCGAGTTGCCCGCGGGCGAGCGCGACACTCGGCTCGCAGTGGGACGGCACCAGGAGTACCTCGGGGCGTTCCGCGGCCAGCCGCGCCAGGGCCCCGATTCGCTCCCGGTAGAGCCCCGGCACTTCGGTGACCAGCCGCGTCAAGGGGTGCGGCAGCTCGCCGTGGGTGAAGGCCCGGCGCGTCCAGCAGGCGTCGGCGACGAGAAAAGTCGGCGGACCCTGGGTGCGTTCGGCGAAGAGGCCGAGCTGGCCGCGCACGTGGCCGGAAACGTCCAGGCCGACGAGCGAGCGGTCGCCGAGCAGATCGAACCCGGTCGCAAACTCCCGCGACAGACCGGGCACGGCACACTGCCGGCTGTCCTCCACCCAATCGACCCGCGTCTCGAAGTCGGCCGGTAGGTGCCCGGGCAGGAAGGCCCGGCGGACGTGCCTGAAGGCCGAGCGGTTGCGCCAGGCGGGATCGAGGGCCGCGCGCGAGGCGGAAAAGCGGGCGTTCGGGAAGTCGTGTAATCCGCCCAGGTGGTCGGCGTGGAAGTGCGAGAGGACGACCCGGGAGACGTCGCCCGGGGCGATCCCCAGATTCCGGAGCTGGTGGGCGGCGGTGTCCGTCGGGCCGCAGTCGACCGGAGTCATCCGCCGGTAGAGCGAATAGGGGAACGACTTGGTTTCGGCGAAGAACCGCGGTGAGTAGCCAGCGTCGAAGAGCACGACGCCCTGGGTGGGATGCCGGATCACCCCGACCAGCGAGGGGAACCGAATCGACCGCCAAGCCCCGCCGCGGCGCACCATCCGCTCGAGATGCCGGCAGCTGCCGGCCACGAGCAGGTCGAGTCGCAAGTCGACGGCCATGGTCAGTACCGCAGGATCGCGGCGCCCAGGCTCAGGCCCGCGGCGGTGCCGATCAGCAGCACGTGGCCACCGCGGTGCAGGCGCCCGCTCGCGATGGCGGCATGGAATGCGGTTCCGAGGGACGCCGAGACTTGGTTGCCGTGGGTGGCGAGCTGGTCCACGACTTTGTCCGCGGGCACCCCCAGACGTTCGCGCAGGAACCGCAGGCCGAGATGGCTCGCTTGGTGGGGTACCACGACGTCGAGGTCGTCGAGCCCCAGCCCCGCTTCGGCCAAGACGGCAGCCAGGAACGGCGGCAAGGTCTCGGCGGCGAGTTTCATGATCCCCAGGCCGTCCATGCGGAACAGGTAAGCGGCGGGATCAGCCGGGGGCGTCACGACGTTGAACCGCGTACCTCCCGCCGCGATCTCGCACAGGCGAGCGCCGCGCGGGTGGGTTTCGAAGCGTGACGCCAGGAGGCACGAGGACTCCCCGCCCGGGCCGAGCACCGCCGCCCCGGCGCCGTCCCCGAACAAGGCGCTCGATTCGATGTCGCCGTGGTTCAAGCCCTTCGAGGCGAGCTCGCTGGCCACGATCCCGACGTGGCGCCAACGGCCGGCGGCGATCCCGAGGCTGGCCACGTCGAGGGCGGTCAGAAAGCCCAGGCAGGACGCGTTGATGTCGAAGGCCGCCACGCCACCACCGGGCACGCCCAGGGCGCCCAGGACGAGCACGGCGTTGGTCGGCATGGGCTGCTCGGGCAGGACGCTCGCGACGATCACGGCGTCGAGCTCCGTCGCCGCCATACCCGCCGCTTCCAGCGCCGCGCCCAGCGCCGCCGCCGCCATCGAGACCGAACTCTCCTCGGGCCCCGCCCAGAACCGGGTAACGACCCCCGAGCGCGCCGCCGTCGTCCCCGGCACCCGGCCGTAGGTGGCGTCCAACTCGGCGGACGTCACGCACCGCGAGGGCACGTGGACACCGGTACCGAGAATGCGGACCGGCAGCCCGGCAGACGCCGGCCGTTCGACGAGGCTCGTTGGCGGGAGCACCGAAGGACGGTAACACCGCCTTTCCCTCCCGGCAAGCCACCAAGATTCGCCCTCGAAGTGGCCTCTGGGGAAAAATCTAGTGCCTTTCGGAAACTTCGCGTCCCGAATCGCCTTCCGTGAATACCAGCGAATATAGAAGCGCCGAAGCGGAGGACAACCCGTCCTACGCTTCTCTTCGTTACACAAAAGGAGAACGAGTCATGCGTCAACGGTCGAGTCTGCTAGTCACGTTCTGTCTCTGCGCCGCCTTCGTCGCCCTCCCCGCCACCGCCCAAGGCCCCGACCGTGAAGGCGGGCAAGCCCGCTTCGAATTCAAGGACTTGTGGGCTGGGTTGGTGGCCTGGGTCGGCCGGTACGACGTGACAATCGATCCAAACGGTTTGACGGTTGGAGAACCCACCCGTCGCTCGGAAGCTGGTCGCGAGGTTTCCTCCGAACATGACGAGCCTACGGGGGTCTCTCTAGGCGCCATCGAGTATTGAAGACCTCCCGGGGTTGCCTCTGTTTTCTACCAGGGCAACCCCGGACTGTCTCGTTTTCCCGCGCTCTGGTGACTAGGTATACAAGACGATCTCGCAACCGAGGAGCGCCGAGTATGGGTCACTATGGAGAGTCGGAGCATCTAAGCCTGGAGTTCCTGACTCGGGTACGGGAAGGGCGGCTTCCTTTGTCGGTCGCGTTCGCCCATCTTCTGAGCCATCTGACGGAGTCGTGTCCACACTGCCGACTCGTCATCGAACAGCACGAAGCCATGGCCGTGGAATCTAGAATCACGATGGGCAGCGGGCATCTTGTTCGTGCGGTGGCGGAAGGGATCGCAGCTGCGCAACGAGATTTGGAGCTTCTCGATCGAGAGACGAACATCGAAGCGCGCACCGGCCTCGCTCAGCGCTCTCGCAAGAAGATGCGCTCCCGCTACTTGGTCGAGCTGCTACTCGAACGAGTCCACGACCGAACGACTCGGGGCCAGTTGCAGGGTGCGCTCGACGACTGTCGGTTGGCTTGTGTCGTCGCGCAACGGGTGCCCGACTCGGAGGCTGGCCTCGGCGGGTCTCGGGATCTACTGATCCTCGCTCGTGCGCACTGGGCCAATGCTCTGCGCATCGCCCAGCGGCCCGAAGCCGCTGAGGCCATTTTCGCGTCACTGCTGGCTCACGTTTCGGAGATGGTCGTCCCCTCCATGGAAGCCGAGGTTCTGAGTTTTGCGGCCTCCCTGCGAATCGTCCAGCAGCGGTACGACGAGGCCTTGGGCCTGCTCCAACGAGAGCTGGCCATCCACAAGCTCTTGGCCGACGACCACTTGCAAGGTCGCGCCTTGGTGCAGATTGCACGAGCCCAGTTCGGGCGCGGTGAGACCCGCCGTGCCATTGAAACCGCGAGGGCTTCCCTCCTCCAAATCGACGTGGCCGAGCATCGGGACCTATTGGCCGCAGTCCACAACCTGGCTCGCTACCTGGAGGCCGCCGACGAGACGTTGGAAGCCGCGGAACTCTTGGAGAAGTATCGCTCCCTATACGAGGAGTTCAGCTCCGATGTCTGGTTGCGCGGCCGCTTCTTTTGGCTCCAAGCCCGCATCCTCGAACGACGGGGGGAGTCGCAGGCTTCCGAGGTCGCCTTCCGCCAGGCACGCCGGCATTTCCTAGACCACGACATTGCCTACTCTGCTGCCTTGGCTACCGTGGACCTCGCCAAACTCCTCCTCGAGCAGGGGAGATTCAAAGAGGTTCAGACTCTGGCCGAAGAGTCCGCGGATGTGCTGCACGAAGGCGCCCTGCACGGCTACGCCAGCGAGGCCTTCGACCTCTTCCGGCAAGCGGCGTTGGCCGAGGCCTTGTCGGTGGCGGAGCTGATGCGCATCGCGGACTATTTGCGCCGGGCGGAGCGCGACCCGGGGTTGCGCTTCACCGGGGTTTCGTAGCGCGACCGACCGCTGCCTGCGTCACCGCTCGCGGTCGCGCAGGCGCCGGCGCAGCAGTTCGTTTTCGAACGCCAGTCCGATCTGGGCAGTAGCGACTTCGATCACGTCGAGATCCCGCAGACGCACGTCCAGCGTGCCGTTGTCGGCGTAGACCAAGGCGACCAGCGAATCTTGTCCGGTGACCGGCACCAGAGCGGCTTCGCCACTGCGCGGTGGGCCGATCTTGCGCAGCAGGGCCTCGGGCAACTCGTCCACGGTCACCCGCCGGGCGCCGTCCACGGTTAGGCGGCGCAGCTCGGCGGCGTCCGCGGGGCGGAGGGCAAAATCCCGCAGCAGGCTCGAAAGAGGCGAGCCCGCCGGCCACTGGGCACCGAAGGCGCCGAGGACCGCCAACTCGTCTTCCCGGGCCAGGAAGAGAATGCCCCGCTCGGCCGACTCCGCCACCATGTTCATGAGCGACAGCGACACCGTGGCCGAATACAAACCGGAGCGCACTTCGTCGAGGAAACGGCGCAGGCGCTCCACCACCACCCGTTCGCCAGACCCGCCGACGGGCTCCGGCCGCGGCTTGGGCGTGCGCGCGAACCGCCGCACGCACGCCACCATGGCCTCGAGCTCCGGCGGCACCACCGCCACCGCCCCCGCCTCGTAGGCCCGCACCGTGTCGTCCGAGCCGGCGACCACGGCCACTACCGGTGCCGGGCGCGACCGTTGGACGATCGACAGCAGGTCCTCGGGCCCTTGGCCGCGCGCATCGAGCACCACCAGGGCCGGCGTCTCGCCCTCGTCCTGCTCGGGAGCGCCCCAACGAACCGCCACGGGCTCTTCGTCGAGGGCCGCGGCGAGCGCGGAAAACAGCCCCCGATCCCCGGACAACACGCGCACCTCGGGCCACGGCGCCGCTTCCTCTTGCGGCAGCGCGGGCACCGCGGGCACCAGCAGGCGCCCCCCCACTTCGACCAGCGGAAGCCCGCCACCGACGCCGGCGGCGGCCTCCGGAGCAGGGCTGAACTCCTGCACCAAGGCCTCCCGCGACCAAGGTCCCACCCGGACGTTGCCTACCGCGGCGACGCCGAGGGCCGCCGGCCGCGCCATCGGTTTGGTGTCATCGTGTTCGCTGGCCCGCGGGGCGAGCTGCGCCAGCAGGGCCGGAACTTCGAAACGCAGTCCGGGCACGACGTCCTGGACCGGGCGCGAGAGTACGTCACCGGCCACCGAGCCGGCGACTTCGAACGAGAAGCTGCCCTGGCGCCAGCGCGCCACCTCGCGAACGGCCCCCAGGATCTGCCGGCCGAGGGTCTGGTTCAAGACGCCCACCGTGACCGTGCCGCGATCGAGCAAGACCCGGCCGAGGGCACGCGCCGGCAACACCTCGCGCTGAGCCTCGAGGGCTTCGCCCAGTTCGCTCTCGAGGATCGCGCCGTCGCGCAGCAGCAGGTCCCCGAGGCGATCGGCGCCCTGCGCCCAGGCTTGGACGACGGCCCCCTTGAAGAAACTGATCTCGGCGCGGCGATCGAGGGAGGTCACGGTCAGCCGGCCGGTGCGAGCACCGAAGTGGATGACCTGCATCACTTCGGCGATGCCGACGTCTTCGAGGCTGCCGGAGATCTTCATCGACCCTTGCCCCCGTTACCCCTTCAGGAGAGTCAGCAGCCCCTCGAGGGTGCGGACTCGCCGGACCATGGTCGAATAGGCACGAGCGGCGAGCAAGGCGGAAGCCGCGTGAGCAGCGAGCAAGTCCAGCAACTCGCGGTCCTCGGACAGCGGCTTGGTGCGGTGGCCGAAGAGCTTGAGGACGACCAAGGCGCCGACCACGGAATCGCGAATCTTGAGCGGCACGATGCCGATCGCCTCCGAGTTCGGCGGTTCGAGGCGCACCTGGCCGTCGACCAAGGCCGCATCCACGGCGGCGTCCCCGCCCGGGTAACTGTCGCCGCGAAAGAGCTCCGGCCCCCCGTCTTCGAGCCCACGGGACAGGGCGATGGCCGCCCGGCCGTCGGTTTCCTCCCGCAGCACGAGGACGAAGCGCTCGGCGCCGAGCAAATCCAGGGTGATCTCCGCGATCGCCGCCTTGACCTCCTCGGGATCGAGCGTCGAATGCAGCTGGTAGGTCACCACGTACAGGCTCATCAGCCGGCTCGCCTGGCGTTCGGTCGAGACCAAGCGCTGGGCCAACTCGAGCCGATCGGACTCGGCGGCGTCCAGCGAGCGGCGTACCTCGGCGAATTCGTCGGGGGACCTCGGCAATACCGTGGCCGCCGCCGGACCCAGCTCGGCCAGCCGCAACTCGAACTCCGACAACAAGTTGCGCAACTCCCGCGCACGCCCCGCCAACTCGTTCCGGGGATCGACCGCCATCTCCATGGCGGAATCCTGCCTCATGTTCGGGCTCCGTGGGAAGCCGGGCGCAGGCCGCGGCGCAGCTCGTAGCAGCGTTCCAAGATGCCCTGGGCCAGACGGTCGAGGGGCAGAACCACTTCCGCCGCACCCCGGGCGATGGCTTCCCGCGGCATGCCGAAGACCACCGAGGAGCCTTCGTCCTGGGCCACCGTGCGCGCCCCGGCGCGCCGCAGGGCGAGCAGCCCCTCGGCGCCGTCCTTGCCCATGCCGGTGAGCAGGGCGGCCACCGTATCCACCCCACTCAGCCGTGCGATCGAGTGGAACAGGACGTCGACGCTGGGGCGGTGGCGGCAAACCGGCGGGGCCTCGTCGAGTCGTGCCACCAGCTCGGTGCCGCGGCGTTCGACCCGCAAGTGGCGGTCCCCGGGTGCCACCAGCACCGTGCCCAAGGCCACGGGGTCGCCGTCTTCGGCTTGTTTGATCGCCAACGGAGAGATCTCGTCGAGACGGCCGGCGAAGGCCCCGGTGAACGCTGCCGGCATGTGCTGGACGACGACGAAAGCCCCGGCGTCCCGCGGCAAGACCGAGAACAGCGCCCGCAGAGCCTCGGGCCCCCCGGTCGAGGCGCCGATCGCCACCAGCGGCACCGGGCCGCCGGCGACCGCCACCGGAGCGCGCGCCGGCAAGACCCGCCGAATCGGCGGCAACCGGCCCGCCGCCCGCGGCGTCACCTGGGCAGCGGCCCGAAGGGTCTCGACCAACACCATGGCGCTTTCGTTCAAAAACGTCCGGAGGCCCACCGAGGGCTTTTCCAGCACCTCCACGGCGCCCAACTCCAGGGCCTCGAGGGCCGCGCGCGTGCCGCGGCCGGTATGGCTCGAACAGACGACGATCGGGATCGGATCCTCGGCCATCACCCGGCGCAGGAACTCGATTCCGTTCATCCGCGGCATTTCGAGGTCGAGCAGGATGACATCGGGCCGCGAGCGCTCCATTTTGCCCAGCGCGATCAGCGGATCCGCCGCGGTGGCCACGGTCATGTCCGGCTGGTCCGCCAGCAAGCCGGCCATGAACTGGCGCACCACCGCCGAATCGTCCACCACGAGAATGTGAAGCCCGCTGCGCTCCGCCCGCTCCGGCACCGGCTCGAGTCCGATCACGGGCCGCCGCCCGTCGTCGGCCGATAGACCGTCGGGATGACCGGTCGCGCCCGATGGCCCAATCCGGCGAGGTTCTCGGCGTGGCCGAGCAACAGGAATCCGTCGGGTTGGAGGTGATCGAGCAACCGCGCGACCACCCGGGAGCGCGTGGCGGCGTCGAAGTAGATGAGCACGTTGCGGCACAACACGAGGTCGAAGGTCCCGAGCGGCGGGTAGGTTTCGGCGGCGAGATTGAAGCGCTCGAAAGTCAGGAGCGAACGCAACTCGCGCCCCGCCTTGACCTTGCCCAGGGACGCGTTGCGGCCGCGCAGGAAATACCGTTTGAGCACGGTGGGCGGGATCGTGGCGGTCTTCTCGGCCGGCCACACGCCTTCCCGAGCCCGCTCGAGGATGCGGGTGGACAGGTCCGTGGCGAAGATCTCGAGGCGCCAGCCTGCCGCCGGCGGCAACGCCTCGAGCAGCGCGGCCGCCAGCGAGTAGGCCTCTTCTCCGGTGGCACAGGCGGCGGACCAAGCGCGCACCCGCTTCGGGCGTTCGCCCCGCTCGGCCGCCGCCGACCAACGCGGGAAGACCTCGCGGCTCAGGTACTCGAACTGCCGCGGCTCACGAAAGAAGCTCGTCTCGTGGGTCGTGATGGCGTCGAGCAGCGCCCGGGTCTCCTCCGGGCCACGCCGGCAGAGCTCCCGGTAGTAGGCCTTGAAATCGGGCACTTCGAGGGCCTTGAGACGGGCGGACAAGCGGCGCACGAGCAGGGCGCGTTTGGAGTCGTTCAGGAAGATCCCGGAGTTCTTGTGGATCCAGTCCCGGAGCAGAGTGAACTCCCGGTCGCCGATCGGCAAGGGGTTGTGCAGCGGCATGACGGGGCGTCCGGCGGGGATCATGCCGGAGTTTCCTCGCTCGCCCCGGCCTCCGCCGCCGGCTCCTCGACGGTCGCCGCGGCCTGGAGCTCCTCGGCCGACAGCGCATGTTCGAGGTCGAAGAGCAGCACGTACCCATCGCCGACCCGCGCCATGCCGGTCAGGTATTCGACACGAATGCGGGTGCCGAAGCTGGGCGGCGGCTCGAGCATTTCGGCCGCGATCTCGATCACCTGGGCGACCGACTCGACCACCACACCGAGGCGCAGGCGTTCCCCGAAGGCCTCGCTTTCGACCACCACGATCGACGACCGGGCGCCCATCTCGGTCGGGGGCAGGCCGAGCTTGACCGCCACGTCCACCACCGGCAGCACGCTGCCGCGAACGTTCGCCACGCCGCGGATCCACGGCGGGGTGGTCGGCACGCGGGTGATGCGCCCGAGGGCGAGCACTTCGAGCACCCGCTCGACCGGCAGGGCATGCTCCTCTCCGGCCAGGAAGAACGTCACGAACTGCCGACTCTCAGCCATCCGCCGTGCTCCTCAGTAGCGTTCGAAGTCCGGATCGTCGGTCATCAGGGTTGCCGCCGGCCGGCCCAGGGGCATCGGCGGTCCCGAGGGGAAACCGGCGAAGGCGCTGCTCGCGGTGGGCGAAGCCACGGCGGCCTCGGTTTGGCCCAAGCGGAAGAACTCGAGCGTCCGCCGCAGAGTGTCGGACTGACCCGCGAGCTCCTGAGCGGTCGAGGCCAGCTCCTCCGCTGCCGAGGCGTTGCGCTGGGCGACTTCGTCCACCCGCGCCATGGCCCGATTGATCTGGTCGACCCCCGAGGCCTGCTCGTCGGACGCCGCGGCCACTTCCTGGACGATCTCGGCGGTTTTCTTGATCGCCGGCACCAGGTCTCCGAGCAGCTGACCGGAGCGCTCGGCCACCTGGAGGCTCGAGCCGGCCAAGGCTCGCACTTCCTTGGCCGCTGTCTGGCTGCGCTCGGCGAGCTTGCGCACCTCCGCGGCCACGACCGCGAAGCCTCGACCGTGCTCGCCGGCCCGCGCCGCCTCGATCGCCGCGTTCAGGGCCAGCAGGTTGGTCTGGTAGGCGATTTCCTCGACGATCGTGATGCGTTCGGCGATCCCGCGCATGGCCCCGACCGTCTCGCGTACGGCACCGCCGCTTTGCTGGGCGTCGTCCGCGGAACGGTTGGCCATCTGTTCCATGAGCCGGCTGTTGGCGGCGTTCTGGCCGATCGAAGCGGTCATCTCCTCGAGGCTCGAACTCGCCTCCTCGACCGATGCCGCTTGTTCGCCGGTGCCGTTCGACAGCGCCTGGGACGTCGCCGCCACCTGCGCCGCCGCCAAGGCCAGCGTGCGCGCGCTGGCGTGGAGATCGGAGATCGTCTGGCGCAGCTTGGCGCTCATTTCGCGAAAGGCTTGGCCGAGCACGTCGCCGTCCGAGCGCGCGACCACGGCAGTGGCGAGATCCCCGTCGGCGAGCCGCGAGGCGAGCTTCGCCATGTCCTCGAGATAACGCACGAAGTCGGCCGCGGAGCGTTGCAGCTGGCCGATTTCGTCGCGCCCGCCGGTCAGCTCGATGGCCACCCCGAGCTCTCCCCGAGCCAGACGATCGAAAGCCCGGACGGTACGCTGCAGGGGACGAATGGCGCGGCGGACCAGAAACCAGGACAACAGCACCAGAAGCACCAGGCACAGCGCCGAAACCACCGTCACCAGGGTCAATACCTGAGACGACGTCTTCTGATTGCTCCGCGCGTCTGAAAAGGCCTGGGTCATGCCCTCTCGGCTGCGGTTCAGCGAGGAATCCAAGCGCTGGTCGAGCCGGCTCAAGCTGGCCACGGCGTCTTGCTGGTCGCGCGCCACGGCGGTCCCGACGTCGCCCGCGATGGCCGCCCGAGCGACCCGGGTCGCCGAGGCGAAGTAGGCCTGGAAGTCGTCGTTCAGCGACTCCGTGTCCGCGGCCACCAAGACCGGATTCTTCTTGGCCTGGGTGAGCAGGTCTTCGATCGCCTTACGCGCCGCGTCGGCTTCCTCGAGAATGGATTCGTCCTGGGTCGTCGCGGCGTCTTGAAAGGCACGGCGGATGGTGCCGAGCTTTTCACGCAGCTCGTGATCCGCCTCGACGGCCGGGAAGTAACCGGTCTCGACCAAGGTGAAGAGGTCGTCGTTCTTGGTGACGGCGCGCGGCACGGCCAGCAGGATGACGAGAAAGGCCACGCCGGCCACGGCCGGCAGCAGCATGATCTTCGGGGTGAGCTTGAGGTCGCGCAGCACGGGGTTCCTCCCTCACTCGAGGCCGAGAGCGCGCACCCCGGCAGGCAACGTCGTATCGGCGGCCACGTAGCCGATGGCCCCGGGATGACTGGCGACGTACTCCAACACCGCGCGGTCCGAGGCTAGTTCCGGCGGCGGAGTATCGCGGCCGGAGAACAGCTGGCGTTGCCAGTAGCTCTTGATCGCCGAGACGTCCTTGCCGTGGACGGACTGGCAGAAGGAACCGCGGACGGCGGCCTCCGAATCGCGATCCACCGGTTCGACCTTGGAACCGTCGGGCCAGCGAACGTCTTTTTTCATGAACAGCCGGGCCACCTGCTCTTTCGGCAGCGACCGCGTCGTGTTCTTGGCGTGGACGACGACCACGAAAGTGTCGAGGCTCCGGGCCGGTAGCGCCCCGAAAACCCCGAGGACGAGCAAAGCCAACATCGTTCGTCGGTTCACGGGCGTCTCCTAGAAGCTGAACTGAGCACCGAAGACTACCAGGTCCGTGCGCGCCTCGAGGGGACCTTCGACCCCCGAGATCTCGCCGTGGGCGTGGGCGAAGAGATTACCGTCGACCCGGTGGAACGAGGCTTTGAGGACGAAGTTGGCGTTCCACCAGTAGTTGAGCCCGAGGGAGAGCTCGTCGTGCTCGAGGGTCGAGGTGAACTGCTCCGGCAACTCACCGACGAAGTCGGCCTCCGCCTTGTCCCACCGACCGGCCACCTGCCAGTGGTCGCCGAGCCGGTAGGAGAGTTCGAGATAACCGGCATCGGTGTCGAACTCGTTCTCCTCGTGGCGACCGAACTCCGAGCGCAGGGTCCAGGGGCCCCGGGAGTACTCGGCGGCCAGGGCGTAGGAGGCGAAGTCGCCGAAGGTGGTGTCCTCTCCGGTCGCGAAGTCGCCGGCCTCCTCGGGCTGCCCGGCGAGCACCGAGAATCCCACCGTCAGGCCTTCGACGGGGGTCTCTACGAGCAGACGGGCGCCGGCCACGAGCTCGAGCTCCGCTTCCGCGATTTCGAGGTCCTCGTCGTCCTCGCCGGAATCGACGCCGCCCTCCAAGACCTCCTCGAACGGCTCGTCGATATCCAGGGTCGCTCCGCCGACGTAAGCGTTCCACTGCAGCGACCAGTCGCCCTGCTGGCTGCGTCCGACGAGGCCGAGGCCATCGTAGAACTCGGACACGAACCCGGTATGGCCGTAGATGGACTGCGGCAGGTAGAAGAACGGCCGCAGCGTACCGACGTCGTAGATGTCGGCATACAACCCGAAAGCCAAACGTCCGCGGCCGGCCTGCAGGCGCACGGCATCGGTCAGCCGCCACTCGGCATAGAGCAGCTCGATCTTGGACTCTTCGCTGTCTTCCTCGACCTCGAACTCGGGCGCGAAGATGATTCGCAGCCGGTCCACGGGTTGGGCCTCGACGAGGAGGACAACCTCCAGGTTCTGCCAGTTGGGTTCGCCGTCGCCACTGCCCGCGAGGTAGGGGTTGGGGTCCGAGAAGCCCGCGGCCCAGCCCCCGTAGCCGTGAATCGCCAACTTGTCGAACTGCGCCCCGGCGGGGGTCGCAGCCAACGCGAGAAACACCAAACCCATCCAAGGTTTCGAGACCATCTCAGATCCTCCTGATGCCGGCTCAGCCGGCCCGATTTCCCAGCAAAGATCCAACGTCGAGACGACGACCCTGAACCCGGAACAGCCCCGCGATATCCAGAATGAGCGCCACCCGCCCGTCACCCAGAAGCGTCGAACCCGCGAACACCGAGATCGCTTCGAACAAGCCGGACAGCCGCTTCACCACCGTCTGCTCTTGGCCGTAGAGCTCGTCGACGACCAAGCCGAAGCGTCGCCCCTCCCCTTCGACGACCACCACGAACTCGCGTTCCGGCGCCGGACGGCGGACGTCGAAGGCCTCGCGCAGCCGCCAGAAGGGCAAGGTTTCGCCGCGCACCTCGACGAGGCCGGTGGCCCGACCCGGGGCCGCCGTGGCCGGCATCTCGGCCGTCTCGATCAGATGTTCGAGAGGCACGACGTAGGTTTCGCCGCCGACGCCGACCCGGAAACCCTCGATCAACAGCAACGTCGAGGGCAATCGCAGGCGTAGGGTGGTGCCACGGCCCGGTCGGTTTTCGATCTCGACGCTGCCCCGGAGGGCTTCGACCTTGGTGCGCACGACGTCGAGACCGACGCCCCGGCCGGACAACGCGGAGACCGCCAAGGCGGTCGAAAATCCCGGTGCCAGAACGAGGCGGTCGAGCGCCGCGTCGGAGGGGACCTCCTCGGGCGCCACCAAACCCCGTTCCCGCGCCTTGGCGAGCACGCGCTCGCGGTCGATGCCGCCGCCGTCGTCGACGACCTCGACGATCACCCCCCGGTGTTCGTGGCGGGCCGAGAGCATCAAACTGCCGCGCGGGCTCTTGCCCCGAGTGTGCCGCAGCTCGGGCGCCTCGATGCCGTGGTCGATGGCGTTGCGCACGCCGTGGCCGAGGATTTCTCCCAGTGCCTCGCCGACGCGGGTGTCGACCTCGACGTCTTCGCCCTGGATCGCCACCGCGACGTCCTTGCCCTGCTCGAGGGCGACGTCCCGTGCGATGCGTTCGGCACGGCGGAACAACGGTCCGAGCGGCACCATGCGCAGGGCGGTGACCAGCTCTTCGAGGGCGGCGTAGAGCCGCTCGTGTTCGCCGTGGAGTTCGACCAAGGCCGGCCGCGAGAACTCGGGGTTGGCCAGGGCCTCGGTAGTCTGGTTGCGCGCCGTGCGCAGCTCGGCCTCGAGATCGAGCAGGGCATCGAGGCGAGCCACCGGCACCCGGAGGGTTTCGCGGGCGTCCGCCGTGGCACTGCTCGCGGCGTCGTCGCGGGCATCGTCGCGGCCCGCCGCGGCCAACTCCAGGCGCCGCCGGAGCAAGTCGACGTCGGCCAGCAGTTCGGAAACTTGGCCGCGATGGGGCACGACGCCCGTGGCGCGCAAGCCGTCCAAGACGTCCTCGACCCGGTGGGCCACGGCCCTCAGGTGGTCGAAGCCGAGGGAGCCGGCGTCCCCTTTCAACGTGTGGATGCGCCGGAAGACCTCGTCGATGTGCTCGGGAGCGTCGGCCCCGCGTTCCAGCGCGAGCAGGCTTTGCTCGGCCGCCTCGAGGCCCTCGCGGGACTCGGCGACGAAGGTGCGCGTCAGGGCTTCGAAGTCGATCGCCATGGTGTTAGAGGGTCTTGACCCAGGCGCTGCCGTCGTCGGTGTGGAAAATGACTTTGCGTCCGCGATTGCCGCCGACCGCCTCGGCATCGATGGCGATCCCGAGTTCACCGAGCCGCTGCCGAGCGAGGGTCACGTTGCGTTCCCCGAGGTGCCGCGCCTGACCTTGGAAGGCCTCGAGCACGCAGGCGCCGCCGAAGACCTTGGCGCGCAGTCGAGCGCGCCAGGAGCCGCGGCGTTCGAGTTCCGCGAGTAAGCCGTCGATGGCACCGGCGCCATACCGCCAGGGATCGACCGGCCCGTGGAGGTGGAACGGCAGCAGGTAGTGATTCATGCCCCCCACGCCCAGCTCCCGGTCCCACAGGCACACCGCGACACAAGAGCCGAGCACGGTCGAAATGGCCAGTGGACCGCTCGCCACATGCAACTGCCCCGGCTGGAGGAAGATCCGTGGCCGCCCCTCCACCGCCCAAACACCGACCTCCGCCGGAGCGGTCGTCACCTCAGGCTCCGCTCTCGGCGCCGTAACGGGCATGCAGCGACGAGCAGTACAGCGCCGGCGCCGCTTGCGTGGCCAGAATGTCGATCAGCTCACGGTCCAAGGGGGCCAGTTGGCCGCCTTTTTGAGGCAGCAGGTCGAAGATCGCGACCAGACCCAGGACGCGGCCGTCGACGGACAGCGGGATGCAGGCGGTCAGGTTCTCTTCGGTCGGCAGGGCCTCCTCGAGCGGAGCCCCGGCGCGGTCGACGAGCAGAATCTCCCCGCTTTCGACCACGCGCCCGAGAACTCCTCGGCCAGGCACGACGCCCCCCGGAAACCGTTCGCTGGCGAGACCGAAAGCGCCGACCATGTCGAAGTGGGACGCCCCCGGTGCCCGCTCGAAGACGGCGAACACCTCGGAGCCGATCAAGTTGATGACGATCTCTTCGATCGCCTGGAGCACCTGTTGGTGGTCCAGCGTGGCGTGCAGCCGATAGGTCGCGACGTAGAGGTGGGCGAGGTCATTGTTGCGCCGCTCGACCTCCAGGAACTGTTCGGAGAAGCGATGGTTTTCCTGCTCGACGTCGCCCAACTGCTGGTGCAGTTGCTCTTGGGCATGGCGGAAACGATCGAGCTCGCCCTCGGTGTCCGCCAGGCGCCGCCGCAGACCTTCGAAATCTTCGGACAAGCGACGGCGGTCGGCTTCGAGTTCGGCGCCGAGGCGGCGCAGGCGCTCGTTTTCGGCCAGCAACTCTTCCATGTAGCGCTGGGTGTCCTGTCGGACACGATTGACATAGGCAGCGGGGGTTCCGTCGCCGGTCTTCGGGGAATCAGCCATGGGCGGCACCTAGGTAGTTCTGGACTTTGGCCAGAAGTTCGATGCTGTTGATCGGCTTGGTCACGTAGTCGGTACAGCCGGCCTCGTAACCTTGCTCGACGTTGTGTCCCTCTCCGCGCGTCGTGACCATGATGATCGGCACCTGACGAGTGGCTTCCTCCGCCCGCAAGCGCCGGCAGACCTCGAAGCCATCCATCTTGGGCATGATCACGTCGAGCAGGATCAGGTCCGGCTGCTCCGCGAGCGCCGTCGTCACCGCGTCTTCACCATTCGATGCCTTCACCAACCGGTAGCGGCTGGACAGGATCATCTCTTCCATGAAGAGCGTGGTCATCGAGTCGTCCACGAGCAGAATCTTTTTGTCGCTCATCGTTTCTTCTCCGAACGTGCCCAAGCCAAGAACGGTCCCGGTGACCAGAGGAAATCAGAATGCGAGGGAAAGATGACGGGGCGAGATTAAACCGGGCATTACGCCCGACCTCTCACGGACCGGACGATGTCGAACTCCAGGCAGCGGTCGAGCCCGATTCGAACCCGTCCGAAAAGATCGTCGCGGCGAAGGGGGACTCACTGGCCCACGCCGGCCCCTCCGGCACGCCGCCGGGGCGCCGCGTACCCGGACTGGCACCGCCGGGGGTGGCATCGGCGACGGTCGTGCCGGTACCGGCGTCGAAGTGGTAGAGGGCGGCGGTGGCGGCGTCCGGGTCGAAGGCCCGAGTGGGTGGTACGAAGGCCGTCGTGTACCGCCGGACGGTCGACAGGCGCAGCTCGTCGAGCCAGCCGGAGAAGGACGGATATTCAGCCCCGGCGTCGTGTTTCTCGGCCCCGAGCACGAGGTACGGGTCCCAGGTGCTGCCCACCCGGCCGTCGCGGTAGGACAGATCGCCCGTCGGCCCGACGGCGGCGGCATCCTGAAAACCGTCGACCCACAAAACGAGCGCGCCGGTCGTGGCCTGCCGGGTCACCGCGACATGGTGCCACTGACCGTCGGTCACCGTCCGGCTGCCGCACAGCGTCACGCCGGTGGACCCCGCGGCGACTCCGAACACCACCCGGCCCGATTTCAGCGCCAACCCCCAGTCCCCGGCGTCGCCGGGGCCGAAGACGTCGCGGTCGAGCACGATGTTGCCGGTGATCCAGTCGTCGACCGCGCTGGTACAGGCGGCCGTGCTGGCGTTCTCGCCCGGCAACGCTCGCAGCCACACTTCGACCGTGAAGTCGCCGGCCCCGACATCCACGGGCCGATCGGTTTCGAGGGGGATCACCACCCGGTCGAGGGTCGGCGCCAAGACCCCGGACCCGTAGAAGCGCAGGGAGCCGGCCGCCACGGGCGAACTCGTGGTCCCAACGACCAGGGCGACCAGCAGGAGCGTGCGGCCCATCACCGGATCACTGGAGCCCGTACCGCTCGGCGAGGATGGCGCGGTGGTGGATCTCGTGACCGACCAGGATCACCCCCAGGGCGCGGACCGAGACCGGGTGCTCGTTGGCGGTGCCGAAGCGCGCCAGGTCGGCGCCGTCGAAGTGCCGGAACAGGCTGATCGTGCCGTTGCGGACGACTTCGAGCTCGGCCACCAGCTCGGCCACGGACCGGGCATCGAAGCGACCGGCGGGCACGTAGTCGTTCTCTTCGAACCCGGCAAGGGGGGTTTCGTCACCCCGGCCGAAACGCAACGCGCGGTAAGCGAAGATGCGCTCGGCGTCCGCCATGTGCCCGAGGACTTCTTTGATCGACCACTTGCCCGGGGCATAACGGTAAAGAGCCGCGGCGTCATCCAGCCCGGCAACGAGATCGCGGGTGACCCGGCCGCCTTCAGCCATCAGCTCGAGGAAGTTGCCGGCCGGCACCCGGGCCACGTAGCCGGCATAAAACGGGGCGTATTCGCTGGATTCGGGACGCGCAACGAAGGGATCGGCGGACATCGGAGGCTCCTGGGGGTGGCGAGCCGCGGGACGACCCCGAGGCCCAGGAGGGAAGTATCTCCGAAGTGGTGGGCTGAACGCAGGTAGCCCGGGCGATGCTAGTATGCGCGTATGCGTCGCACCACCATCACCTTGCCGGACGACCTCGCCAGCCTGCTCACGGCCGAGGCCGAGCGACTACGAACCAGTGTTTCCGACGTCGTCCGCAGGTTCATCATCCAGGGCTTCACGAGAGCGCCGGGCGGCGAGCGTGAAATCGCGTTCGCGGGAATCTTCCACGACCCCGAAATGACCGCCGCCACCGATCTCGAAGCCGCGCTCCCGTCTTGGGCCGATGATCAAGACCGCGATCGTGGATAGCGGGCCGCTGCTGGCCGCCGCCAATTCGGCTGACGCCGAACACGCTCGCTGCCTTGCCGAGCTCAAGAACCCCCGCTATCACCTCGTGATCGCTGCACTTTGTGTCGCCGAGGTGGCCTACTTTCTCGCCCAACGCCAGGGCCCAGCTGCCGAAGCGCGCTTTCTCCGTGCGCTCGAAAACTTCGATGTCCAGGCCCCCAGGGCCGAGGAGTGGGCTCAGATCGCGCACTATGTCGACAAGTACCGCGACCTACCGCTGGGGGCTGCCGACGCTTCGGTGGTCGTCCTGGCGGAACGCTACGCGACCGACCTCGTCCTCAGTCTCGACCGGCGCCACATGTTGCTCGTCCGACCCCGCCACTGTGACCGGCTGCGCGTGCTACCGGAGCCGCTCCCGCTCACCTGACCGTAGCCTGGCCATACCCCGCCAAGAACTTCCGACACGCCGCCAGGGCGGATTCGAGGTACGTCGCCACTTGGGCACCGGCTTCCCCGCCGAGGGCCGAGGCGGGCAGGATGGCGGACACGAAGCCCTCCCGGTGCCAATGGCCGCCGCCGGCGAGGGGGGCGAGATCATCATCGGCGGTCACCGGCCAGGGGCTCGTGTAGAAGTAGGGCTCGGCGTAAGCCGGGTCGCCGGGAGACAGACCGAAGCCGATCGACCGCGGTTCCGGGGTGCCGGGAGGATCGAGCGAGATCAGCGTCGCGATGTCGAGGTGATGGGGCCACAGCCGCACCGGCGAGGCCCCGAGGTGCTGCGCGGCGACGGCGGCCACGAAGCGCTGGCCGTTGCGGAACCAGCGCCCGAGCTCGGCGGCCGCTGCCGTTGAGCTTGCGCCGAAGCGGCCCCCGGTAGCCAGCGGGTGATCCTCGATCTCTTCCCGGGACGGCTCCGGCGCCGCGGTGCCCAGCAGGCGACCGAGTTCCTGCCGGGCCTCGTCGAGGGTGAGCCCCGCCAGCTCGAGGCGCGCCCGCGGCTCGCCGGCTTCTCCGAAGACACCCAGGGCCAGGGCTTCGAGTTCGACTCCCACCCGCACGCCGTCGCGGGTCACGGCGCCCATCGCCCAGCCGTTCGGCGCGAAAGTAAGAGCGATATGGCCGTAGTCGGCCAAGGGATCGCGCGCGGCGGCCTCGCCCACCGCACCGACCAGCCGAGCGGCCCAGTGGGCTTCGAGCCGGGCGGCTCGCAGTTCGGTCGGAGCGACGGAGCCCACGGGCTCCCACGAAATGATGGCGTCTTGGTAGCTCATGCGGAGGCAAAGATCGGCGGACGGCGGAAAGTTCCCGCCGCCCAGGGGTCAGTGAGCCGCGGTCGCCGGTAGCGCGTGGCCGACGGTGTCCGGCAGGAAGTAGAAGATGATGCCGATGATCAAGTAGACCGCCAGCAACTGCGCCCCCTCGAGCCAGTTGGACTCGCCGTCGTTGGTCACCTGATTGGCGATCACCACCGCCGCCAACACCGCCACCACCTCGGCGGGGGTGAACACCAGATCCATCGGTGCCGGACCGAGGAAGTAGCTGGCGAACACCAACACCGGGGCAACGAACAGGGCGATTTGGATCGAGCTGCCGACGGCGATCGACAAGGCCAGATCCATGCGGTTCTTGAACGCTACCAAGATGGCCGTCGAGTGCTCGGCGGCGTTGCCCACGATGGCCACCACCACGACGCCCACGAACACCTGGGACATGCCGAGCTGGTGGGCGGCGCCTTCGACCGAGCCGACCAGGATTTCCGAGATCCACCCCACCATCACCGCCGCTCCGGTCAACACCCCGAGCGACTTGCCGAGGCTCCAGTGGGCCTCGTGCTGGCTCTTCGCCTCGACCTCCGCCGCCTCCTTCGCGGCACCCACGAACAGCTGTTTGTGGGTATGCAGGGAGAACAGCAACATCAAACCGTAGGTGACGATCAAGACCACCGAGATCTCGACCGACAGGGTGCGCTCCGCGGCCGCCCGACTGTCTCCAGCGGTGGCCAGGGAGTGGAAGAGCGCCGGCATGAGGAGCGCGATGGCCGCCAAGGTCATGGTCGTCGCCTGCGCCCGCGCGCCGGTGACGTTGAACTTCTGGACCTTGTGCTTGAGTCCGCCGCCCAGGAAGGAGGCCCCGAGCACGAGCAGAATGTTGCCGATGATCGAGCCGGTGATCGACGCCTTGACGACGTCCGGCAGGCCAGCCTTGAGTGCCAGAAGAGCGATGATCAGCTCGGCGGCGTTGCCGAAGGTGGCGTTCAGCAGCCCCCCGACGCCCTCGCCGGTGTGTTCCGCCAGGTGTTCCGTCGCCCGGCCCAACCAACCGGCCAGGGGAATCACCGCGACACAGGAGATGAGAAAGATCAGGGTGTGACTCGCCGGCTGCAGGAAGTCGAGCAGGATCGCGGCCGGGACGAAGACGAGCAGCCAGTTCAGAGAGGGTTTGAAGCTCATGGTTCCTTCCGTCCGGAAGTGGAAACCTGCACCGCCGACGACGGGGGCACCTGCCGCCGTTCTCCCAGCACCCAGCGCGGTACCGGCTGGGGATGCCATTCGACGCCCAAGGTACCGACCCGCGCCACGATCGCCGCCAGGGCCTCGTCCGGGTCGTCGGTCACCATCAGGCGCTGGGGGTCCGCGGGACTGATCGTGCCCGCCGCCACCATGTCGTCGAGCAGGTCGAGCATGGGCTGCCAGAAAGAGCGGCCCATCAGGATCAGCGGGAAATTCTGGATCTTGCCGTTCTGGATCAGGGTCAAGGTCTCGAAGATCTCGTCCAAAGTACCGAAGCCTCCGGGCAACACCACGAAGGCGTAGGAATACTTGACAAGCATCACCTTGCGCACGAAGAAGTAGCGGAATTCGACGAAGAGATCGAGGTAGTCGTTGGGTTTCTGCTCGTGGGGCAGCTCGATATTGCAGCCCACCGACGGCCCACCGATGTCCCGCGCACCGCGGTTGGCGGCCTCCATGATTCCCGGGCCGCCGCCGGTCATGACCGTGAACCCGGCCATGGCCAAGCGCTGCCCGACCTCACGGCCGAGCCGGTAGTACTCATGGTTTTCCGGGAAGCGTGCCGAGCCGAACACCGTCACGCAGGGGCCGACGAAATGCAGTGCGCGGAACCCGCGCAGGAACTCGGCCGCGATGCGCCCGATGCGCTTCAACTCCGACCACCGGCCCCGCGGCCCGGACAGCAGACCATGCTCGGCGCCGTTGTGGGTCGCGCGGCCCCAGAGGGGTGGATGGTCCATGCTCACGAGGGGCGGGAGTGTAACAAAGCCCGGTCGTCTTGCATTCTCGAGACTCTTCGTTCATCCTGGCCGTCGTACCCGGAAAAAGCGAGGACACGATGAACCGACACGAGCTGGATGCCGAGGAAACCGGCGGCCTTCGCGCGAGCGAAGGGGCCAATGAGCCCGAGGTCGAGCTGAGCGAGGACGAGCTCGATCAGGTCGCGGGCGGTGACTGGGCGCCCACCACCCCGCCGCCCCCCGGCAGCGGCAGTGGCGGCGGCTGATTCGCCGTCTGCCGAGTGGCAGCGACCCCTGTTCACCCCCGAGGTGGCCGCCCGCCTCGACCGCTTGGCCACCCACCTGCCACCGAGCTGCCAACAGATTCTCGAGGTTCGCCTGGGCGACGACTCCCAAGTCGATCTTTCCGTGCAGGTGGCCACGGCGGAGGAAGCCCGACAACTACTGGCGGTGCCGCTGCCCGACGGCGTGCACCGCCTCCTGCGCAGCTGGTCGGACCGCTCCGGGCCGCTCGCCCCCGCGAGCCGCCTTTGGCTCGAGTTCGATCTCCCTTCTGCCGCTCCCGCGGTGCCGACGCCCGTCGTTTGCGCCCGCCTCGAGCCGACCGCTCCCGCCTCCTGGCTGAGCACGATCCTGTTCCCCGCCCTGCTCGACCGCCCCCTCGAACCCGCCGTTCGGCATCAGGTCGAGCTCGCCGTGGCCTCGTTGCCGCCCGGCGCCAGGGTGCTCTACGCCTTCGCCCTCGGTGCCCGGCCGGGCCCCGCCGTCCGGCTCGAAGTCTGCGGCTTCGCCGACGTCGCCGGAGCCCTGGCCTACTGGCGACGACGGGTCGGCCCGGACGCCGACGAGCTCGCCCAACTCGCGCCACTCTGCGCCGGTCTCGAACGCCT
>JANRLG010000194.1:0-11860 GCA_033762835.1 Thermoanaerobaculia bacterium
GCGGGTCCTTCGAGCGGCCGGCGCGCATCGTCGAGCTACGCTTCTTCGCTGGGCTCGAAGTCACGGAGATCGCCGGCCTGCTCGGCGTCTCCGAACGCACGGTGAAACGCGACTGGAGCTTCGCCCGCGCCTGGCTCCTGCGCGAGCTCGGAACCGGACCGTGAGCGCCGAGCCGCTCGACGATCTGCCGGAGTTGTTCGCCCAGGCCGAGGAGCTGCACGGCGAAGCGCGAGCGCGCTTTCTCGCCGAGCTGGCCGCGCGCTCCCCGGAGCTCGCCGCGGAGTTGGCCAGCCTGCTGGCCGCCGCCGGGCGCAGCACGCCCTGGCTGAACGGTCCGGCCTGGCGACCGGCCGGTGCTGGCGACGTTCCGGCGGCGGTCGGGCCGTACCGCGTGATCGCCGAGGTGGGCCGGGGCGGGGCCGGCCGGGTGTTCCTGGCAGAGGAAACCGGTGCCGGGTTCGTGCGCCAAGTAGCGGTGAAGGTCCTGGCTGGCCCCGTGCCCAGCGCCGACGCCGTGGCCCGCTTCCGCACCGAGGGCCGGCTGCTCGCCGGGCTCGAGCACCCCGGTATCGCCCGCCTCTACGACGCCGGGACGACCGACGAGGGGGTTCTCTTCCTCGCCATGGAGTTCATCGACGGCGTCGACATCCTGCAGTTCGCCGCCGAGCGGGATCTCGATCTGCGGGCGCGGGTCGAGCTTTTTCTCGAGGTCCTCGAAATCGTCCAGTTCGCCCACCGGCAACTCATCGTGCATCGCGATCTCAAGCCTGCGAACCTGCTGGTCGATCGCTCCGGTCGCGTCAAGCTGTTGGACTTCGGGATCGCCCGCTTGCTCGAGGGCGCCGAGGCGAGCGACTTCGCGGATTCCGCCCTGACCCGCACCGGCCAACGCTGGCTCACTCCGGCCTACGCCAGCCCCGAACAGATCCGCGGTGAGCGCACGACGACCGCGGCCGACATTTATTCGCTCGGGGTCGTGCTCTACGAGCTGCTCACCGGCCGCCGCCCCCACGAGGCCACCGGCCCGGGGTGGGAGGCCATCGTGCTCGAAACCGAGCCCGAGCCGCCGAGCCGCTCGTCGCCGGGCACCACCGCGCTCAAGGGAGACCTCGACGCCATCACTCTTCGTGCCTTGCGGAAGGAACCGGACAGCCGCTACCGCTCGGTCGAGGCCTTCGGCGACGATCTGCGGCGCTACTTACAGGGATTTCCGGTGCTCGCGCGCCAAGGCACCCGGCGGTACCGCTGGAGCAAGTTCGTTCAGCGCCATCGCCGCTCCCTCGCCGCCGTCGTCGCGGTCTTCGTCGCCCTCGCGACCGGCCTCGGATTGGCCTTTTGGCAGGCTCGGGAAGCGGCCCAGGCCCGGGTGGTGGCAGAGCGCCGGCTGCGCGAAGTCCAGGGTCTCGCCACCGCGATGATCTTCGAGATCTCCCGGGCCATCGAACCCTTGGACGGCTCCGGCCCGGCCATGGAGCTGACCATCGACCGAGCGCTCGAATATCTCGAGCGGCTCGAAGCCGATGCCGCGGACGACCCAGCCCTCTGGACCAGCCTCGCCGAGGGCTACGAGCGCGTCGGCGAGATCGCCACCACCTTGCCGGTCTTCGGTCGCGGTACCGGCCGGTGGGAGAAAGGCATGCAGGCGCTCGAGCGCGCCGTGGCCCTACGCCAGCGGTTGGTCGCAGTTCCCGGCTCGGGACCGGACGAACGTCTCCAACTAGCGCTCGCTTGGCTTCGGACCTGCGGATCTCAACGCCCCGGTCGCGACCTCCAGCGCGCCATCGAGACCTGCGACGCCGCCGCGAAGATCCTCCGCGAGCTCGTCGAGCAAGACCCCGGAGTGTGGAGATATCGCTTCGAGCTCGCCCGGGCCTTGACCCACGGGTTCATCGTCCGAGTGTCGATCCTCGGTGCCGTCGAAGACTCTCAAGGCCAAGATTTCGACCAGGCGAACGCCCTCTGGCTCGAGCTGTCGACGAATCCGAGCGCGGACTTCCGCGCGAGCCATGCCCTGCTGTGGGGTCTCTACCAAACCGCCGACCATCTTCGTTATGCCCGACGCCCCGAGGACGCACTGATCCTCGCCCAACGAGCCGCGGCCCTCGTCGACGAACAGCAGCAGAACCCCGCGCTCGACCTGGACTCCCAACGGATCGACGATCACTCCAACGCGCTCCTGGTATTGGGCCAGGCGCTGTGGGACCTCGACCGTCCTCGCGAGGCCCTCGGGTACCTGGAGCGCGCCTACGAGCTGGCTCGGCGGCTCGATCGCCGGGACGAGCGGCAACTGAACCTCATCCAGCGGTTCAGCCAGGTCGGCACCATCGCTCGCGTGGCCGGCGCGGCCGGCGAAGTCGCCCGCGGAGAGCAGGCCTTGGTCGACGGCGAGCAACTCCTCGCCGCGGCGGCGGCCCAGTGGTCGCCGGCAACGGTGACGTTTTCCCGAGCGGAGCTCGAGATGGACCGCGGTTTTCTCTACCGGACCGCCGCGGCTCAGACGGGGGCCCGCGGGCGATCGGCGTGGATCGCCCGCGCTCGCACGGCCTATCTCCGAGCGATGCCGCTGTACGAGTCCCTGGTCGCGAACGGCGCCGAAGATCCGTTCGGCGCCCGCGGCAAGGTGGCCGAGTGCCGGGAGGCTCTCGCGGAGCTGACCCGGCCCTAGGCCACCTCGGAGCTTCAGCGCACGGGCGGCAGGTCGCTCAAATCCTCCACCTTCGAAGCCACCGTACCCGGCGGATGGGCAAACCATCCCGGGTCGCCGTCGTAGCTCGCGAGCTCGTCGCGCACCTTCAAGAGCGTGAACATGCCGCCCATTTCGATCGGCCCGAACGGCCCTTCGCCCATCATCATGGGCAAGGTGTTCTCGACCCCGGGCATGTGCGGCGCGTGGGCCGCGTGTTCACTCATGCCCGTGGTGCCCATGGCCATGTAGCCCGTCACCAGCTCGGACACCTGGCCTTCGACCGCATCCTGATCGGTCCCGATGAGATTCGGCACGTCGTGGCTCATGGCGTTCATGGCGTGGTGACTCTTGTGACAGTGGAGCGGCCAGTCCCCGGGAGCGTCGGCGATGAATTCCACCGCGCGGGTGGTGCCGGAGGGGATGTTGATCGTCGTCTCGGGCCACCAACCGGTCTTCGGGATCTGCCCGCCGTCGGTTTCCACCACCCAGAAGCGATGGCCGTGGATGTGGAGAGGATGGCTGGTCATGCTGACGTTGGCGAAGCGCAGGCGCACCCGATCGCCGGTACGCACCACGAGCGGGTCGGTGCCTGGGTAGACCCGGCCGTTGAGGGTGAAGATGTTGAAGTCGAGCATGACCGAAGGGTCCGGCCGGCGGGTGCCGGGGTGGATGGCCCACATGTGCGGGAAGAGGCAGAAGTCGCGGTCGATGGGCTCCGCCCGGGGTTGCTTCGGGTGGATGATGAAGAAGCCCTTCATGCCGAGGGCCATCTGCACGGTTTCGTCGGCGTGGGGGTGGTACAGGAACGTGCCGTGCTGGACGAGCGTGAACTCGTAGACCCAGGTCTCCCCGGGCGGAATGCGCGGCTGGGTCAGGCCCGAGACGCCGTCCATGCCGTTTGGCAGGAAGATGCCGTGCCAGTGGATCGAGGTGCCCTCGGGCAGGCGATTGGTCACGAAGATCCGCAAGCGGTCGCCTTCGACGGCCTCGATCGTCGGCCCCGGCGAACGGCCGTTGTAGCCCCAGCAGGTCACCACCATGCCCGGTGCGAACTCCTGTTGGAACTCCTCGGCCACCAGGTGGACCTCTTTGACGCCGTCGCGAATCCGAAAGGGTAAGGTGACGCCGTTGGGGGTCGTCACCGGGGTATAGGGGGTTCGCGACGCTTTCCGGCGCGAAACCTCGGGGGTGGGCGGTACGGCGCCCAGCAGGGGCTCGGCCCGAGTGAGGAGCAGCGCTCCACCGGCCGCCTGAGCAGCGCGCTGGAGCCAAGTGCGACGGCTGATCACGGGGACATCTCCTTTGCGGGCGACACGAGCCGCCCACCCACCGCCCGCTCGAGCTCGGCACGGGCGATCCAGTAGTCGCGGAGCGCTTCGACGGCGCGGCGCTCGGCTTCGATTTCACGGGCCTTTTCGGCCAACACGTCGGGCGTGCCGCCGAGCATCATGTTGTACAGCCGCAGGGTGCCGTCGAGGGCCTGGCGGCGCAGCGGCAGCAGCGTCCCGGTGGTGAAGCGGGCGAGATCACGGGCGGCTACCAAGTCGTCCCGTTTTTCGCGCACCTCCGAACGGATGGCCACCGCCAGGGCCTCGAGCTGCCAACCCAGGGCCTTGGTCTCGGCCTCGAGGACCGCGATCTCGGCCTTGCCGGTGTCGAAGAGCGGCAGGCGCAGGGCGAGAGTTGGGCCGGTCAGTCGCAGGCCGTCGAGCTCGCGTTCGGTTTCGATGCCGAGATCGAGGTCGATGGGGGTGAAGCGCAGCTTCTTGCGCAGGGCCAGAGCCCGGCCGAGGGCGTCGAGGGCCGATCGCCCGGCGGCCAAGTCCAAGCGGTGTTCGATCGCCCGGCGTTCGAGTCCCTCGAGGGCGATTTCCGTCGCCGGCAGG
Source organism: Thermoanaerobaculia bacterium (assembly GCA_033762835.1). GTDB lineage: Bacteria > Acidobacteriota > Thermoanaerobaculia > Multivoradales > DATKCC01 > JANRLG01. The sequence goes on from JANRLG010000194.1 coordinate 4,573, forward strand.
GGCGGCGGCCCGGGCGCCACGGTCCACGCGGTGTCCTCACCCCACAATCCAAGCAGGCGATGGACCTGCTCTCGGGCGTGGCGGACCTCGCGGCGCGCCTCCGCGAGTGCGACCCGAGCCTCCGCCCAGGTGGCCTCGGCGAGGGTCACCTCGAGCTGCGCCAGGTTGCCGGCGGAAAACAGCGAGCGGGCGAAGTCGTAACCCGCCTTTTCCACCCGTTCGACATCGGCCAGCCGCGCGGCGAGAGCCTCGGCACCTTGGAGTTGGTAGACGGCGACCCGGACTTCGGCGGCCAGCTCGACGAGGGCACTGCCCACTTCGAGCTCGACATGGGCTTGCTCGAGCTCGGCCATCCGGGTCCGCAGGGGCACCAGGAGGGCGTCGAGCAAGGGGAGCTCGAAACCGATCGTGGTCAGGTGGCCCCCGGCGGAGCCCTCCGGGGACAGCCGCGAGATCTCGAGCGACGGATTGGCCAAGCGCGACGCCTGGGCGACTTCGGCCTGGGCCATGCCCAGCCGCTCGAAAGTGGCCTGGAGCTCGGGATTGGCCAAGAAGGCGACGGCGACCGCACGCTCGGCGGTCAGGGGTTCAGCCAGGAGGGTGCGGATCTCCGCGCGCACCGCCTCGCGGCCGGCGTCGTCCCGCACCCACTGAGGGGTCGCAGACAGACGATCACCGGCCCCGGACACGGCACGGTCGAAGGAAGCCCGAGGCTCGACGCTGGCACAACCAGAGCCGAGCCCCAGAAGCAGCACCCCCCCGGCCCAAATGGCCGGGCGTGTCATCGCGAGTTCGTCCCGCCGGCCGGAGCCACCAGCTTCATGCCGCACTCGGAGCACTTGGCACCGGCCTCGGTGGCGGTGACCTCCGGATGCATCGGGCAGGAGAACGCCGCGGCCTTGCCCTCCTCGGGAGCGTTGCAGCCAGCTTCACCGCAGCAGCCGGCGGTGCAGCTTTCGCCGCAACAACCCGCTGCCTTGGCCGCCTTCGCTTGGGCGCAGTGCGGGCAATCACCACAGCAGGAGCCGTGGTCCCCCATCGCGCAGCCCTTGCCCTCGTGTTTCGCACAGCAGCCACCGCCCGCGGCCTTCTGGCAGTGCTCGCAGTCCGCGCAGCAGTCCGGGCCGCCCTGGCAGCAGGCGTCTTCGGCCTTGTCGTGGCCCCCGGCCATGGCGCAGCAACCCGCGCCCTCGGCCTTGGCAGCACCGGGATGCGGGTGCCCGGCCCCGTGACCGGCGTGACCGGCGTGGGCACCGTGAGCGGCATGAGCATGCCCCGCCTCGGCCTTCGAGTCGTGCCCGGCGCAGCAGGAGGTGGCACCCGGAGCGCTGCAATGGGCGCACTTCGCGCAGCAGTCGTGTCCGCCTTCGCTTTTCGCCGCGGGCGCCGCGGCGGCCATGGCGCAACAGCCGGAGGCCGCCGGGGCCTCGGGAGCGAGTTCGGCCTTGGCGGGAGCTTGAGCGGCTTCAGGGGCGGCGGGCGAGGCCGCCGAGTGGTCGTGGCGCGCCGCGAGAGGCGAGCCGAAGGTGATCAAAAAGGCACACGCAAGGGCGAAACGGCCCCGCGAGGAAAGTGCGTTCGTCGACATGATCCTTCTCCTAGATTCGAGGTTCCAACATGGGTCCCCACACCGAAAATCGGCGGCGGGTTCGAGTGGGCCAACGAAACGGGGAGAAGTCAGAGCGGGACGTGATCGATGGTGTCGGGCAGGAGTGGCAGGGGACGATCGGGCGCCCCGACCGTGTAGTCGGGAACCGCCACCAGCGGCACCGACAGCGCAGGCTGGGAAAGGAACGCCAGGCCGTGGCAGAGCAATTGGCAGAGGGTCGAGCACTCCGTGGAGCGCGGCGCGGGTTCATCGTCCGGTGCCGTGGGACTGTGGCCGTGGCACGGCGGCGGCGCCTCCGCCACCGGCGCGGCCTCCTCGGGGCAGATCATCGCGGCCGCTTGGGTCGTCGTCACGAGGTAGGCCACCAAGAGCCAAGCGGCTCCCAGAAGGGCCAACGTTCGACGGAGCGGGGACGACTCTCTGCGCATCGTCGGTAAAGGTAACACAGGACGGCGAGGCCCGGGCCGCCCCGATGGGCGGGGCTTGGCCGCCGAGCCTAACGGCCGAGATAAATGCGGTCCATCTTCGGGTCGTGACGCCGGAAGTACAGACCGATCAGATGGGCCGCCAAGTACGAGGTATACATGCCGAGCGCGGTCGAGGCCAAGCCGCCGACCAAGGGCACGAACGCGAGGATCAGCCGAACGAAGGTCGAGCCCACGAGTAACGCCGAGATCGCCGCCGCGATGCCCACGACTTCCGCCGGCGACACCATCAAGGCCAGGGCGTGGAGATCGAGCCGGAAGATGGCACTACGCTGGTCGTACACCGCCGTGGCACCGAGCACCGGCACGGCGAGCACGACCCCGAGGAAGAAGGCGACAGCCAGCAGAAACAGCAACTTCGGCAAGGTCTCCGGGTCCACGAAGGAGCCCAGGCCGAGACCCGAAACCTTGAGCAAAAGGCTCCCGGGAAGCGCGCAGATCACGATGCCGACCAGATACGTGACGGCATCGAGCATCCGGTCCCAAGGGTCCCAATCGGGCCAGTCCGGTAGTTCGTTGTCGCCATTCGAGGTCGTGCGCGTGATGGCGAACAGCAACGCCGGCACCATGAGGGTGATGGCGAAGGTGAAGATCGACAGCGGCAAGGCAAGGAGCGGGACGATGAACGTCGCGACATCGAAGGCGGCATAAAGCCCGAGCAACGCCCAGAAGGACTTCCCGCCGTCGCCACGGAACGGATAGAGGACGGCGTCCGCGAAGCCGTAGGGCACCGCGCGTGCCCGCGCCTCGGCCTCGGCCCGCCGCTCGAACACCGGCCGGACGGCCGGAGCCGCCGCCGGACCACCACCCACCGGCCCCGCCGCCTCGAGCGGCACCGCCATCTCCCCGCAATGCCCACACATCAACAGTCGATGCCCGCGCCGAATGCAGTCGGCGCACAACAGCTTCCCGCAGCCGCGTTCACAGCGGTGCGTGGCCAACTGCCCCGGATGGGCGTCGCAGGCGGACATGGTGAGCGAAGTTTGTCACACCCCTCGTCATCGCGCGGCCAGCGCCACGCCGTCGGCCGGCTCGCTCCGCCGATAACCATCGGCCCGGTAGTAACGGTCGACGGATTCGAAAGTCGCGATGGTGTCGCGGATCAACTCGCTGCCCCCGGGGTCACCCGGGTCGAGCGGGCGCAGATCCTCGCCCTCGATCCGAAACGCCCGCGTGGTCTGATGCAGGCCCAGAACGGCGATTCGATCGTCCCGCAGCATGCCGATGTTGTGGTTGTGGACGAAAAACGCGCGGCCCCGCTCCGGGGGAGCGTTCAAGACATCCTGGCCGAAGAACTGCGAACCATAGGAGAGTCCCAGCACACCCAGCACGGTGGGCGGAATATCCAACGACGAAGCCAGGGTATCGACCCGGCGACCCGCCTCGATGCCGGGACCGATCAAGAGCACGGGGACTTCGTAACTGGCGAGGGGCACTTCGGCGGCACCGTAGACCCGCGCGCCGTGATCCCCCATGAGCACGAACAGCGTGTCGGCGTAAAACGGGTGCTCCCGGGCGGCGCGCAAGAACCGCCCGAGGGCGTGGTCGGCGTACCGCACGGCGTTCTCCCGCCGCTTGAGGCCGGGCAGGGGCTGGAGGTTCTCCTCCGGGAAACGGTAGGGGCGGTGGTTCGACACCGTCAGCAGCAAGGAGTAAAACGGCTGCCGGCGGGCGTGGAGCGTATCCATCTCTGCGAGTGCGCGGTCGAACAGGGCTTCGTCGGCCACCCCCCAGGCGGTACGGAAAGCCTCCGGTGGAAAGTCACCCTGATCGACGATGCGGTCGACGCCGTTGGCCGACAAGTAACCCGCCATGCCGTCGAAGAGCGCTCGGCCACCATAAAGGAAGAGCGTTTCGTAGCCCTGATCGCGCAGCAGCGACGGCAAGGTAAACAGGTCCTTCGATTGCGCGCGGCGCACGAGCGACGAGCCCGGCAGCGGAGGCAGACCGGTCGTGGTGGCCTCGATCGCGCGGATCGTCCGGTTGCCCGTCGAGTAGGCTTGGGTGAGCAAGGTTCCTTGCTCGGCGAGGGCGTCGAACTGCGGCGTGAGGCTTTCCGCCCTGGGGTGCAGCGCCCCCACGAACTCGGCCCCGAAACTCTCTTCGAGCACCACCACGACGTTCGCCCGCCGGACCGGCCCCACGGCGGTGACCGGTCGCAAGGCCAAAGGGTTCGCGGCGGGCGGGCTCTCCGCCAGCAAGCGGGCCACCCGGGTCGCTTCCTCCTGTGGATCGAGGGTGGCGTAGATCCCCTGGTAGGGAGCATGGCGGCCCGTCAGGGCATCGACGAACGGCCAATAGCCGTTACCGGCGAGCTCGTCGACCGCCCGGTTCGGAGAAATCTGGGTCCAGTCGCTCGAGACCACGGCCACGGCTATGCCCAAGCAGAGCCCGTGCAACCCGGCGGTGGCCAAACGCCGGCGGAGCCGGTCGGAACCGCCGAGGCCAGCGCCGAGGCGCGACCAGACCCCGACCACGAGCCCGGCGGCAGCGAGGCCGAGGCTCGAGAGAATCCAGCCCGTCGGATAACTCTGCCAGATGTTCTCGGACACTTCCGTCGGATAGAGCAGGTAGTCCACTGCCACGAAGTTGAAGCGGCTGGCAAACTCGTCGAAGAAGAAGTACTCGGCGACCGCCACGAACAACACACCGAAGCTGAAGAGAAACAACCCGCTGGCCAGCAGGCCGCGATGCCAAGCGGTCGCAAGCCACCGCCGCGGCACCACGGCGAAATACAGCGACCACGGCAACGTCAAGCCGAGCGCGACGACGACATCGAACAGAAACCCGATGGCGAACGCACCGAGACCGTCACCGGCGCCGACCGCGGAGCCCGCGACGGAGGTCCAGAACAAAACGGCGCGGGTCGCGGTGGAAACCAGGACGGCGAAGGCGAAAATGACCAGCACCAGTCGCAGGCGAGGCGCGGTAGGAGGCGAAGCAGAGTGGCCCATGATCGGCGGATCATGGAGCCAGCAAATGACGACCAGGTGAACGACTGGAGCCTCAGCCAAGCGGGGGGCGGAGGCGACAGTCAGCGGCACGTTAGACTCTCCCTACAACGGCAAACTCGCCACCGAAGAAAAAGCTGACTCGAGGTTCTGCGACCATGCGTGCCACTTTTCTGGTTGTTCTTGCGGTTGCCATCGTCGTTGCCGCCGCGTGTGCTCCGTCGCCGGAGCCCGTTGCCGCGGTGGCGCCGGACGAGTTGGCCGCGCGAATTCGCGCACGTTTGGACGCTGCCGCACGCGGTGACGTGGCCGAGTGGGGCACCTTCGTGGCCGAGGACTGCATTTGCGGTCTCGAGACCAAGGCCGCGATCGAACGCGCCATGGCAGGCCGCCCACCCGGAGTGAAAAACTGGTACGGCGAGGTGCTCGATCTGCGCCTTCGCCCGCTCGCCCACGCCGTGGTCGCGCGCTACCGCGTCGCCGAGTACACGGAAGTCGGCGGGCATCGCACTTCCCTTCAGGTCTGGCGGACCGAGACCTTCGAGCAGAAGGAGGGAGACTGGGTGCTGGTCGCGGGAGCCGACACGGTCATCCCACCGGAGCCCACCGCGGTCGCAGTCGATCCGCGCATCTTGCACGACTACGTGGGCCAGTTCGAGTACACCCCCGGCGCGGTCGACCGGGTCTTCCTCGACGGCGACCACTTCTTCGTGCAGCCGTCGGGCGAGCCCCGCGTCGAGTTGCTCGCCGAATCGGAGAGCACCTTCTTCGCCAAAGGTGAACCCTGGCGCCTGACCTTCGTTCGCGATCCTCAGGGACGGGTCACCGGCCTGGTGTTTCGGGACCAGGGCCAGGAGTGGACCGCGAAGAGGGTTCCTGACACCCCCTGACACCTCACAAAGAAACGGCCGGGGCCCCTAATCAGGTCAGGCCCCGGCCGTCTTCGTCTACCTGGGCTTCGCGCCGCTCAGCTACAGCCGCTCGTCGAGCCGCAGTTGTTGCACTTGTAGCACGCGCCGTTACGCACCATGATCGCTCCGCACTCGTGGCAGGACGGGGCGTCCTGCTGGCCCATGAAGGTGACCTTCGTCTGGGCGTAGGGGGCGAGCGCGGGGGCTGGTTTCTCGGGTGCGCTGTCGTTGGCGAAGGCCAAGTGCTCGTCGCGCAGGATGATGCCCACCGCCTCCTTGTCTTCACGCGACAGGAAGCGTGAAGCGAGATACCGGAAGATGTAGTCGGTGATCGACTTGGCCATCGGGATCTCGGGGTTGCCGGTGAAGCCCGAGGGCTCGAAGCGGGTGTGGCTGAACTTCGAGATCAGCGTTTCGAGCGGTACGCCGTACTGGAGCGCGATCGAGATCGCCGTGGCAAAGGCGTCCATCAGGCCCGAGATGGTCGAGCCTTCTTTCGCCATGGTCAGGAAGATCTCGCCGGGCTGACCGTTGTCGTAGAGACCGACGGTCAGATAACCCTCGTGGCCGCCCACCGAGAACTTGTGCGTCAGGGCGCGGCGCTCGTCGGGCAGCTTCAAACGTTTCACCCGCGTGTCGTCGTTCGCCGCCACCACTTTGTCGACGACGCTCGAGCGCGAAGTCGACAAAGGCTGGCTGCGCTTGCAGTTGTCGCGGTAGATGGCGACCGCCTTCAGGCCCAGCTGCCAGCCTTCGAGGTAGGCATTGAGGATTTCTTCCGAGGTCGACTCCTCGGGCATGTTGATGGTCTTGGAGATCGCCCCCGAGATGAACGGCTGGGCCGCCCCGAGCATCTTCAAGTGGCCGCGGTAGTGAATCGAGCGCGCGCCCTTGGCGGGCTTGAAGGCACAGTCGAAGACCGGCAGGTGCTCGTCCTTCAAGAACGGCGCGCCTTCGATGGTGTCGTGCTCGTCGATGTACTCGACGATCCGGCGCACCTCTTCCTTGTCGTACCCGAGCCGCTTCAAGGCCAGCGGCACGGTGTTGTTGACGATCTTGATCATGCCGCCACCGACCAGCCGCTTGTACTTGACGAGCGCGATGTCGGGCTCGACGCCGGTCGTGTCGCAGTCCATCATGAAGGCGATGGTGCCGGTCGGCGCCAACACCGAAATCTGGCTGTTGCGCAGACCGTGCTCGTCACCCAGCTCGATGACGTCGTCCCAGCTCTCCTTGGCGGCCTTCAACAGCTCGAGCGGCACGTGGGCGGAGTCGACCCGCTTCAAGGCGTCGCGGTGCTTGCGCATGACGCGCATCATCGGTCGCCGGTTG
>JANRLG010000195.1:0-38217 GCA_033762835.1 Thermoanaerobaculia bacterium
AGGCCCAGTACAGGAGCTCGAAGCGGCACAGGGCACAGGGGGCCAGGAAGCAGAAGTCGACCACCAGGTGGGCCGGCACGTTCGCGCGCAGCACCTCGCGGGCGAAGGCCCGGTAGTTTTCGTCGCACCCCGGGTCGCCGAGCACGGCGGTCACGGTGTAGTCGTAGACGAAGCCGCCGTCCCGGCCCGGGTCGCGCTCCCGGAAGCGGCCGTAGCGCAGCAGGTTGTGTTCGACGACATACAGCTGGCGGGCGTGGCGCCGCAAGGCTTCGAGCGGTGCGACGAGGCCGCCGCAGGCCGACCGGGCCGCCGCGGGAGTGCCGTGGGTGCCCAACAGGCGCCAGGGCTCTTCCGCCGCGGCTCGCCAGACGACCGACGTACCGCGCTCCCCGGGCAGGCTGCCCAGGCGAAACTCGCCCGCTCCGCCGTCCCCGGGCGCCAGCAGGCGTTCGGGCAGAGCGGCACCGCGCAGAGTGTCGGCACCGTTTTCCGCGGCAGGCACCACGGTGGTGAACTCGGCGGTGACGGCGTCATCGTAGCGGCCCAGGGGCCGGCCGAGGGACGCCTCGGCCTCGCCCTCCACCAGGCGTACGCCGAGCTCGTCCAGCAGGTCGACCAGGGGTCGGGGCTCGAGTTGGGCGAGCCCGAGCTGGATGCGGCACTTGATTTCGAGACCCGCGCGATTGGCGGGGCTCGGCGGCGCCAGGGTGTCGAAGCCGCGGGCCCGTTCCGCCGTCGCCGCCACCAGCCGCGTCAGGAGCGCCAGCTTCGCCGGCACCAGCACCTCGAGAGCCGCGGTCCCACCCGCCTGCCCACCCCAGACCTGGCCGGCGGTCAAGCCTTCGGCGAAACGCGCCAGGAGGGCGTCGAGAAAGCGGTTGCGGCGTTCGAGTACCGGGTCCCCCGCGGCCATGAGCTCGGCGAGCCCTTGGTGATACCCGGGGGTGCCCGGCCCCTGCTGCCCGGGTTCGGACAACAACGGCGCGACGTCGGGCACCAGGTCGTCGAGGTATTGGTAGAAGTAGGTCTGGTCGAGCCGCGGATCGGTCGAAAACAAATCCTTGGCGGCGGCGAGTTGGGCGAAGAAGTTCGCCATCTGCTGCTCGAAGGCCAGCAGGTACCCCTTGAGCTGGCGGGCCTGGGCGCGACGCTCCGGGGGCGCCGAGTTGGGCAAGCCGTAACTGCCGATGCCGTAGATCTCCGGATATTGGTTCTGGATCGAGCTGTAGGCCGAAAGCTCCCGCCAAACGCCTTTCGGCAGACCGAAGTACTCGCCGTACTCCCGGGCCAACGGGTAGCGCCGCCGCTGCACGGCCCAGAGCCGCGCCAGCTCGCGCTGGACCCGTCGGGGGTCGGGACGGACTTCGACGCCGTTCAAGAACAGCCGAATGGCGAAGCGGCCGTCCCGGCCCTCGGAGCGGGTGTCCAACACGAGCATTTCCCGCGGATCGACGGGCACCGGGGTGGTCGGGGTGGCGGGCGGCGGGCGGTGACCGGCGCGCAGTCTGACGTTGCGCACGCCGCGCACGCCGGGCGCTGCCGCGATCACCTGGCCGAGCTCGAAGGCGGTGAACGACGTCGCCTTCGGCAGTAGCTGGGCGTCGTCGTAGAAACCGTGGAGCAGCAGCGGACCGTCGAAGATCTCCGACGGCGGGCGGCCGGCGTCGACCTCCGCCGCGAGGGGTCGGCGGAGTAACTCCGGTGCCAGGTGGTTCCCGAGGGCGAACAGAATGCCCGCCAGAATCGTCTCCGCCGCGGGTGTCGCGGCGATGCTCACATCGGCCCCGACGGCCGTACGCACGGGCCGCAGCACGTGGACGGCGCGCAGGTCTTCACACAAGGTGCGGTGGTGGGCGTAGAGCCGCCGAGCTTCCGCTTCCAGCCGGTGCGCCAAATGCTCGAAGTCGCAGGCGTCGTCCCCGACATCCGGTGCCCACAGAAACAAGTCCCACAACCCGCCCACGCGGCCCTGCTCGCGTGCCGGCCGGGGCCAGGCGTTGGCCACCTCGGGCAGGCGGTCGACCAGGAGCTTGCGGTAGTCGTCGATCGTCAACGGCTCGTTGGGGAAGATGCGCTTGGCCGAGTACAACGCCTGGCGCCGGCCGTCGATGGCCCCGTCCGGCGAACGCACCAGCAAGTCCGCCACCGGCAGGCGGGCCCGGTACGACAGGTCGGTCAAGGCGTAACAGAGCTGCTCGAGGGTGGTGACCCCGGGGTCGGACTCGTTGTAGTCGGTCCAGAGGTTTCCCGAGAGCTCCTGCACGAGCTCGGTCCCGCGCTTCTTGAGCGCCGCGTATTCGAGCCCGGCGTCGGTCGGCGCGAGAGCGGAAAGGGGGGTGAGGGCGGTCGCCATGGTCGGAGCCTCGTCGTTCGATCGGCCAGTCAGAAGTTCGTGCGGCGGTGGACGCTGGCGGAGAGGGCCGAGAGGTACCGGGGTTCGTTCACCTGCCACTGGCCGAGGGCGTCGCCGAGCAGGGCGAGCCGCTCCCAGCCGGTTCGGGTCGTCAATCCGGAGCTGAGCGCCGCCCGCTCCTGGTCGGCCTTCTTCAGTTGTTCCAGCACCTCGGCATAGACGGTGTGCGGGCTCTTGGTGGGGTCCTGCCTGACGACCATGTCCGTGATGCGTCGCGCCCGCACTTCGGCCGGTTCTTCGATCTCGAGCGCGTCGAAGTCGTCGTCGTCCTCATCGGCGTCCGCGCTGGCCGCGGCAGTCGCGGCACCGGACTTCGACGCCTTGTCGAGGGCCTCGAGGAGGTCTCGAAGCTGGTCGAGCGAATGGTCGAGCCGGGCGAGCTCGGCCCAGATCGGATCGGCGACCGGCACACGGCTGGCGTAGGTGGGATCGTAGTGACCGGTGGGAGCACCCGTACGGAACGTGTCTTCCACTGTCCAGCCGAGCTCGTGGGCATCCCGTTCGTGGGGCAACCGGCGGTAGGCCAGCAAAGCGTCACGGTAGATCCCGAGGGCGCTCTGCACCCGTGCCTGTTCGGAGCGCTGCTGTTCGAGGGCCAGCCGCGCCTCGGTCACGACACCGCCCCCGAAGCTGCCCATGGCAAGGTTGGTGCGCAGAATGCCCACGGTGCGCATCAGGCTGCCCATCGCCCCTGCATAGGCGTCCACGCGGACGGCCAAGTCCCGACCGGTGGCGGTCAGCGTCGCGAGGACCGGCTCCGGGTTCTTGAGCGACTCGGCCCATTCGGCGGCCCCCTTCCGGGTCGCTTCGCCGAGCCCAGCGAACTCCGCCCGGGAGTGGACCGCCGCTCGACGGATGGGCTCCGGGAACTTGTGCCGGTGGAGACCGACCTCGTCCTCCCCCGCCGCGGCTTGCTGGGCCACTCGGAAGAACTGCTCGGCGTGGCGGGCCTCGTGGTAGACGGTGCCCACGAGCTCGGCGAGCACACCGGGGTCGGTGCTTTCGACACTCGAGCGCAGCAGCGACATCGTCCAGGTCGTCTCGTCGAAATGGGCCGAATCGCCACGCTCAAGGAGAGCGATCTCGACCGGCGGTACGCCGGCCTTGGCCAACACCCCGTGGATGGCGTCCCGCAGCAGGGCCACCCGCTCGCCCGGGCCAACCTTGTGGAACGACTCGGAGAGCGGCAGGGCGTAGGCCGCGATGGCCGCGGGCTCGGCGAGGCCGTTGCCGTCCCGCTGCACGACGCCGCGCGAACGCCTTTGGGCGAGGCGCGAGGCCACGGCCTGCTGGGCGGTGACCCGCGGCGACTCGTCGAGCGCCCGCTGCACGGGGGACGCCGGGTGCGCGGCCGAAGCCTTGGGGGCACGGCGCTTTTCGGCGGCGACGGAGGGGAGGTACACGGCAGCGCTCCTTTCGATCACTCGAGGACGACGGCGAGCGAGGCGAGGGCCCTTGGTCGGTAGGCCTCATAACTCGCCCAGATCAAGGCCAAGGTGACCGGCAAGCCCCCGGCGAGCCGCTGCGCCTCGGCCGCCATCCGCCCATGTACCTCGTCGAGGTTCCTCGGGGCCGGTCGCAGCACCTCCTCGAGATCGAGCAGCGGCGGCAGGTCGTCGTCGCCCCCTTCGAGCGGCGCTTCTTCGCCGTGGTAGCGGCGGATCGGCTCGTTCTGGCTGACCGCGTAGGGATGCTCGACGGTCGAGATGACGTCGTACTCGAGCCACAGGCCCACCTCGAGCTGAGCGCGGGCGATGAGGCGTTCGATCTCGGTGGCGGCGGCCTGGCTGGGAGGCGCGGGGTGGAGGTGGCCGGGCGCATCACCGAGCGTCGCCTTGGCGTGGTAGAGCCAGCCGTTCATGGCATTGAGTTTGTTGCGGACGGCCTGCCACAGGGGGCTCTCGATGCGGCCCAGGGCCACCGCCTCGGAGATCGCCGGATCGATCAGCAGCCGCGCATCGGGCGCCTGGAGGCGGTGGTCGACGGCACCATCGAGCACCTCGGATTCGATGCCCAGCTCCCGACGCACGTGGCCAAATTCGTGGAGCAACACGGTCGCGAGCGACAGGCCGTCCTTGGGTGGCGGCAGCGGCGCCGAATTCGGCAGCGGAGTGAAGAGGCTCTGGGGACGGAAGCGGTCCTCCGCGTCGTGATCCAGAAGCAGCAGCTCGAGCGACGGGGGCAACTCGAGGCCGCTGGTGGCGAGGAAACTCGACCAGCTGGAACTCTCCGTTGCGGCCGGACTCGAGGCACTGCTCGTCGGCACCCGGCCTCCCCGGCGGACCGTTTCGATCCCGGCGAGAGCCTCGGCCACTTGGCGGTTCAGCCCGCCGGTTCCCACGCTGGCCGGCGGGCGGGGCGCCTCGAAGCTCCGCGGGTCTTGGCTACGTAACGGGTCGAGGCGGAGGCCGCCGAGCTCTCGGTTGTTGATCGTGACCAGAAAGTCGACCTCTCCGGGCCGGGTCGTGTGAGCGCCCGCCCGGGCCTCGAAGTCGATCCGATTACGGGGGGTCTTGCGCCACGACTCGCTTTGGCGCGCGGCACTGTTCGAAACCAGGACCACGAACGGCGAGCTCTCCAGTGCCGTCAACACGGGCTGACCGACCAGACTCGCGAGTGCCACGACCAGCCGGTCGTCGGCATCGTCGGCGACTTGAATCACCCGCTGGGCGACCGCGGTCGTGCGGGTGGCCCCCTGCCGTAAGCCACCCACTTCCTTGCGCTGCACGGTCAACGCCCGGGCGCCCATGCGGTCGGCCTCGGCCTCGAGCCGCGGATCATCGTTGACCGGTGTGCCGGCGACATCGAGGGTCGGCTGGACGTCCCCGGCCATTTGCTGGGCCGCGTGCCACCCCTCGTGGGGCACGCTGTCTTCCTCCCCCGGCGCGACGTAGATGTGGGGCAGTTGGGTGTAGGCCTTGGCATTGAGCTGCGCCGGCTTGGGCGAGTCGTAGTGCACACGGACGGGGGAGAGATCGCGGCCGGACAACGCTTCGAGCCCGGCTTTCAACTCCGCGCCGAGGCCCGTCGGATCGGGCTCGGCGTCCAGCTGAACGGGCGACGCAGCCAGGGGCCGCGTGGCGAGCCGCTCCCCCATCTCGGCGGCATCGCGCACCGCGGGGCGCGCCTGGGCCAGCTCGCCCTGGGCGGCGAGTTGGGCCGTGGCGGGCGTGGCGGCGCCCACGGAGCCCTGGGACCCGCGTCGGGCAGCTTCCGTGCCCTTCGGCTCGAGACGCTGGCGAACGTGAGTGAGCATCGGCATCGGCATCTCCTCGGTCAGGTGGGCCGGTAGGGTGTGGCGTACCAGGCGGCGTTGATCTCGTCGACGCCGGGTAGGGCCGGGTACAGATCGTCGATCGCCTCGGCGAGGCCGAGCTCGGTGTCGTAGGTCTCGAAGATCGCTTGGCCGTGGGAGTCGAACAGGGCGAAGCGGACGTGGATGCGCGTGCTGACGTTGGCGACCATGATGGTGGCGCCGCCGATCGTCACCAGCATTCCGGTGCGCGGGCCGCCGCGAGTGAGCTGACGGGCGATCCGCCGGTAGTCGCCGCGCACGCCGTAGAGGTATTGCGGCCCGGCGGCGTCGACCGCCGCTTGGTCCACCCGCATGCCCGGGAACTCGGCCTGGACTTCGTCGTGGGCGAAGTAACGCTCCTCGGGGGACTCGGCGCGCTCGCGCTTCGACCGGACCGGGCTCTTTTTCGGTGCCGACTCACGGGGCGCCGAAACGGTGCTCGTCGACACGCTGGGAGCCAGGGAGCCGGTGCCGGTCGCGGGACTCGAGGGCGGCGGCAGGAGCAACGAAAGCAGCGGCGGCTCCGACGGGGGTGCCAGGGACATCGTCAGGTCCGGCGAAGTCATCGTGGCGGAGCGCGGGCCGAGGGCGGACGATGCCGACGGCACGGGCGGCGGCGGCATGGTCTGGCTTCGGCCCGTGGCGATGGGCCGTTCCAGCCGGAGCGATTGCATCAGCGACAGAGGCAGCAGCGGCCCGCTGGGCATGGCCCGCGAGGTAGCCGGGCGTTTGGGCGCCGGGGCCCGGAAGAGCGCGCCGCCCGAGCCGGAGCCGGAGCTCGGGCCCGAGCCGGACCGCGAACTGGAACTCGAACTCGAGCTGGAGCTGGAGCTGGAGCTTCCGCGCGAACCGGACCCCTGGCCGCCGCCGCCAACCCGACGCCGCAGATCGGCATCGACATCCGTGCCGACGGCCATCATGGTCATGAGGGCGCTCTGATCGACCGGCCCTCCCGGGCTGTTGAGCACCTGTTCGAGGGCACAGGCGGCGATCGACGTGCAGGCGATGCGGCCCGAATGTCCCCGGTTGAACATCCCCGTGACCTGGTGCTGGCCGAGCGGGTGGGCCACCTGGGTCCGCGGCCGGCGCGCCGGCGGGCGCAGAGCGGCGATTTCGGCCAGCAAGCGGGCGAGCTCGGCGTCTTCCCCGCTGTCGGCCCCGGAGCCCGAGCTGCCCGAAGCCTGACCCGAGTTGATCAGAGCGAGGCGCCGCAAGTACTGGTAGCGCGCCACCGACAGCGGCTCCGGCATGTCGCGGTCGAAGTCGTAGTTGGGATGGAGCGCGAGCCGGGCACCCGCGGCGGCGGTGCGGTCGATTTGCCCTTCGTATTCGTATTGCCCCGCCGCCGAGACCTCGATGCGAATGTTGCCCTGAGCGCGCAACCGGGCGACCCGTTCGGCCCCGAGCCGTTCACCGAGGGTCGTCCAGAAGGCTGCGATGACGGTCGCCAGCTCCTGCGCGCAGCCGCCGCTGAAGCCGCTGCCCTTCTTCGCCGAGCCACAGCTCGAGCGGTTGATGACGATGGCGATGACCTTGCGCCGGGTTTCCCGCGCCGGCTCGGAGCTTGGTGCCGGGCTCACCGAGACACTGGAGAAAGCGCTCCCAGACGAACTCGACGACGAGCTCGACGAGGCACTCGCCACGGCGCCCGAGGAGCCCGACGCCGGCAGCGTGAACTCCGCCACCGTGTCGTCCAGGATGTGCTGCCAAGTCCGGCTGCGCACGGCCTTGGCCTCGGCGTGCAGCTGCGTCCGGCGGTCCGAGCTCGGCAGGGTAATGGCCTCGCCGCTCGTGGAGCCCTGGGAGAAGACGAAGCGGCGGCGGAATTCGGCGAGGTTCACCGAACGCAGGGCCGCGAGCTCCCTTTCGTTCAAGGTCGGGTGATCCGCCGAGTCCGTGGCCGCCGCCTTGCCGTGGAGAATCCACTGGCCGGGGCCTTTGGCAAGGTCGTCGAGACGAGTGACCAGCATGGCGTTCGTATCGGTCGCCACGATGGCGTTGGTAAGCGTCCGGTTGCGGGACTTGCCCTTGGTGCCCAGCGGCATCGTGACCGACAGGCCGCGGTCCTGGCCCACCGCCGAAACCGCCTCGGTGCCGGTGTGGCCACCGCTGCGCAGCACCGGCCCGAAAAGCACCGGGTGGCGCAGCAGGAGCGGGCTGACCGCGGCGTATTGGCCCTGGACCTCGCGCACCTGCTCGGGGCTCGCCAGCCGGTCCGCCCGGTACTCGCGTTTCGAGCTCTTGGTGCGTTTGGCCCCCATCCGCGCCTTGATCGCGGGGCTGGTCCGGACCTGGGCGGCGGAGAGATGCACCGTGCTCGGATACAACTCACGGACCATCTTGTTGTCGATGTAGACGTCGTACAACGAGCCCCGGATCAGCGTCACGTAACCGTCGTGCCAATTCCGGCCGTCGATGGTGAACTGCACCCCGTCGCCTTCACGGATGACGTCGTCGGCCGCCGACGCGCTGGCCGTCGAGGGGCTCCCGGAAACGACCGAGACGGTCGAGGGCGCGGCCAGCGCCATCGGCGGCGGCCCGCCTTGCGACGCGACGAAGTGGGGATTACTCGAGATCGACCCGCCCGTCAGCGGCGGCAGTCCCCTGACATCCGAGAGAGACCCGGAGCTGGAGCTCGAGCTGGAGCTCGAACCGAGACTCGACTGCGGTAGAGGCAGGGCGCGGTGTGGCCCCGAGCCCGAGCCCATCGGCGCGGACTCCGAGACCGCGGCGGAGACCGCGGGACCGACCGGGTCAACCTCGTCGAAACGAAACTGACGGGTTCCCGGATCGTCATCCACTTGCACCTGAACCTGCACCACCCAGCCGACATACTGCCCGTCGCGATTGCGCACCCGGCCCCGGATGTAGCCGCGTTGCCCCGTGGCCCGCACCTGCACCTCCATGTTCGGCCGGCCCTCGTCGGGCCCCACCCGGCGCTGGACCACGGGGCCGTCGGCGGGTCGCCGCTGAGCCAGGGCCTCCCCCATGTGCTCGAGGGCGGCCACGCGCGGGCTGTCGTCGAGCGCGCGCTGGACGGTCGAAGCTGGTTCGGCGCCGTCGCCGACGGCGGCCCGGCGCGGTGCGGGTTCGGCGGCCCGGGCCACGGGTCGGGCCAGCTCGGCGGGGGCGTGTAACGGCATCGGTCTCAGGGCTCCGCGAGCAGGTCTTCGAGGTTCACCGTCGTCGTGTCCGCCGCCATCCGCTGCACCGGCTCGTCTTCGAGCGCGGGGTCGAACATCCGCTGGACACTTTTCTGGGCCAACACCTTGGGGCTTTCGTCGAACAGCCGCTGAAGCGTGCCGGTCGTCTTGTCCGAGCCGGTGTGGCCCGCCTGGCCGCCACAGGCGCAACGCTGGGCCACCCGACCGGGGCGGGAGACGCGGGGGGCGAGATCGTTCATGGTGTGGCACCTCGGCAAGGGTCGGTTCCCGGGTCCGGCGGCACGGTCCCGGCGGGATAGAGCACGTGGCTCGCGGCGGAAGTCAGGAAATACCAAGGCAGGGACTCCCGCGGCGGGTCGTAGGCAAAGGAGATCGCCTCGAGGGTCTTGACCTCGGGCCGGGAGGCCAGCCAGTCCGCGATGTCCTCCTCGCTCGCGTACTCGCCGCCGCGGGCGGCGCGTTCTGCGTCGTACCAAGCAGGCGACAGGTAACGCGTGAGCTCGGCTTCGAGAGTCACGAGCTCGTCGCCGGACGTGCCCTCGAGGGCGAGCGCCGCGGTCACCGTGATCCGCACGTAGTTCGGATTGGTGACGTGGATCGAAGCGAACGGCGTGGCCCGCGCCGCGAGGTACTCGGCGATCGTGGCGAGCAGCGCTGCCGGGGCGCGGGGCACCGCCGGATCTTGGCTTTCCTGGCTGACGGTGCCGGGCACCACGACCACCAGCACGTGGCCGGGCTTGGGCGAACCGGCGGCATCCCGGGCCGGCAATGCCTGGACCTTCCAGATCGTCGGGAAACGCTCGAGGACCAAGCGTTCGTAGTCCCAAGCCAAGGCCGCGCGGTCCTTGTGGCGCAACCGCTCGGCCACCCGCGCCGCGTACCCGTCGGCGTGCTCCGGCGGCCGGCCGCCGAAGGACTCGAGGGGCTGGCTGACGGTCGCGATGTTCGGCAGCTCCTCCACCGCCGCCGTAATGGTGCCGGCGGGCAAGGGTGTCGCCAGGTGTTCGCCCATGCCGGGTTCGAGCACGACCCGGGCGATCGTCCCGTGGGGGTAGACCTGGACGGTCTCCGGATACCTCTCGGCGCCGGTCTCGACCGCCGCCCGCAGCCATTGGTCGGGCTCCTCGCCCAGCGGGGGAAGCACCGTGTGGCCGTCGAGGGGACAGGCGGGCAAGGCGAGGCCCACGAGGCCCGTGCCGGTCAATCCGTGGGTGCCGTCGAACAGGATCTGTTGGCCGCCGAGGCCGACCCAGCGATTGCCGGTCAGGAAACTCCAGCTCGGCGCTGCCTCACCCTCCCCGACGCTGGCACTGTCGGCGCTTTCGGCGAGGAGCAGGGTCAGGTTCGAGGGTGCCGTGAGGCCATGGAAACCGAGCAGCAGCTGACCTTCAGCCACGACCGGGGGCAGCAGCGGCGCCGCGCCCGTGGCGCTGGGCATGGCGGCCGCGAGGCCGTCGAAGGGATAGAGGTGATAGAAGGCGCCGTCCGTCGCCGCGGTGCTCGCGGGGAGCTCCTGGCGCGCGGCGTAGTGCACCGTCAGTCCCGCGAGCGTGGGCAGGTACGGCGTGTTGGGGTACTGCAGCACCTCCGGCGGTGCCAGGCACTTCGTCAAGCAACTCTCGAGACACGCGGCGTAGGCCACCGGATCGTCCTTGAGCGACGCACACTCGGCCAGGCACTTCTCGGAACAGCTGTTGGTGTCCGGCAGATCGGCGAGCACCGAGGACAACACGTTGAGGGCGTACAGATCGTTGCCGAAGGTGTAGCTGGGCGCCATCAGCTCGAGGCGCAGGCGGCTGTTCGCCGGGTCGTAGTAGGCCGGCGCGCCGCTCGGCACGGGACACACGCCGAGGTCGTCGAACTTCGTCACTGGGCACAGTTTGCCGGCGGCCTCCGGGGGCGACTCGCAACACTCCGGTTCGGTGCGGAACAGAAACACCGGCACGCTCGGCAGCGCCTTCTCGGGGCAGATATCTCCGGCCGGGTTCAGGAACCAGGCCCCGGGCTCGACCACCCGCCAAGCGCCCTCGAACTTGGCGTTGTCGAACAGATCGGGTTGGGGTTTGCCGTCGAGCCCGATCCGGTAGTCCCGGTAGTAACCCACGAAACCGTCGTCGTTCGGCGGCAAGCCGAACCAGTCGAACGAGATCTCGAGCCGCTCGGGCACCTTGACGAACAGCTCCGGGTGGGCCACTTCGAGGTACGAGCCGACCACCGGCACCGAACCGAAGGCGGGATAGGGCGCATCCGGCGCCACCTCGCCGTCGGTCGTGGTGACGGCCACGCCCGGCAAGTCGCAAACGTCCACGTGGCAGCGCAGCGCCGTCACCTCGAGCTCGGCGAAGTAGGGCCAGGGCCAGGTGCGGACGCGCGCGCCCGCCACCGTCCAGACGAGCGGACCAGGCACCAGCTCGGCTTGCAGGGTGGGCACCCGGCTGGGGGTCGGGTCCACCGGGGGCGCCTCCGGGTCCGGCGTCAGAGGAGCGACGGCGGGCGCCGAGGCGGGCAGCTCGAAACTCAGCGTGAAGGCTTTGCCCTCGGTGAGGTCGGACGCCGCGGTGTAGCCGTCGAGAGCGAGCCAACCGTCCGCGGTCGTCACCCGCAGCCGGAAGGAGCGCGCGAGCAGAGCGTCGAAAGCCTCCGACGGACCGACCCCCAGGGCCAACGCGAGCTCGGCCACCAGCGGCTCGAGGGCGGCCACGGACGCGGCCGTGAGGACGATCTCGAGCGCCACCGTGCGGCGCCCGCCCGCCAGGGTCAGGTAGGGCGAGGCGAAAGCGAAGCCCAGCCGCGCCGGGGTGCTGACCACGCGCTCCGTGGCGGCGCTCGTAGCCAGCCCGAAGGTGGCAAAGGGCGGCGGCGAAGCGTCGTCGGCGGCGACCGCGATCTCTCCAGCGAAGTACTCGCGGTGGCTCACCAGAAGGTCCGACGGCGCCGGCCGGCCGTCGTGCGGGACGGTCACGAGCAGCGGCCCCGCCACCCGGCGCAGGGTCCGCAGGGCGGCCAGGCGGGCCGCGCTCACTACCAGCGAGGTTTCGGAGGCGTAGAGCAGCTCGTGGCCCGCGGCGTCTTCCCCGGCCGGAAACAGGGTTCCGGCGGGCACGGTTTCCCGTGTCACCCCCTCGTCCTCCGCAAGCTCGAAGGTGAGGTACACCTGATCCGGGATCGCCCCCGCGCGCCCCTCGCGCAGCACTTGCTCGCGGTAAAACGCGGCCAGCCGCGCGGCGAAGGTGTCGAGCACCGCCTGGGAGGTGCCGAAGAGATCCGCAAAGGCCAGAAAGAGCGCCGCTTGGGGGGCGTGGTCGCCGGTCGCCAAGGTCTCCGCGAGGGCTTCCCGGGCGGCCGGCTGGAGCTCGATCGCGAGATCCAGGAACGGCGCGGCGAGCGCGGCCACGGCATCCACCGTCTGGTCGATGCGGGCCGGTGTTCCGCCCCCGCGGTCGTCCGCCGTGGCCGGGGTCAGGCGCGTCAGCTGCCAGCGCGGCACCAACCCGGACAAGGCGGCGGCGAGATCGACCGCGGCGGCCTTGGCCGCGGCCACGAGCTCGCGCAGGGCAACGCCGGCCTCCTCGTCGATCGCCCGCACCAGGGGGCCGACCAAGTGGCGGGCGCGGCTTCGCGGCGGCGCCAGTTGGGCGGCGCGTAACCAGCCGTCGACCCCGCGGGCCAGGAGCGCCACGAAGCGGAACACCTGGCGTAACCCGGCGAGTTTGGCCTCGGGGTCACGAGCCGCTCGCGTCGTCGCCACCAAGCTACCGAGCCGGCGTTCGACGAGGGCGGGTTCGACGGTAGCCAGCGAACCGAGGCCGATCGTCGCGTCCTCGCTGAAAAACGGCTCCCAATTGCCCTCGACTCGGTCGTCCACCTCGAAGAAGTTGATCAGGGCACCGAAAGGCGGGGCGAACTCCGCACGCGCCGCCAAGGTGCGGCCATCGACCGGCGCCGCCCCCTCGACCAGCGCGGCCACCGCGCGGTCGAGTTGGCTGGGCGCGCCGTTGATCACCTTGTCCACGGGCTCCGCCACCGGCGCCGCCGGCCGGCGCCGTTCCGAGAGAGGCCCGCGGGGTTTTCCGGCGTCGGTCATCGGTTCCTAGAGGATAGGGCGCAGCACTAGCGGGCCTCCTCGGTCAGCGTGCCCTCTTCCAGATAGAACGGGTACACCAGGTTGTTGCGGGCGTTGGTCCGGCGGATGCGGTAGTCGATCGTCAGCAGCACCCGCCCGGTGTTGCCGGCCTCGGGTTCGATCGTGATGCCGTCGACGTCGATGCGGGGCTCCCAATAGAGCACGGCGTTGAGCACCTCGTCGGTGAGCTCGGTGCGCAGCGCCGTGGTCAGGTTGCCGAACACCAGGGGCCACAGGCCGGTGCCGTAGTTGGGCACCATCACGCGCTCACCCAAGTGAGTGGAGAACAGCACCCACAGGCTTTGGCGCACGTCCACCTCGTCGCTGACCATCACGACACTCGCGGCGCGGCGCGAAAACGTCGGCGGGAAGCTCCAGCCGGTGCCGAGAATCGAGCCCTCGGGAGTCGTCGCCATCTTCAGCCTCCGATCAAGACCAGGGGAAAGCCCAAGACGATCGTGCCGCCGTGGGCCGTCTTGTCACCCATGCGGGCGGCCGGCGCGCCCATCACCTTGACCGTCTGCGAGCCCTTGACGATGGCGTCCGGAGGGCCGATGCAGAAGGCCAAGTCCCCCACCTTGGCGGCCGGCAGCCCGCCGATCAGCACCTTGGGCGCCCCCGGGCCGAGAATCGGACCGCCGACGTGGGGAATGGTCACCGGCCCCACTACCGTCTGGAGCGGGCATTGGTGGAGATCGAACAGGCGCGCGGCAGGGGGCATGGTGGTCCTCGCTTCCTCTGTCAGTTGATTTTCACGAGCGCACCCTTGACCGTCAGGATGCCGCCGGCCGACAGCTCGGCCAGGCCGCTCGACTTGGCGGAAAGCTTGCCCTTGGCCTTGGCGTTGACCTGCAAACCTTCGAGGTTGGCGTTGGCCTTGGCGGTCATCGTCAGGTTGCCGCCCGCGGTCACGGTGATGTTGCCCTTGGCGTTCAGTTTCAGGTTCGAGCCGCTGTCGACGGTGATACCGCCTTTCGACAACGAGATCTGGTTCTTGTTGCCGTTGTCCTGGATCGACAGCGCGCCGGTTTTGTCGTCGAGCTTCACGACGTGTTTGCCCGGCGTGCGGATCTCGAGGATTTTGTCCTTGTCGTCGAAGCTGATCTCGAGCTTGCTGCGGGTCACGATGGCCTTTTTGTCGTTGCCCTCGTTGGGCGGGTACGGCGGCGGCAGCTTCTTCGAGTAGAGACCACCGAGCACGACGGGGTACCGCGGGTCGTCGTTCAGGAACGCCACCACCACCTCGTCGTTGATCTCGGGCAAAAACACCGCGCCGCCCTTGCCGGCCGCCGTGTAGAAGCTCGCCACCCGCGCCCACACGCCCTTGCTGCCGGCTTGCAACAACGGCAGGCTGACGAGCACGCGGAACTCGCCCCCCGGGTCCTTGGCGACCTTCTTGACGACGCCGCTCTGGAGGCCCGAGACGGCCGGCAGCTGGGCCGCGGCCGGGGGCGCCTCGATGTTCCGGGTCTCCGCCGCGAACCACTTCGGCGACAGGCCGAACTGGGCGGTCGTCAGCCACTGGCCGTCGTGGATGCGGTGATGGACGGCGGACACGAACACCGGCCCGGTAAACCGCTTGCCCACCCCGGCGAGCTCGATGACCTTACCGGTCAAGGCCCGGGCGCTACCCTGGAAGCGCACCGACCCCCGGATTTTCGAGAGCTTGGATTTGAGGAGCTCCGCCGAGGACCAATCCTGGAGCGCCGACTTCTCCACCGCACCCGCGGACTGCTGGGTGAACTTCTTGACGTTGAAGACCTTGGCAAGATCTGCCGAGCTGACGTTGCCGGCTTCTTTGACCGCGACCGACCCCGGCCCCGACTGCACGAGCTTCTGGGTCGAGGCGTCCCAGGCGAAACTCTGGATGGCCGCGGAGGCGAACTGGCTGGCGGCGTCCATCTCGGCCGAGAGATCGAGGATCGATTCGCCGTAGGTGATCTTCAGCACCGGGCTCTGGGCCGTGTCCGGCTTCTTGACCGTGACCTTACCGCCCTCGACCGTCACCACCAGGCCGTTCATCTCGGCGCGGGTGACTATCAAGTCCCAGTCGCTCGCGTAGTACTGGACGATTTCCTCGTGCACCGTGGTGGTCGCGCCGACGTCCTTCTTGAGGCCATTTTGGGTGATCAGCTTGCCGATCAGGTCGCTGTCCTTGATCTTCTCGAAGACGGCGTTCTTGCGCTCGAGGGTCATCTTGATCGCCTCGTCGGTGACGTCCACGATCAGCTTCGAGCCCCGCGTCTGGTCGATCTCGAGGCCCTGCTTGACCACGACACCGCGGAAGATCGAAGTCTCCTGGCCCTCGTAGCCGGCGGCGATGTCGATCGTCTTGCCGGGCAGGAACGTGTCGAGGTCGCTGATCTCGAAGTCGGCCTCCGCCGGGCTGCCGTCGAAGATCACCAACTGCGCCTTCGACACCCGGTTCACGGCCGTCCAGGTGTCGATCGAGTCCACCTGAAACGTGGTCGGGATCGCCTTGCCCCCGGCCTTGATCGTGAAGGTCGCGAGTGAAGCGTCGCGTAGGGCCGGCGAGGGGGCACTCACGAAACGTCCTCCGCGAGGGGCGGGAACACCAGCTGGCTGCCCGGCACCAGCCGCCGAAACTCGGTCAAGCCGTTGACTTGGGCGACCTGGAGGTAATACCCGCTGTCGCCGTAGATCTGGTAACAAAGCAGCGGCAAGGTGTCACCGCCGCGCACCACCACCACGTGGGTCAGATCCGGCGAGGTCTTGTTGGCCTGCAGAGCCAGCTCGCGCTCGTCGTTGAAGCCGATGAAGCT
The DNA here is from genome assembly GCA_033762835.1 of Thermoanaerobaculia bacterium. Taxonomy (GTDB): domain Bacteria; phylum Acidobacteriota; class Thermoanaerobaculia; order Multivoradales; family DATKCC01; genus JANRLG01. The sequence continues at coordinate 15,779 of JANRLG010000195.1, forward strand.
CGCGTCCACCCGCGCGCGCAGGGGCGTGCCGTCGGGTTTGAACAGCGTGTAGGTGACGTTCATCTCCTGCAGCCGGCAGCGGAACAGCAGGGTGCCCCAGACCAGGGTCAAGTAGTTCGGGCTGTGGATGTTGCCGTTGAAGGTGAAGACCAGCTTCTTGAAGGCCTCGAGCTGGGGGGCTACGCCGTCTTTGGTGTAGGGCAAGATGCCCGGAATCGCCGTCGGCACCACGCCGGTGCCGTCGAACACCAGCTCCATCTTGACGACGTCGGCCAGGGTCTTGTTGAAATCCGGCGAGCTGCCGTTGCTGCCCTGGGCGCGCACGTCGTTGTAACAAATCTTGTAGGCGTGGGAGTACTTCTCCGGGTTGATCATCACCGAGAACTCCCCCACCTTCGAGGTGAAGTTGCTCTTCTGGTAGGCGGTGACCTTCATCTTCTCGAGGCTGCCCAGAAATCCCATGGTCGTCTAGCGCTCCGGTCGCCGGTCGAGAATGGCGAGTACGCGGCGCACGCAGTCCGCCACCAGCTCGTCGCGATCGACTTCTTCGCAGCTGCCCGCCGCGGGCACTCGCGCGCCGCCGGGCAACGGCGCGTCGCCGCCGTCGTCGACCCGGAAGTGGATGCCGATCTCGTTGATTTCCAAGGGCACGGTGTCTCGTCTCCTAGGTTGCGTAGCGGGCCGCCACCTGGGCCAGCTTGGCGGCGGTGGCGACGGCCGACAGACCGCTGCCGAAGGTGAAACGTTCAAAATAGTTGTAAGAAAACTCGAGGGTCTCGGTGAGCACTTTGTTGTCGAGCGACGACAACGTGTCGGTTTGCCACCGCAGCGGATAGGCGTTGACGACGCCCCAAGCAATCGACGGCAGGCCCGACTCGGAGTACAGGACGACCAGCAGGTTCTGGGTCACGATCGGTAACGACAACGTCGAACCGATGGTCAGGCCGACCCACTCGCCGAGCAACGAATCGGTCGTCACGACGCCGCGTTTCAACACCAGATTCGAGTAGCGGGCGGGCCGAGGGAGGTGATGCACGAAGCGGTTCTCTCCTCCCTCGACCACGTCCTCGGTATCGAACTTCACCTCGAGTCCCGACACCTCCTGGAAGCTCGCGTCGACCGAAGTCGGCAGCAGGTACGTCAGAGCCCCGGCGCCGATCAGGTAGACGCCGAAGTAAAACGCCCCCGGAGGGTAGTAGTCGGTGTTGAGCTCGAGCATGGTGAACGACCCTTACGGTGACGCCACGACCAACGTCTCGTAGGCGATCTCGACCGATTCGACGGCGACTTCGTTGCCCTCGGATTTCAGGTCGGTGCCGGTGATCTTGGTCGGCCAGGCGTTGTTGAGCGTCCAGGTGCGCTTCGGCGTACCGGTTTCGTCGAGCAGGCTGACCACCACCGTCCGGCGGGCGATGGTGTTCATCTTGATCTCGTTGTACCAGTCCCAGAACTGCGCATCGTTGACGAAGATGCCCTTGCGCAGGGTGACATTGCCCACCCGGCCGAGGCCGGGCATCTTGATCGGATAGAAGATCGGGCTGTTGCCGTGACGGTATTCGATGACCTGGGTTTCACTGTCCAGACCGTCACATTCCTGGAAGTTGACTTTGGTGTCGTCGCCCAATTTGACCGTGAAGTAAAACTTCGGTAGCGGCCAATTACTGTCCTGTACTGCTCCTGGTCCTGCCATGGTTCCTCCCGGTTGCGGGTGTCTCGAAGCTCGGGTTGTTGAGGGTCAGGGCCGGGTTAGCCGCCCACGCCTTCCATCTTCTGCTTGAAGGTCAGCTCGATGAATTCCGCCGGGCGGATCATCTGCAAGGTGACCTGGACGACCATGTAGCCGTCGAGACTGTCCTGGCCGGTCATCGTCGAACCGATCCCGCATTCGACGCTGAAGGCCTCGGAAGCCGTGGCGCCCATGAGCCCGCCCTGGGACCACAGCCCCTGGAGGAAGTTCGAGAGCATCGAAACCACCGTGGTCCAGGTGTTGCCGTCGTTGGCGGCGAAGACGAAGGGATCGAGGGCCGCCTTGATCGACTGCTCGATGTAGATGAGCGTGCGCCGGACCTGGATGTAGCGGTAATCGTTGCTGTTGCCGTCGAGGGTGCGCGCCCCCCAGACCACCGTGCCGCGGCCGGTGAACTCGCGGATGGCATCGACCGCCTTGCCGTCGACCGGCACGTTCAAGTCGCCCTGTTCCTCGCCCGAGAGCTTGTAGGTCGGCCGGACCACCGAGGACAACGTGAGATTGGCCGGGGCGTTCCAGACCCCGCGGGTCGCGTCGACGTAGGTGACGACACCGGCCATGGCGCCCGAGGGCGGCAGCATCTGGTTCTTGGCCAGGATGACCCGCTCGATGTCGAGCATCAGGGGCAACGATGTGGTGAGGTTCTGGTTGAGCTTGTTGACGTCGGGTGCGGTCGGAATGGCGTCGATGTCCGCCTGTACGGCGATCGCGCGGGCGGTGGCCTCGTCGCCGGTGGCGGGACCATAAAGATCTTCCCGCTGCCAACCGAGCACTTCTTTCAGCCTGGTCGTCGCGGTGCCCGTCTCGATGTTCTTGTAGGTGATCTCGGTGATCGGCACCACTGTCGTTTCGAGGAACGGGAAGTAGGACATGCCGTAGGACAGGCCGACTTCGCCGACGTCCGTCCGGAAGTGCGCGATGATCTTCTCGAGGTCGTCCTTGGTGGTGTACTGGGAGCCGTAGACGTCGAGGATCGAGACCCGATCCTTCAGCTCGGCACTTTGCCGCAGCATCGCCTGGGCGACGTTCTTGAAGGCGGCCGACTGCCACTTGGGGTGGGTCACGCCGTCGTTCGGCAGGAGGACAGCGTCCGGCACCACCAGCATGGTCGGGCCGACCTGCTCCTTGATCACGTCGAGGCCCGCGATGAGCCCGGTTTCGGTGATCGGATTCAAGCTGCCGGTGGCCTTGTCCCGGTAGGTGCCCACCGACACGATGTAGGCCGTGCCGCCGCCGTTGGCGTAGAACAACCGCAGGCTGTTGTAGAGGTTGAACTCGGACGCGCTCACCTTCTCGAGGCGGTAGTACTTGAGAACGGGGGTGCCGCTGGTCGGGTCGGCGACCTGGAAGTCGTACTGGCCGTTGTTGATCTCGGCGGCCTCGGTGACCTCGGTGATCTTGTACTCGGGCCGGAAGCCGGCGCCGAAGATCGCTTGGTAGTCGGCCAGGGAGCCGATCTTGATGGCTTTGCCGAGGACGGGTTTGCCGCTGACCTCGGCTTTCTCGGTGTAGCCGATGAAAGCCGGAACGGCGGTCTGGATCCCGACGACGGACGGCGGGAAGGCGGAAAGTTCCGTGACGTAGACCCCGGGGGTCCTTCGGAAGGCGGTGGCTGGCATGTTCACCTCACGGCGGTAACGTTGGGTTGGGTCAGAGGTAGACGAAGATGTCGGAATGGGCCCGCGGCTCGTGGCGGTCGCCCGGCAGCACCTGGGGGCCCGAGGCCACCGGCAGGCGGTCCACGAGAGTCCGTGACCGTGGCGAATGCCGGGGGCGTCCCTTGAGCCTCAGGCGCACCGGCGACTGGAGCTCCAAGGGAATGACGTCCAGCGAACGGAAGGCATAAGCCAGGCGCCCGTCGCCGAGGGTCACCTCGGCCGGCCCCTGGAAAACGTGAAACTCGCTTTCGATGACGAGGTCCTCGTACCGCTCGCCCAGCGGCGGCACGCAGTAGTAGTTCCATAAGCTCGATCGCCTTTCGAAGTGGAGTTGGTAGTCGACCGGCACGACCAGCGCCGGCTCCTCCAGGCTGGGAAACGGGTAGATCCCCGGCGCCTGGCCCGTCGGGTTCGTCAGCAGCAGGTCGACGAAACACAGCGGCATCGGGTACAGCTGGGTGTAGAGCACCGGCCAGGCACTGACGACGACGTCGTCCGGCCCCACCCGGGTGATCGTGTAGCGACCCTCCGGCAGCGCCGAGAAGTCGAGGTAGACGACATCCCGACACACGTCGTTCGGCTCTCCCGTGCGGGCATCGGCACAGGTCAGCTCGGAGGGCGACTTGATCCGCGCGATGCGTTTGGGCACGCAACGCGGCACGCAGCAGACGACCCGCCCGGAAAGGTCCCGGACTTCGACCGCCACGACCCCGTCCGGGGTCTCCACGGCGTATTGCGTGCCGGTGACCGGCACCAGCTGCTTGCGGTTGGCGAAGTCCCCGGGGTTCAGCACCACCGTATCCCCGCGACCGGAGTCCGGGTGCGCTTCCTGGTTGGAGAAGTAGAGGTTCAGCTCGGAGGGATTGGTCCGAATGGGCAGGTGGCAGACGTTGACGAAGTACGGGTAGGTCAGCACCAGCAACACCGACAGCCGCGTCCACACCTGGTGATCCGGGTCCGCCGCGCGCTCGCGCCGCAGGTACTGGAGCAGGAGTGGAATCCGCTGTTTCGGGCAGAACACCGAGAAGCCCACCGCGTCGCTCTGGAAGAGCAAGCCGAGCTCGGCCAGAAAAACCTTCGTGGAGGGCGTCGGCTGGAAGCTGAAGGTGGGCGACGTCGCGGTCTCCCGCGGGCCGAAGTAGGTGTGGAACACCGTCACCCGCAGCAGGCGCTCATAGCGGATGCCCTTGGGCTCGCGCGCGGCCGAACCATCGTCGTCGAGCGGGATCGGCTGCTCCGCGGTATGGACCGGCCGCTGGCTCCAGGTGCGTTCGAAGTGCCGGTTGGGGAGCTTCACGGCCCGGCCTCCGAGCGCGCCCCGAAGGCCGGCGGCGCGGGCAAGTCTTCCAACTCGCCGGGCGCGTGAACGCCCTGGACGGCGCTCGTCTCGCGCTGGATGGCGTCGCTGACGAAGGGGATCAGCCGGACTTTGTAGTAGACGGACGGCAGGTATTTGGCCCCGAACAAACCGAGCAGGTAGTTGAGCTCGGTCAAGTCCAGGTTGGTGAACTCGAAAGTCAGCTTGTCGATCGACGGATCCAGCCCCGGCAGGGTCTCGTGGGTGAACACCGGGTTCTGCTGGAAGAACGTGATCGTGTAGGCGATCAGCTCCAGGCCCTCGGGGTAGTTCTTCTCGGTGAAGTTGGCCCAAAACAGCAGGTACAGATCGATGTAGAGCGGCGGCGGTACGACCGCGAACCGGTCCCCCGCGATCGGCACCGCGGGCTGGTAGGTACTGATCAGGTTCTCCCGCTTCAGGTTCGCCAGCACCATCACCACCCGGTTGGTCGTCGCCTCGTAGGGTCGACCCTCGGCGTCCGTGGGATTGGTCAGCAACACCCAATCCTCGGCTCGCCGCGTGGCGTTGCTGACGTACTCGTTGAGCCGTTTGCGGACCAGCTCCAACGTCTTGCGGATTTCTCCCATCGCCCCCCCGGCCTTTCGTTGCGAAGTACTCGCGACAGGGGCAAGGCCCGTGCCACGGCCGAGACCGTCACCACAGCGCGGCCACCGAGCCGGCACCGACCCCGTGAGCACTGAGGTCTGCGCCCGCGGACCGGCGGTCGGCAAGGGCCACGCGGCTCGCGCCCGGAGAGAGATTGACGTTGCGATTGACGTCAGCCGGACGTCAGTCGGCGGGAGCCGGAGCGTCCGGCCCCCGACGGCGGCGAGCGAGGCCGTCCCGGGGTTTAAATTTCCTAAGATTTATACTTGCGATGAGTAGCAAGTCATGCCACAATGACGACTCACCCTGCTGTCCAACAAACCGATTGGGAAGGGAGCTCTCTGCTATGAGCGCCGAGATCACGTTCACCACGCCCGCCGACATTCACGACTTCCCGACGGGTTCGCCGCAGGACCTGGCGGTTTGTACCCAGTGGAACACCAACATGACGGGCTTCACCTGGCAGGCGATCCTCGGGAACCCTTGGAACCTGCTGTATGCGTCGAATCAGGTGGACTACTTCGACACCGCGGTAACCCCCATTCCGCCAGGCTCGGCAGCGGTCATCGTCAGCTGGAACGCGTTTCCCAATCGCTTGAAGCAGTATCTCGGCCAGGGCGCCTTCCCGGCCAACCCCTATGGCTATACGACCCAGCAGCTCCTGGCGATCGCCGATCAGTACGGCACCTCGGCCGTCCCGATCCCCGCGTTCCAGGAAGTCCCCACCGTCCTGTGTCCGCAAGCGAACTGGCAGTCGCCGTTGCAGATGTACGGTCCCTACGGCCCGCGCGGTTGGCAAGACGAATACTGCGAATGGTGTGTGGTGCGGGATGCCAACCAGAAGATCACGCGCATCGATTTCACCTGCGAGAACCCCGAGTACTGGAACACCCTCTGGATGATCGATCCGCAGAAGGTCGCCGACCTCTACACCAGTACACTCAATTGGGATGCGCCGGCCGGAACCCACATCCTCGTCGCTGTCGAAGACCTTTATCTCTACGACCCGGCCACCGGCCTGCCGGTCATCGATCCCTCGACGGGGCGCCCGGCGTACAACGCCCTCAATCGGTGGAACTCCGGACCGGTGGCCACGCGGCCGACCGGCGGAACCCACGCCAGCGGCTCTTTCGGCGGCGCAATGCACCTCACCGCCACGCCGAACACCCTCCAGACCGAGATGCAGCTCGCAGGAGGCGCCACGATTCAGCGCGTCTCCGGCAACACCCAGGCGCAGACCTTGATCTGCTGCGCCCAGTATGGCCAGGCCTATCGCAACAGCGACCCGCACATCGGCCTATCGGTCAACCAGGTGGTCTCCGGCCCCAACAAGGTCGCGCTGGCGAATCCCTCGGGCCTCTACATCCAGATGCCCGACCTCTCCACGTTCACGCTGCCGGCCGACCCGAACCTGCCTCCCGGAGCCACCGCCCAGGATTGCTGGCAGATCGTGCGCGGCTCGGAAACGTTGATCGACTCCGTGACCGGTCACCCTTACGGCTTGCCCAACGGCTCCGGCGGCAATTTCATCCTGCATGCGGTCTTCCAGATCCCCTCCGCCTGGATCGCAGCCGGCGTCCGCTTCACCGTGGGCGACATCTTGGATTCGAATGGCCAGCCGATCCAGTGGGGAGGGCAGGTGGTGCAGAGGATGGACGTCGGCCTTTGGGCGCGGCCGATTCCACTTCCGGAAACTCCCGCGGACCAGCCCTGCGTGCTGCCGCCTTCCAACGGAGTCTCGCCACCCCCGAACTCCCCCACCCCGCCGGACTACGCCCAACCGTTGCAGCTGTTCCACGAAGCCCTTTGGAATGCCTACTACGGCACCTCCGTGCCCAACCCGATGAACCGGCCGCTGCCGCTGGCCAGTAACACGACGCTGATCGCCCCCAAGGTCCGCTTGGGAGAGAGCGCCGCCATGAGGCTCGTTTGCACGGCGCAGCTGGGGCCCAACGGAGAGCTTCCCGCGGTCGATTTCGGACCGGACATCGTGGTGACGGTCGCGGCGTTGGATCCCGACGTCTTCTATGCCGTGCCGGGCAATTCCTACCCCTCGACTTGTTCGGTTCTCCGCATCGGCGTGTTGGTCAGCCCGCTGGCGACGCCGGGCCTGCGCGGCCTGCAGGTCACGAACTACGGGGATACGCCCCAAGCCGCGATGCCGGCGATGCTCGACGTCGTGGCGGCAGGTTGAACGCGGTACCGAGGAGCTCGATGGCCATGCAACTGAGACTGTCGTTTTCCAGCCGGCCGGGACACCGGGGACGCCGGCCTTTGATCCTTGCCGCTCTGTTCGTCGCCACGGCCTCCTGGGCGGCCCTCTTCGCCGCGGGCACGAGCACCTCGTGGACCGGTGTTCCCACGGTGGAGCCGATCATGCCGTCGGACGTCAAGCTCCCGGTCAGCCAGTTCAATTTCAACAACCTGGCCTGGCAGCAGTTCATCACACTCAACTGGGTGGCCGACTCGGCGTCACCGGGCCAACCCGACGCGAGCGTCCCGCCGTCGGCGTTCGGCAATCCCGGTGACACCCGGCCTGTGGTCTGGGAGACTTACAAGGAATCGTCCGAGGTGTTCCTTCCCGAGGGGGCCGTACCGGCTCCCTGGGGCGCCACCCGGGCGCTTCCCGCGGCCTTCGCCCGGACCACCGGCTTCGCCCAACTCCAATCGACGCTTCGGTCGGGGGTGAAGGGACTGATCGCCCGCTCGAAATTCACCGCGGGGCCCAGTCTCCAACTCGCGGATCTCGGCGGCCCGGGAGGCATCGTCGAGGCCGGCACGGGTGGTGCGTGGCTCACCGCGCAGCCGAAGATGAACAACTACCTGACGCTGTTCGAAAAGCGGCTGAACCAAGACGAGTTCAACTACATCACGCAGAACCAGCTGTACGACGCGTCGAACCAGGCCTCGTTTGCGACCGTCCAGGGCATCAACCTGCCGGATGGCTCCAAAGCCTTCGCCAGCTACGGAACCGTCGGCGCGATCGAGATCAAGGCCGCCTGGATCCAACTCGACGATCCGGCCGTCTGGCCGCTGTTCAAAATCTCCCAGGCCTACGTCTCCTACCCGTTGGAAGGTGGCGGACAGACGCCGCCCGCGTTGGTCACGGTGGGCCTGGTCGGACTTCACATCATCCGCAAGACCCCGAACGCCCAGCAGTTCGTCTGGAGCACGTTCGAGCACGTCAACAACGATCCGAGCACCACGGACATTCAGAAGCAGACCCTCAAAACTTGGTACACCTACTACAACGCTGCGTGCAATCCGGCGACCGACTACTACAAGTGTGAGGTCAATCGTCAGCCCATCCCGGGTACCGATCCGTACCATGCCCCGGTCCAGGTCGTTCGCACCACGCCGCTCAGCACTTCGACGGCCAACAACATCGTGGCCCTGAACCAGAGCGTCTGGGCCACGATCGCCGCCGCGAATCCCCAGTCCGTGTTCTTGAACTACCAGTTGGTCAACACCCTCTGGCCGAACGCCAACACGAGCATCCCGCCGGGATCGACCACGCCGCTCACCGATGGCAACGCCCAGCCGCCGGAATCTCAGCAGCCGGTGGCAAACACGGTCCTCGAGACCTACCTTCAGGGAGTCACCTGCCAGACCTGCCACACCAACGCCCCGATCGCTTCGGCTTCCGCCGGCACCGCCCGGTCACCCGTGCGGATCCGGCGCTCCGGCAGCCACCCGCCCGTGAAGACCCTCTACTCGGCCCCCCTGGCTGCCGACTACTCCTTCCTCTTCAGCGAGGCCGAGAGTTCACCGGCGGCTCGGCCGGAGCGCTGAGTTCTGGGGTCGCAGGGGCTCGTCAGGGAACGAGCGGGACGCTGAAGCCGTGCGTCCCGTCTCGGAACAGCAGCGTCAGCCGTCCGGCAGGGTCGCGGGTGACGACGTCGACTTCGAGCCGGTAGCGGCCGGGTTTCTGACAGAACTGAGGACGCGACGCGATGAACCGCACGGCTTCGGGCAGCCGGGGCTCCCGTTGCAGGGTCAAGGACTCGAGAGCGCCGTCGGCGTCCACCAGCCAGGCCCGTGCTTCGAGCGAGTTCGTCTCGGGTCCCGCCAGGGGCAGGGGGTCCCCGAACAGGTCCACCACCTCGTAGGCCAGCCGGCAGGGCGCTGCCACGAGGCCTCCCGCGGGTGGCTCGACGAGGCGCCCTCGAAGATGACTCCGACCTTTCCGGAGGCGCACTTTCGGCGCCTCTCCGGATCCGGCGAAACGCCAGGTCCCCGCCCGCGGGCGGCGCACTTCCAGGCGGGTGAGGGTCGGGCCGGTGCTCAGGTGGGTGCCCGCCAGGGCGGCGAGCGGCATGGCCGTGGTCTCGCCCGGGGGCTGGACGCGCAGTGCCTCCGGGCGCGAGCTTTCGAGCTCGAAGACGATCTCTTCGAGGAAACCCGGAACGCGGACGGTAGTCCCCAGGGCTTCCGACGCCTTCTCGGAGCGCCCGCAAGCCAGGCTGATGCAGCCGGCGCACACCCAACCCACCATCACGAAGGGGCGCCATCGGTTCTCGATCGAGCGGATGAAAGTCATCACCGGCGGTTCTCCTTGAGTCCTCTCAATAGAACCGCACAAACGGGAAAAGTGGCGAGCGATCGGGGGGCCGTCCCCGCGCACCAGGAGCGGAGCCTCAGGGCATCCGCAGGGAGTAGCTCGCCAGCGGCACCCGCGTACCGTCGGGCAGGGCGAGCTCGACGTCGAGACGATAGTCCTGGGCATTCAACCGGGAACTCGGGATCGTCACCGGCAGGCGGTCGCCCGCGCCGGCCACGAGACCGTCGGCGGACCACACCTCGGTTGCGCTCGGGAGTTCGAAGGCGACGACCCGGAAGCGGTCTTCTGGCGTCGTGACGCGGGGTAGCTCGAGGCCGAGCCGAAGAGCGCTCCCCCGGGAGGGGATCGTCGTCGCCGGCGCCGTCGGACCGCCCCCGCGCGGCTGGGAGATCGGCCGAAGGGTGATCTCTTCGGGCAGCGGCGCAGCCGGGCCGAGTTGGAGAACGACGGCGAGGGCGACGGCACCGAGGCCCGCCGCCACGGCGGCGACCGCCTTCCACGGAATCCGCCGCCCCGGCAGGCGGACCACGGACGGCTCCGCCGGGCGAGCATCGAGTCCAAGACGATCCGCCAGATCGCGCCAGCCGGCTTGCTGTTCCTGCGCGGAGAGGTGGGCCGGGTGCCCGGGGCCGTAGGCCGGCGGCTCCCCTGTTTCGTCGAAAGCAGCGGCCAACTCGGGATGGAGGGCGAGAAGCTCGCGGACCTCGTCGGCTTCGTCGTCCGGGAGCCGTCCGGCGGCGAAGGCCCGAAGCTGGTCCCCGTCGCCGTGGCGTGCGAGCAACTCCGCCCGGCGATCGGCGAGCACGGCGGTCAGGGCGGTGGTCCAACGGTCAGGCTTCATCGGGTTCCTCGAGCGTCTCCGGGACTTCCTGCAAGGTCGTTCGGAGCTGGTTCTTGGTTTCGTGCAGCCGCGACTTCACGGCGTCGAGCGACAGGTGCAACTGGGCCGCGATCTCCTTGTAGCTGGCCCCTTTCAGGCGCAGCAAAAGGGGCGCCCGCAAGCGCGGCGGAAGCTGGGCCATGGCCTCGTGCAGGAGGGCCTGGCGCCGGCGTTCGCCGTCGGCTGTCTCGAGGGCTTCCGCCGGGGTCGGGTCGGTTGCCCAGGGTTCTTGTTTCAAATCTTCGAGGGCCGTCAAAGCCGCGCCGCGTTTTGCCGCATGGGCATCGCGGATCTCGTTCAAGGCGATGCGGCTCGCGGTCGTCTTCAGGTAGCTCCAGGGACCTTCTTGTCGCCAGGTGTCCATGTTTCGATAGACACGGAGAAAGGTCTCTTGGGCGAGATCGAGGGCGCGTTCGCGATCGAAGCCGAAGCGCATCAGGTGGGCGACGACGGCCGAGCGATATTTCCGGTAGAGCGTCTCGAAAAGTTCGTCTGTCTTCGCCATCACACCCGTCTTCAAGATTGGGAAGTCCGTGAATTCTAACTCGCGGGGGTCGCGCCCGTATGATGACGTGGCTTCACTCTCGGAGGAATGTCATGCCTCGACCCGCGTCGGTTCTCCTCTTCGCCTTCTGTTCCGCCGTCACTTTCTCCTTCGTCCACTGCCGAGCCGAAAACCCACTGCCGCGTTCGGCGGCCGAGTGTCGTGCCGACGGACTGCGCGGCCTGGGCCGCGCGGTGGAACCCCGGATGGCGGGGCTCGGTCCCTGGCAGCCCTGCGACCGCAAGAGTGCCGGCCGCTGCCTCGGTACCCACCTTTCCGCGAGGTCGGTGTCTTCTCTGCCGAACACCTGTTCGAGCGACGACGAAAAGTCACTGGTAGCTCTCCAGAGGCTCGTGCTCGATCCCGAAGGAACCGACGAAGCCTTGGCCAAACTCGAAGCCGCCGCCCACCGCCCACCCCAGGACGCGATCCGCTGGAACGACCTGGCGGTCGCCTACTTCCTGCGCGCCGAGCGTCAGGATCGGCCGGCGGATCTCGTGCGCGCCCACGACGCGGTTTCGAAGTCCCTGGCCCTCGACGGCTCGGCGCCGGAGGCCCGGTTCAATCGCGCCTTGATCGAGAGCGCCCTGCTGCCGCCGTACCTGGGCGCCGCGGCCTGGGAGCCCGTGATCGGCTCTGAGACCGACGCCCAATGGGCTACGGAGGCCCGCAGCCGGCAAGCGGCGCTGGCGGCCCGCCGAGACGAGACCCGTGTCCGCTCATGGGAGGAGATCAAGAAGATTCTCCTGGAGGCCGCTGACCGAGACGACCGGGCAGCGATTCGGGAACACCTAGGCAACTTCCCGGCACTGGAAGGGGGCCTGGCTTACTGGCAGCTCCTCGGCGAGTGGGCCCAGGCCCAGGCTGCCGGCGACTCCGCAACGGCCAAGGCGAAGCTCACCTCGGCGCACCGGATTGCCGAAGAGATCGTTCGCCTGACCGGTGACCGTCTCGCCTTGGACTCCGTCGAAGCCGTTCGGGAAGCGGTGGCGCAAGGCGACGAGACACGGATCCGAAACTTAATTGCTGCACATTCCCATCTACAGGAGAAAAACTCGCTCGGTGGGCAAGTAGCTCATCTGCGTCAAGCACAGAGCCCGCTGGCTGCCTGGGCTGAGATCCAGGACATCACAAGGTCGAAAGCGCAGTGCGAAGTCTCCGAGCAACAACGCCAAGCCGTCTTGGCTCGACAACTGAAAGCCAAGGAATACAACGTCTTGGCAGCGATGGCCTTCGGGAACCTCGGCCTCTGCCCAAGACGGGAGGTCGAGCGGCTATCCGATTACGAGGAGGCCATTGCGGCAGCCGAGAAGGGTCGAGACCAAAAGTCCGTGGCCGTGCTCGAGGTTCGTCGTAGCGAGATCCTCCTGGTGTTGGGTGAAGAGGAAAGCGGTTGGACTTCGCTCGCGCCCTACCTGCTCGCCGTCGAAGGGCTCCATGACCTCAAGGACCGGATGACTCTCTTCCTCACCACGGCCAAGCTGGCGACCGCGCTCGGCAACACCGACTTGGCTCTTCAGCTGCTGACGGCCGCCATCGAGTTGGGCAGGTCGCATGAAGAGCCGAGTGAGGTGGCGACGAACCTCGCCGTTGCCTACCGCGCGCGGGGCGCGGCCTTGTTGAACTTGGAGGACGAACCAGCGGCTGCCGCGGACCTCGAGGCTGCCGAGCTTCTCAGTGAGGCCAACGAAAACGAAAAGGCGCTCTTGCCGATGCTACGGGTGGCCCAGGCGGAGGCCGCGGCCAAGGCATCGAAGTCGCAAGAAGCGCTCGCGCTCTGGAAGACGGCCCTGGATCAGCTCGACGCCGAGAGCCCGGCCTTCCTGCGCGCCCAGATTCACTTCGGCCGGGCCGAGTTGTACCAAGAGCTCGGGGACTCCGCCGGCTTCAAGGCCGACCTGCAAGCCGGACTTGGCTTGATCGAGGAGGAAGAGCGGCACAACCTCGAGGTCGGGCCGCGGGGCCTCGGCGATGCCTACTTCGATCGCTTCGCGGAAGTCGCCGAGCAGTACGTCACGCTTCTGCTCGACTCGGACCACGCGCCCGACACCTTTCTCCGCCTGGAGCGCGGACGCGCCTTCGAACCCTTGACCCGTTTACGGGATCTGCCGTTGGCGCCGGCCGAGTTCCGGGCTTTGACCGCGGGCGATTCACCCCTGGACCTCGCGGCACTGCGCCGGCACCTTCCCACGCGAACGGCGCTGCTGAGCTACTCCGTCCTGCCCGATCGCTTGCTCGTGTGGGTCGTCACGGCCGACGGTGCTTGGCCGGTCACCCTGCCCGTGGGCCGCGAGCAGATCCGCACCTGGGCCGACGACGTGCGGCGCGCGCTGGACGCCGACGAGGGTCTGTCGACAGCGCTCGAAGCCCCGTATACGACCCTCGTCGCCGCGCCCCTGGCCGCCGCGGGTTCGGCCCCCGTCGATCGGCTGGTCCTGGTCCTGGACGAAGTGCTGCATCAGCTGCCCTTCGCGGCCCTGCGTAACCCTGAGACGCAACGGTACCTGATCGAGGACTACACCGTCTCCGTGGCCCCGAGCGCAACCCTCTTTCTCTACTCGCTCCTGCGCGACGCCGAGGCGCCGCGAGATTCACGAGCCCACGCCCTGCTGGTCGGCAACCCCGCCTTCGACCCCCGATCGTTACTCGCCCGCGGGCTGCGCTCGCTCGGCGAGGCCGAGCAGGAAGTCCTGAAGATCCGCTCCTTCTATCCGACCTCTTCGGTCGTCCTCGGCCCCCACGCCACCCGTCGCCGCTGGCTCACGGAGCTGCCCAGCGCCGCGGTCGTCCACTACGGCGGTCACGCGGTAGCCAACGAACGCGCCCCGTCGAAGTCGCTCCTAGTCCTGGCGCCGGAAGGAGAGACTCCCGGTGAAATCCTGGCAGACGAACTCCTGGGCGACGGAACGTTACCCCGCACCCGCCTGGTCGTGCTGGCCGCCTGCTCCACCGCGGGCGGCCAACCGATCGGCCCGCTTGGGCTCGCGCCCCTCGTCCGGCCATTCCTCGAGGCCGGGGTGCCGGGCGTCGTGGGCACCCTGTGGGACGTCGATACCTTCGCCGCACAGTACTTCTCAGAGAATTTTCACGAAGGATTGAGCCGCGGCCTCGACGCTGCCACCGCCCTGCGCAAGACCCAGCTCGCCATGCTTGACCACGACAACGACTTTCTGCGCCGGCCCGAGTCCTGGGCGGCGTACGCCTTGGTCGGCTTCGCCTCCTCACCGTTTCCATCCGGAGGCGGAGCGTTCTAGAAAAAGGAGAGTGTCCATGTTCACGTTGAAGATCTTCTTCCTGGGGCTGATCGCGTTTTCGCCCAGCCCCGACGGCCAGGAGCTGCGAGTGCTCCTGGTCGATGGCCGCCAGGGGTACACCACCTCGGACGGCACCGAGATCGGCCCCCATCACGCCTTCTTGATGGCCACCGCCGGTTCCTGCCAGAACGACTGCACACCGGGGGACTCGAGCATCGCCGACTTCTTCTTTGGTAAGTACGGTAGCGCCGCCCCGGGTCATCTGTCGGAAGCCCTTGTCGGGGGCGCGGTCTGGCGGCTGTCCGAATCCGAAATCGAGCTCCGGACTCCCCAGGCGGTCAGCGGCCAACCGCTGGTCCTCACGAACTCGCGCTCGACGGGGACTCCGCGCTCCGGCCTTCCGGCCGCTCCCCTCGAAGCCTCCGACTTCAGCTGGATCGCGAACCTCGGGCAGATCGCCCCGGACAGCGGTGGGCTCAACCTCGATCACCTCGAACAACCCGCCCTGACCGGCTGGGTGATCGCCACGTTACGCCTGCGCAACGGCCGGATCTCGGCCTATCGGCTCGCCGGGGTCGAAAATCAGGTCATCCCCATCGGCTTCCGGGCGCTCCTGCGTGGCGCGACGTCCAACTACTCCCAAGCCCTCGCCGACTCCGTCATGGCCGAGATCGAGATCGAAGGCGACGCCGTCGAGATCGTCGAGAAGAGCTTCGACGGCGCCACCCGCAAGACCCTGCGGTTGAAGCCCAACGCCCAGGGTGTCGTCGAGTTGGCTCTGCTCAACATGCCGCCGGTCCACAACGGGCATACCCACCACACTTCGACGCCCAACACCACGGGCCTACCCGATCCCGGCAAACACTTCGAGCTGTTCTACGCTCTGACCGAGAACCCGCCGGCAAAGACTCAGCGCCTCGTTCCCCACGCCGACACCCGAGCCGGTGTCCCGTGGTCACAGATCTATCCCCGCCGCCAATCCGATTCCACCCTGTTGGCCGCCCTCGGGCTCGATGATCCCCGCACGATCCTCGAGGCCGTCCTCTGCCCGGTCGTCCTCATCCCGCCCCCCCGGTAACGAATCGCCCCTTCTCCCGGCCTCCTCTCGAACGCTCGTGGCCTGCCCGAGATGGGCGAAGCCACGGGCGTTCGGGCCTTTCACGCGCCCTTCGCACCTCCCCGAGGCTCCTGGACAGGGTCGAGAGTCACCGCGCCGGAGGGGATGACGCCAGCGAGCAGCCTTCCACGCCGCCGTGGCCCGAACAGCAGCCGCGATAACTCGGGCGGCCGCACGTGCAGGCGGGAGAACGCCGGCCGTCGACGCAGAGCAGCGGGGCGCGCGCCCAGGGGGTGGCAACGCGAGCGGCCGGGAGCCGCTCGCAGCCGCGTTCGGGGGAGGCCAGGGCGAGAGCCACCGTAAGGAGGGCCGGAAAGAGGGTCACGGGCAGGTCACCAGACGAAAGCGGCCCATGGAGCCGTCGATCGTGCGGGAGATCCCACCGCGGCTGCGCTCGCCGGGGACCGCGGCGCGCTTGCTCTCCCACTTGGCGACGGTGGCATCGACGTGGTTGGCGAGCTCCTCGACGGTGACGGAACCGTCCTCGGCGAGTGGCCCCCGGCAGGTCAGGCCGTCGAGTACGGCGGCCGTGAACACTCCTTGGCCGCGCAGGGGATCGTCGTAAAGCACCGCGTACGGACGGGCCGCGAGGACGACCTGGCCTTCGGCAGCCAGGGCCTCGTCGAGCTCGAGTCGCTTGCCGTTCACGGGCGACCGCGAACCGGGCTTGCGATTGTCCCGGCACGCGTCGAGCAACACCAAGCGGCGCCAGGCCGGGGACTTCCCCACCGCGCTCATCACAGTGTGAACCCCGACGCTGGTATCAGGAATGTAGCTGCCCCGCGACGACGTCGTCAGTAAGTACTCCCACTGCCGTTGCTTGAGCCCGTGGGTCGCGAAGGCCACGACCAACAGGCCGGCTTCCCCCGCCGCCATCGACTGCTCCTTGAGCCAATCTCTGATATCGCTCGGGAACGCGTCGCCGCGGCGCGCCCCCGCCGCCAGCAGGGCCTCGAGCCGGGCCGTGCTCTCCGTCTTCTGCGGCTCGCCGGCCAACGCCAACACCACCCGCTCGGCGGGGATCAGCGGCGGTGAGACCTCGAGTGCGAACCGGTAGGCGAGATCCACCGCGTCGTCGACGGCGAAGGGTACTTCCCGAAGCTCCGGGTCGTCTTGAAACTTGCGCACGCCGACGAACAATCCCGCGGATTGGCTGGCGTCGAAGGCCGGCAACTCCGCGGCACCTCCGCGGAGCACGGGAACGCTGCGCGTGGTCCGAGAAGACTTCGAGGTTCCGGGTCCACAGGCGACGAGACTCGCAGTCATCGAAAACCCGACAGCGAAGACGAAAACACGTTGACCGAGGCGCATAACAAGCTCCTTGAAGAAGAGTCGTCGAGGGGTTCTCCTCCAAGGGGAAATGACACCCTTCGCACGACGAAGTGGCCGGCTAGAGACGTCATTCTGCAATGTTCGTGATCTCTTCTGCTTGCCTTGGCGCCATTTCCTGAAGGCGCCAGGGTCTTGCGCTGACTCCCTGACAAGGCAAAGACACCCCGAACTCCTCGAGGTGGATCAGCACAGAAGCGATGGCCGCGGGTTAGAATTCAACGCGCCCCAAACCGCGAATTGAAGCGTGATGACGAAAAAAGACGAGTTGTTCCAATCGCTCTACCGGCGCTACCTGCCGGGCGTCGTCAGCTACCTCGTCAAATTCGGTTTCGATCGGGACAAAGCCCGGGATCTCGCCCAAGACACCTTTGTTCGTGTCTATGAGCACATGGACAGCTGGCGAGGAGAAGCCGAATGGGCCTTCCTTCGAACAACAGCCCAACATGTGGCGTTGAACGAGATCCGAAGTCGAGGCACCAGAAAACGCAAAGGCGCAGAGGTCGCGATCGACGGCCCCAAGGCCCTGGAGCTGCCGAGCCTTGACCGCGAAGCCGGCGCTCGGCTCATCGAGGAGCAGGAGCAGGTCCGTCAGGCCACCGCGCTCGGCAAGGCGATCCGAGAGCTTCCACCTCGGCTCCGCGGTCCGCTCGAGCTGAGGCTTCTCGGCCACTCCTACAAGTCGATCGCCGCGACCTTGCGGCTCAGCCTCGACACCGTCAAGACCCGGATCCATGAAGCCAAGGGTAAGCTCCGCGAGATGTTGGGCCATACGCCCGAGGAGCCCGGCCATGAAGACTGACCAATGGTCCGCCGCTGCCAGCGAGCTGCAAGCCGACCGCCGGGCCGAGCTGGGCGACCGCATCCCCGAGCTCGAGACGCTGCAAGCGTTTTTTCGCGACGAGCTACCGGAGGACGAAGCCGATGTCGTCCGCGAATTCCTCGTGCTCTATCCCGAGGTCGCGGCGGCTCTGATGGCCGACGAAAGCGCTCCACCCGTCCCTGGGCCGGGCCACCCTGCCCACCTTTCGGCCGCGGAGCGCGAGGCCGGCTGGCGAGACCTCGCCGCGCGGCTCGACATTCCCGGCGAGCCGATCACGCCGCCTCGCGCCGCTCCCCGTTGGCACACCCTCTGGGCGGTCGCCGCGACCCTCGCTTTCGGCGCCCTCTTGGTGCCGCAATTCCTACCGCCGAAACCCGAAGTCATCGAGGTTCGGGAGCTGGAACTCGATCTCACGCGCGGTTCCGCCGGCGCACCGTCGCCGCTACAAATCCTCGGCAACGAGAAGAAGCTCCTCGTGAAGCTCAGCCTGCCTCCGGCAGGTCGGCTCAAGCAGTTCCGCGTCGAGCTGCTCGCGGAGCGGGACGGAGACACCCAGTTGCTCTGGCACGAGGAGAAAGTCGCCACCGACGGCAGCGGAACCCTGCACGTGGTCCTGCCGGCGCGCCGAGTTCCGCCCGGCATCTATCAGCTGCGCCTGTTCCTCGAGGGCGTGTCCAGCCAAAAACCCACCTGGGAGTTTCGGTTCGAAACTTTTTGAGTCTGCGCGCTCGTCATCCACTTCGAGCGTGAGCTTGGTGTCTGACATCTCCGAAGGGCGGCCCCTTGCTGCCCCAAGGAGACTGCATGCTGCTCCCCCGACCGTTTGTCTTCCTCCTCACGGCTCTTCTGCTCCCGGCGGGTTCCAGCGGAACCAAGGCGGAGTTCGAACTCCCACCGCAGGACGCGCCCAGCACTCGCGGTTCGCACCCCGTCCGACGGGCTCTGCTCGTCGGCATCGACGACTACGAAAGCCAGCTACCCCCGGGTCACAAATCGGCGCCGCCGGGACGCGGCTTCCGCAACCTCCACGGCGCCGCCGGGGATGCGCGGGCTCTGTCTGAAGTCTTGGTGAGTCGCTTCGGCTTCGCCCGGGAGCACGTCTCCGTCCTGACCGACGGTGCCGCCACGCGCGAGGCCATTCTGCGGACCTTTCGCCAGCAATTGGTGGAGCCTGCCGGTCCCGGGGACACCGTCGTCTTCTACTTCGGAGGCCACGGCTCCCAGGTCAGGAACTCCGCCTCCGATGAGCTCGACCGGCTGGACGAGTCCCTGGTGCCCGCGGACGCCGGCCGTGGCGCCCCGGACATTCGGGACAAGGAGCTGCGCAAGCTGCTCAACGACGTGCTGGACCGCGGCGCCGTGCCCACGGTGGTGCTCGACAGCTGCCACAGTGGCTCGGGCACTCGGGGTTTCCCCACCGGGGTCGGCCCGCGCGCCGTCGCCGTCGATCTGCGCGATGCCAAGGACCCGGGGCCTTACGGTCCCGATCCCACGGAGCGGGGCGCCCTGACTCTCTCCGCCGCCCGCTCGGAAGAGCTCGCCTGGGAGACCTCGGACGAGGCGGGCGTCGCCCACGGGGCCTTCAGTTGGGCGTTGCTCCGAGGCCTCCGTGACGCCCTGCCCGACGAGCCGGTGACCGAGACTTTCCAGCGCGTGCGGGCGCGCCTCCATGCCGAGCTGCGGCGCCAGGAGCCGGTGCTCGAGGGCTCCGAGGAAACCCTGCGCAAGCCGCTCTTCGGCTCAGGGTCGGATGCGGTTTCGCGCCAGGCGGTCGTGGCCGTTGAACGGGTACTCGGGGACGACACGGTGATCCTCCAGGGCGGCTGGGCCCACGGCCTCGCGGTGGGCAGCCGCCTGACTTGGCGAGTCAAGGGCCAGGAGCCTGACCGGGAGCTCGAGGTGGTCACCATGCTCGGACTCACACAATCCCAGGCGCGCCGCCTGGCGGCCGTCGCAGCGCCGGGAGTGACGTCTGTCCCTGGCCGCTGGCCCCTTCCGCCCTCCGGCACCCTGCTCGAGATCTCCGGCTGGGCAGCACCGCTGGGGCAGGTGCTCCGCGTCGTGATCCCGACGGGGGACCTTGCGATCGCGCGCCGCCTGGCTTCGGAAATGGCCGTCCGAGCAGGTTCGCGCGGCATCCAGTGGGTGACCGACCCGGTAAAGGAAAGCCCGACCCATGTTCTGCGCCTCGCCGACGGCGGCTGGGATCTGGTCGCCCTCGATGCGCCGCCGGTCCGCTTCGGCGCCGCGCCGAGCAGCGAGGAGATCTTGCGCCGGGTGCCCAGCAAGGGCCGGCTGTTCCTCCAGATTCCCGCCCGCGACGACACGGAGAGGAGCCTGAAGATCGGGCCAGGCACCGAGAACGACGGCATCGAGCCCACATCCCGCCTCAATGAAGCTGCCGCCGTGCTCGTCGGCCGGATGCGGGAGGGCCGGATCGAATACGCCTGGCTCCGGCCCGACAGCACGGCCACCGACTCCGGCTCGGAGCTGCCCGCCTCGACGCCGTGGCGCAGTGGCGACGAAGCGGATACCCAGCTGCGCGACGACCTCTTCCACCTGCGCAAGATCCACGGCTGGATGTCCCTGGAAAGCCCTCCCCGCGCGGACTTCGGGTACCGACTGGCGCTCGTTTCCCCCACCACCCGCTCCGTTCGAGCGCCCGACACGGTGCTCCGTCCCGGCGAGCAGTTCGAGCTCGTGCTCGAGGCTCGTCCCCATCGCGACCGCAGCCTCCTCAAAGCCCGCTACGTCTACGTCTTCGCGATCGATTCGGCCGGCAACAGCGTGCTCCTCTTCGGCCTCAAGTCGGATGACAACCCCCAGCCCTACGGCTTCCGCCCCGGCCAGCTACCCGCGACCGCCAGCCTGGGCCGCGAACCGCTCGTCCGGATCACCCCGCCCTACGGCCGCGACCACTATGTCCTGCTGACCACCGACGAGCCTCTACCGAACCCGCAGGTGCTTCAATACCCAGGCTTCCGCTCCCGCGGGCCCGCTGGTGCCACCGGACTCGAAGAGCTGCTTTCCCTCACCGGCGGAACGACCCGCGGTGCCGAGCGGACCGTGACGAGCACCGACTGGTCGATCGAACGGTGGAGTTTCGTTTCGGAGGAGTGAGACGGAGCGGAGTGCCCGGGCAGAGCAGAGAGCTGCGCTCGGCCCGGGCGGTCCCGGCCCCCTAGAGCAACCAGACCGCTAGTGCATTGGGAAGAAAGAACTCCAGCCAATCGCGATACGCGTCGACACTGAAGCGCGGAGCCCAGCGACGAAGCCACTTCCCGGGTATGGCGGAGAGGAACGGCGCGGCGAGATAGAGCAACCCAAGAAGGTGTTGCGACACAAAGATCGCCAAGCAGACGATGGCGAGAATGGACCAGAGCGACGGTCGCAGCACCTCGCCCCAAGGCTTGCTTGGAAACCACTGCCGAAACAGACTCTGGGTGATCCAGCCGCAGAGGGCGAGCACCGCGCAACCGCTCGTAAACCAGAGCACACGACGCCGAAGACCCGCGCTCACCAAGGTCTTGTGAGTCGGAGGCAGAAGCACTGCATTCTGAGGCACGGCGCTGCGTTCCGACCGGACAACGAGCCGAAGGGAGTAGGTCTTCTCGGGCGAGTAGCCCGGCTCGAAATTATTCTTCTTCTTGAAGTAAACGACTTGATCGACAGGTTTTCCCCGCAGGTGCCCGGCTGGTTCTCCGAGATCGACCGGAAGCGGAGAGCTGCTGACCGGACCGTTCACATAGTTGCCGAACGGCCAAGCTTGAACGAACAGTGGGATCGAGCGCAATGTCGTGGACCTATCCTGACCCCCCGTCTCCGGGGCCTTGAGGGGTACCTCGTCGAGTCGGGCCTCGACGATCTCGACCCTGGAGGGTCCCAACAGCGGCTGGAATCGGTACTGGACCCAGAACTCCCGGTTTTTGTCCAAATTTTCGCGTTGGTCAGCCGTCAGCTCTGGTGTGAAGGGCTGGATGACCGTGCCACGGGTTCTTCCCGCGGACTGGAACACCCGCATTCCGAGCTCGCCGTCGGTCTCTGCTTCACTGAACGTCAGGACCTGCAGCCCGTCCGCGCCGAGTGCGAGGAGCCATTCGGAGCGAATCGTCGGCGTACAGCGCAGGTCTTCCCCTGCGATCACGAGGTAGACCCGGACCTTCGCACCGGCGATCTCGCCAAGGCCCCTGAACGCTTTGCGCACCTCTTGTGGGACGAAATCTCGGCCTCGGGCGATGAACTCGTCGGGGCAATGGTGGTTCCAGTGCGCGGGATCATGCACACCATCGCTCAAGATCACCACGAAGTCTTGGTGGTCGATCCCTTGCCGTTGCCCATCCACCGGATCCACCGCTCGGTCGTTCACCAGAGCGCGACGGAGCTCGGTGAAGAGCCCCGCGAAGTCCGTCTTGGTAAACCGCGACTTCCGGGAAGCCTCGCGAGCTCGGAGAAAGGCCTCTGGCGCTCGAGACGCGGGTTGGATGTCCAGAGGATCGTCGGCTCCGCCGAACGAGGCGAAGGACACTCGATCGCCTTGGTGAACATCGATATGCCGGAAGAGCTCGTCCTCGATGCGCTGGT
>JANRLG010000196.1:0-37280 GCA_033762835.1 Thermoanaerobaculia bacterium
GTGACAAGGTTGAAGGACCCGAACTGAGAGTTCTCGGTCTATCAGTAGGGGGCGATCAGACAATTGGATCTGTATTTTCCTGGGCTGCTACGCAGAAACATTTCTTTGGTTTCGGAAACTTGCGATCAAAGGAAGACTGGACAACCGCCTTTTATCGGATTGAACTGAGTGGGCAGGCGCGAGCCTCGGTAATAACAGAGCTCCAGCGATTCGCCCCAGAGCGGGTATGGTTTCGCCTAGGTTTCCCTTTTGTAACAATGTTGGGAGAACGAGGCTGTGCTCTGCGGATCACAGAGGGGCCTGCAGTATCTTGCTTCGACCTGGAGGCGTCTCCTATCCGCGAGCAGCGCCTTCGGTCCTTCCCGGAAGAGCTCGCGAACGCGCCAGACCTGAAAGACTACGAAACCCCAGAAGAGTTCACTGCTCTTCTGGGCCAAGTCGAGTCTTCAACTATGCCAGCTGGGCTTTACGGCTGGGAAGGAGACCTCTTTCTCCTGTGGCGGCGGCAGCTATCGGGAAAGCAAGAGTGGTTGATTTCACGCATTGATCCCAATGATGACCGCATATATCCGCCGATTCTGCTGCCTACCCGGGCGACTCACTTGATGGTCATTCCAGGTCCGGTTAACTGGGCTATTGTAGAAAAGGGCCGAGTTGAGCAGTTTGGAGTCCAGGCGGTGGAGTCGATCAAGCTAGTATCGTCGTCTTATATACGAGATCGCGGCGCGGGCAAGTGAGCGGCGACAAGACAGCAGATCGTTTTGATCACGAAGGGGAACAGTCGAACTACAGGCAGAGAAATGAGCGGATTTCTAAGTTCTCTTAAATAATGGTCGGATGGCGCCACATCGTTGGCGGGGCTTGCCCTGATTGCCTTTGTCATTGTTAGTTCGTACATAAGGATTGACCAGGCACACAAAGAGGTGGAAGCGATCAAGCTCGTCGTGCGCGACCAAGCGGTTGACATCTTTTTTCTGCAGTGCCTTGGGCGTGGCGCGGTACCCGACTCAAGCCTTACGTGTCAAGGAAAAAACTCTCTAGACAAGTTCTCTCCACCTTTCCCGGAGATACCGGAGAACCGAGCCCAGTGATCGGACAAGGTACAGTTCTGGCTCTGAGACTCTTCCGCTGTTAACTCGCGCGTGCGGAACTACTTCCGAGCGTTGCTGAATTAGATGTTCTGGTCACCAGGGCCGCTTGGCAGGACGCGGGGCAGCCCGTGGCACTCGCGGTTCTGGGGCGTCGCCGTGCCGGCCGGGGTCGCCTACGGTGCTTTCCAAGGCGGTCACGTCGTCGGCTCGGTGTCGGACAGTTGGGTCGAAGGGGCCGCGGTCGAAGAGCCCTCGGGCACTCGCCACGGGTAAACCGAAGCTCCTGCACTGCGGCGTTCTTCATCCATACTTCACCTGCGAAGTCGACACCCTCTCGCGCAGCCGCCAGCTCGAGCAAGGAAGTCCTCGGCCGGCTGATCCGAGACGGATCGCCGGCCGAGAGCCTGAGCCTACCGCGCCACCGCCGCCGCTTCGCCGGCTTCTCGCTCGGCGGCGGTGAGTTCGCCCTCGAGATACATCCGCAAAGGCCGCTCGTGCAGGGCCGGGTCCTTCCACTCGCCGAGCAGGTTCTCGAGCAAGTGGTGCTCGGAGACCTTACGCCCCCCGACGAAGTGGCGTAGGACCGGGTGCAGGAAGACGCTCCGGTCGGCCTGCGCCGGGTCCGGAAAGCGCTCGATCGCGAAGGGATTGCCTTCGACGTGGCCGAACTCGAGGGTCAAGACGAAATAGTCGGGATGGTGGCGGAAGGCTACCTCGTGGACGTGGGCCACGGGCAGCTCTTCGAAGTGCTCGAGGGCACCGGTCGCAGGGTCGTGGGCGAAGACGTCCCCCAGGAAACCGAACTGCTGCCACAACGCGGAAGTCCGGTTGATGCGCTCGAGCAGGGCTCGCGTGACCGCCCGCGGGTGCGCCGCCACGCGCCGCCGCGGCCACGGGCGGCCGTGGTGGCGTTCCTCGAGCAGCCGGAACAAGGCCCGCACGTTGTAGCGGAAGCCGTGGATGAACCCCGAGGTCGTTTTCTTGAAGTCCCGGACCTGGGTGACAGTGCCGAGAAACGACATACCAGGCACGTTGACCGATTCCCAGGCGCTGGTCTGGGCCGGAAAGCGTTCGTCGATCGTCATTGTCGGGCGGCACGAAGGGTCGAAGATCGAGTCATCGAACCGGAAACCCGTGCAGCGCAAGACGCGGTCGTACTCGAGCTCCTCGCGCTCGCCCTGGGCATGGGCGTACCGCAGCAACACGCGGTAAGGCCCGCCTGGCGTCGGTCGGTCGATGGCCTCGACGCTGGCGTCGAGCACGGCGTTCTGGCTCTTCAATTGGTAGGTGTCGAGGAAATTGTTGTTGACCGCCCGCAGGTGGCCGACGAAGTGGGTCTGCCAGGCGAAACGCAGCGGGTGGGGGCTGGCGACGTGGATGAAGGAGGCCACCGGAATCAGGTGATCCGCCGTTTCGAAAGCGGAGTTGCCTTTGCCCAGGATCAATACCCGCTGGCCGATGAACCCCTGGCGATCGGTGGACATGGTGCCGTAGGACTCGGCCAGCTCGAGGCCCGGAATGGGCGGTGCGTACTCCTGCGTCAGACCCGTGGCGACCAGCAGCCGGGCCGTGCGATACCGGGCTCCGGCCGCGGTTTCGACCTCGAAGGGGCCTTGAAAGATCGGGCGAGTGACCCGCACCACCCGTTGGCCGGTGTGGATTTCGAGCCGGTGCCGGCGGGCGTAGTCCGCGAGGTACGCTACCAGCACGTCGGCGTGCGGAAAGTAGTCCGTGGAGTAGTCGGCGAAGCGCGGCTCGCCGTCGTCCCCCAACAGGGAGTTCCAGTCGAAACGCAGGCGAGTCTCCGGGTCGTCATACCCGGTGTGGACTTTGTTGATCGAAATCAACTGGCGATGGCGAGGGTAGGTCGCGAAGAAGGTGCCGGGACCGTCGCCCGCTTCGAGAACCGCGTAGCTGTGGCCCGACCGCGCCAAGAAGTACGCCATTTGGAGGCCCGCGGGCCCCGCTCCTAGGACGAGATAGTCCTTCTCCGTCACGTCTCGACGTGTCATGACCCGGCTCCTGTTCCCGAGGGGAATAAAATGGTCTCTAGACGAGACCCACCCGTATCTACTTCACTAGGTGTGAAGAGACATCCCGGCGAGACGGCCCAGGGCGATTTTTTTCGAGTTAACCGAGTGCTTTCAGCCGAGCCGACACGGCGTCGGTCGTGAAGCCGAAATGGCGGGCGAGATCGGCCTGCGGACCCGAGGCGCCGAAGGTGTCGATCCCGAGCACGTCGCCGTGGGGCCCGACGTACCGCGACCAACCCAGCGTGACTCCGGTCTCGATCGCCAACCGGCGGGTGACGTCGGGGGGGAGGACGGCCTGGCGGTAAACCGCGTCTTGTTGTTCGAACAAGTCCCAAGCCGGGAAGGACACCACTCTCCATGCCTCGCCGTCGGGGCCGGCGGCCTGCTTCGCCGCGAGTGCCAGGCTGACTTCGGAGCCCGTGGCAAGGAGGATCGCCCGGCGTTCGGCGGCCGCCGCTGCCGACCAGTCGGCCACCACGTAGGCGCCGCGCGCGACTCCCGCAA
Source organism: Thermoanaerobaculia bacterium (assembly GCA_033762835.1). Classification (GTDB taxonomy): domain Bacteria; phylum Acidobacteriota; class Thermoanaerobaculia; order Multivoradales; family DATKCC01; genus JANRLG01. The sequence continues at coordinate 3,629 of JANRLG010000196.1, forward strand.
GCACTTCCGCCTCGGCCAAGGGCAGCGTGGGCAGAGCTTGGCGGGTGAGGGCGAGCACGGTGGGGCCGGAGTGGCGCTCGAGGGCCACGCGCCACGCTGCCGCGGTTTCGCGCGCGTCCGCGGGGCGCAACACGGTCAAGTTGGGGATCGCGCGCAGCGCCAGGAGCTGTTCCACCGGCTGGTGGGTAGGGCCATCCTCGCCCAAGAAGATCGAGTCGTGGGTGAAGACGTAGATCGCCGGCAAGCCCATCAAGGCCGCCAGCCGGATGGCCGGTCGCAAGAAGTCCGAGAAGATCAAGAAGGTGCCGCCGTAGGGCCGGAACATGCCGGACAAGGCCATACCGTTCAAGACGGCGCCCATGGCGTGTTCGCGCACTCCGAAGTACAGGTTGCGGCCCGCCGAGCCGGCCTGGAAGTCACCGCCGCCCTTGATCATGGTGTTGTTCGAGCCGGCCAGATCCGCGGAACCGCCCACCAGCTCGGGCAACACCTGGGCCAGAGCGTTCAAGACGCGCCCGGAAGCGGCCCGGGTGGCGAGCTTCTCGTCGTCGCCGAAGCTCGGCAGCTCGTCTTGCCAGTGCGCGGGCAGCTCGTTGCGCAGGCGCCGCCCGAGCTCGTCGCCCAGTGCCGGGTTCTCGCGGTTGAAGCGAGCGAGAGACTCGCGCCAGGCTCGATGGGCCTCGGCACCGCGGCGAGCGGCGGGCCGGAAAGCCTCCCGCGCCGCGTCCGGCACGAGGAAGCGGGGCTCCCGCGGCCAGCCCAGCGCGTCTTTGGTGAGGCCGGCCTCGTCCGGCCCGAGGGGCTCGCCATGGGCCTTCGAAGTGTCCTGCCGGTTCGGGCTGCCGTATCCGATGTGGGTGCGCACGACGACCAGGGTGGGGCGTTCGGTTTCTTCTTCCGCGATCCGGGCCGCCCGGGTCAGCTCGTCGACGTCGTTGCCGTCGGCCACCGTCAGCACGCGCCAACCGTAGGACTCGTAACGCTGGGCGACGTTCTCGGTGAACGCGAGATCCGTCGAGCCGTCGATCGTGATCCGGTTGTCGTCGTAGAAAACCTTGAGCGCCCCGAGCTTCAAGTGCCCCGCGAGTGAGCTCGCTTCGGCCGCGACGCCCTCCATCAGATCGCCGTCCGAGGCCAGCACCCAGATCCGGTAATCGAAAAGGTGAAAGCCGTCGCGGTCGTAACGATCAGCCAGCATGCGGCGGGCGACGGCCATGCCGACGGCGGTGGCGAGGCCCTGGCCGAGCGGTCCGGTGGTCGTTTCGACGCCCACGGTGTGGCCATATTCCGGGTGCCCCGGGGTTTTCGAACCGAGCTGGCGAAAGCGCTCGAGCTCGGCGAGTGGCAGGTCGAAGCCGGCCAAGTGGAGCAGGCCGTAAAGGAGAGCCGAGGCATGGCCGCAGGAGAGCACGAAGCGATCGCGCCCGGGCCACGCCGGGTCGGTCGGGTCGTGACGGAGAAACCGCGTCCACAAGGTGTAACCGAGGGCCGCTTGGCCGAGGGGTGCTCCCGGATGCCCGGATTTGGCCTGCTCCACCATGTCCACCGCGAGGAAGCGGAGGGTGTTGATGGCGAGCGCGGTTGATTCCGGCGTAGCCCCGTCGGTCATGGGAATCTCCTTTAGATCGGTGATGGCCCGTGGGGGTCCAGCTCCACGCGGCGAGCCCCAGGATATCGCGAGGGCTTTCCCGTACAATGCCCCGTCGTGAAGCTCCCTTGGCTGGTTTGGGCCGGCTCCTGTCTGCTGCTCGTCGCGGCGGCCGGGGCAGCGCCGCGCGTGGAGGGCCCCGAGCTCGCCGTCCAGCTACTGGCGCCGACGCCGACCGCGCCCTTGCCGGCGGGCGGCTCCGTGGAGCTGGCCTGGGACTTCGTCGCCAGCCCGCCCGCGGGGGCCACCGAATGGGAGATCTACCTCTCGCTCGACGGCGGCCGGAGTTACCCCGTCCGTCTGACCCCGCACCTCGACCTGACGCGCCGCCGCGTCACCGTCCGGTTGCCCGCCACGCCGAGCCGGGAAGCGCGCTTCCTGCTGCGCGTCGGGGACGAGCGCGAGGAAATCGGCGTCGAGCTACCGGGCGTGTTTACCCTCGCGGCCGGCCCGCTCGGTGCGCCCGCGGTAGCACCGGTGCCGCCGGCTTTGGCCCTGACCCGTGGTGAGTCCGCGCGCCCTGGTCTGCTCGGGGTCAGCCGCTGGGTCGAGGGAGCCCGAGACGGCTCGGGTTGGCGGGAGGTGGCCGCCCGCCCGCTGCCCGTGCTCGACACCACGATCACCCCCGGCAGCCTCGAGCTTGCCGTCGGCTGGCCGCCTCGGCGCCCGGACGCGGAGAGCCTCGGAGAGCTCCACCGCGCCACCATCTCCGTCCTGCCTCCGGTTCCGGCACCGCGGGCGCCTGCCGAGCCCGAACCGAAGCGCCCTCTCCTCGATCTTCTCCGACGCCTGAACCGTTGAGCCGGTGCGCGCCAGCGCGCGCTACCGGTTTCGCGAGTTCCGCCCCCGCGCCGTCCGCAATGGATGCGTGCGGGCCTGTTCGCCATTGCGTTCGTCGAGAGGAGACGACTTCCATGCGTCTTGCCTATGTACTGCCGCGACTCGCGGCGTTTCTGCTCGTCTGTCTAGGGGCTCTGCCCGCCTTCGCCACCAGCTTTTCCGCCCGCCTCGTGTCGTCCGAGGGTGAACCCGGTGCCGGGTACGTCGTGTCGGTCGTCGGCCGGCCGGTTTCCGCCGTCTGTGATGCCGATGGCCGCTTCACCCTCGATCCCGCTCCCGCGCCGCCCTTCACTTTGATCGCCACCAGCCCGGAGGGCGCTTTGTCGGCGCCGATCGAGGTCACCGCGTGGCCCACCGACGGCACCGCGGTGGAACTCGTGGTTCCCGCCGCCGCGCGCGACAGCCTCACCGTCGTCGCGGGCATCGCGCCATCCCTCGAAGTGCTGCCGGCGTCTGCCGCGGTGGTGGTGGCGCGGGAAGAGATCGACCAGAGGGCGCCGCGCCGGCTGGTCGAGGTGCTCGAATCCGTGGCCGGCGCCGCCAAGCTCGATGGTGGTGCCGACGCCGTTCCGGCCCTGCGCGGCCTCGCCCGTGGGCGGACGCTGATTCTCATCGACGGCGCGCGCGTCACCGCCGAACGCCGCGCGGGTCCGTCGGCGAGCTTTCTCGATCCTGCGAGCCTGTCGTCCGTCGACGTGCTGCGCGGGCCGGGCTCCGTGGTTTACGGCTCGGATGCCTTCGGCGGCGTGATCAACGCCGTCACCCGCGATCCCGAGCCGGGCAACTTCGCCCTGCGGTTCTCGCTCGATGCCAGCGGCGGCGGTCTCGACGAACAAGCCGCTTTCGTCGGCTTGTCGTCGGAACTCGGAGAAGCCGGTTCGTTGCTCGCCGATTTTTCGTATCGTGACGCCGGTGACAGCCAGGCCGGTGATGGCGAGGACATCTTCAACTCGGCTTACACCAGCTGGGGCGGCGCCCTGCGTTACGTGCGCAACGTCGGCCCCGGGCGGCTGCGCTTGGGCTTGTCGCTCGACCGCTCCGAGGACTTGGGCAAACCCGCCATCGATGCCCGGGCCATCCGCGCGATTTACCCCGAGGAAGTGTCGGACCGCTTCACCGCCAACTGGCTGGGCGTTCCCGGGTACGGCTGGGAGAGCCTCGAGGCGACGTTTTTCGCCGGCCGGTACGACCTGGTGCTCGACCGCGACCGTGCCGCGACGGCCACCAGCAACCGGCGCATCGACTCCGCGGACAACCGCGCCAAGGACGCCTCGTTGCGTGCCGTCGGCGCCCGGCCGCTGGCCGGCGGGCGGTTGCAGGTGGGCATCGACACCCATTCGCGCTTCGATCTCGAAGCGCTCACCAACCGGCTGGACTTCGCGCCGGACGGCACCACCATCGTCCGCCGCTCGCCCCAGACCTCGATCGAAAACGCCCGTCAGCTCTCGACCGGTTTGTTCTCGACCTGGACCCGGCCACTGTCGGACCGGGTGAGTCTGGGCCTCGGCCTGCGCGGCGACCGCGTCGAGACGAAGAACGAAGGCGGCTTCTTCGGCGATCGCTCGTTGTCCGAGTCGGCGTTGTCCGGCAACCTGGCGCTGTCCGCCACTCTCGGTGCCGGGTGGTCGGCTACCGCGCAGGTCGCCCGCGGCTTCCGGGTGCCGACGTTGTCCGACCGCTACTTCCGGGGTCCCTCCGGGCGCGGCTTCGTGGTCGGCAATCCGGACCTCGAGCCGGAAACCAGCCAGCAGCTCGACCTCGCGCTGCGCTGGGGCCGGCGCAATACGGCGGTGGCCATCTACGGCTACCACTACCAGATCGACGATCTCGTGGAGCGCTTCCAGAACGGCGCCGACTTCAACTTCCGCAACCGCGGCGAGGCCACCATCCAGGGTCTCGAGGTCGAATCCCAAACACGCTTCGGTGAACACTGGAGCGGCGAGCTGGGCGCGGCCTATTCCGACGGGGAGACCGACGGCGGCGCCAATCTCGACGAAATCGCCCCGCTGAACGGCTGGGTCACCGCCCGCTGGAGCCACGAGCGTGGTTACGTCTTCACGCGCCTCACCGTCGTCGCCGAGAAGGACGACCCCGGCCCGATCGAGACCACTCGCGACGCCTACGAGTTACTCGACTTGGGCGCCGGCTACCACTTGAACGACAAGCTCGAGCTGCGACTGATCGTCCGCAACCTCGCCGACGAGCTCTACTTCGCCGCCGCCGACGCCGCCAACGACCGCTCCCCGGGCCGGAGCTTCACCCTGGCACTGTCCGGCAGTCTGTAAAGCCACCGGCACCACGGCGACAACGACGCTGCAACGAACCCCGCAACGACAACCCTCGTCAACCGCGCATCTCGATGAAAAACATCGACTTGCGCGGTTGACGTGCGTGCAATGACGGTGTAATGAAGCCTGCAACGCTCGCGCCTCGCCTGGTCTCGCTGCCGAACCGGCTGCGATCGCTTTGACGGCCCTCGGGAGAAGCAGTAGAATCCGCCTCCCCTGTCGGGACCCGCGCGGAGAGGTGCTGGAGTGGCTGAACAGGGCTGCCTGCTAAGCAGTTGTCCGGGGTTAAGCCCTGGACCGAGGGTTCGAATCCCTCCCTCTCCGCCATTTCGACTTTCCCCACTCACCGTTTGACGCTCGCCGCGAGGTGGCGCCGGATCTCGGCGCGGAGGGCTTCGTGTTCGATGGCCAGGAGCAGGTGGCCGCCGTGCTCGAAGGCCACGAGCCGCGCGCCGGGTATGTTCGCCGCGGCGTACTCGGCGTTCCGGAAGAGCTGGAGCGTGTCGTCCTTGGCGTGAACCACGAGGGTAGGCGCGCGGATGGTGGCGATGCGTTCGTTGGGCATCGCGGCCCGGTTGTCGAAGGCGGCCCCGGCGGAGCGCAGCGAGACCGGATGCATGAAGTCGACGACTTGGTCGATGCGCTGCCGGGCCTCGGCGTCGAGCCCGGCGACGACCGCCGGGCTGGCCCCCATGAGCGCGAGGAGCCGCCCGCGCAGGAACCGGGTCAGCGCCCAGTACCGCCAATCCGCCCCGAAGATCCAGGTCAGAGCATCCCCCTGGCGATTCGCCTGGCTTTGGGCCGGGTCGTCCACGGCGGCGACGCCGCAGGACAACAGCGTCAACGACGACACCCGCTCCGGGTGGAGCGCCGCAAACAGCAGCGCCGAGGGCCCGCCGTGGGAAAGCGCCACCACGGCCACGCGCTCGATCCCGAGCTGGTCCAGCAGGTAGGAGTAGGCGTGGGCTTGATCGTCGAACGTCGCACCGGGTTCGAAGGTCGAACGCAGATAGCCGAACCGCGACGGCGCGATCCAGCGCACGTTCTCGTCCAACACCGTCCGGGCCACGAGCTCGCCTTGATCGAACCCGCCCCCGCTGCCGTGGACCACCAACACTACCGGGCCGGACCCAGGATGATCGAGGAACTCGATGTCCCCGAATGGTGAGCCAATCACCTGCCCGCGGCCCGCGATGCGCTCGCGGGCGGCCTGCAGGTCGTGCCGGCAGGACAGGGTGAGAGCGAGCAGAGCCAGGAGGAAAACGACGGCGCCGAACAGAAGCAGACGTTGGAGCATCACGACCTCCGACTCGGGCAGCATGGCACAGGTTGCCCTCCGCGAGCCGACTGTGTATACTCAGTATGTGGATATGCACGGCGCCCTCGTGATCTCTCAGGCCGACAGCCGGCCGATGTACGTGCAGATCGTCGAGCAGGTGAAGCAGCGCGTTGCGGTGGGGGACTGGCCCCCAGGGCTCGAGCTGCCCTCGATCCGCGAGCTGGCGGTGGCGCTCCAGGTGAGCGTCATCACGGTGAAGCGGGCCTATCTCGAGCTCGAGCGCGAGGGCGTGATCGTGACGCGCCACGGCAAGGGTTCGTGGGTGTCGGAGGGCTCTGGTCTCGGCAGGGAGCTGGTCGAGGCCGAGCTTCTCGGGCATCTCGATCGCGCTGTCCTGGTGGGCGAACGACTGGGGCTCACCTCGGCGGAAGTAGCGGACCGGCTCCACGAACGTTGGCAGCGACGCCAGGAGGACTGACATGACGACCGCGGCGGCCCGCCTCGAGGGCGTGACGAAGTGTTACCCGCACTTCACTTTGGAAGAGCTCGACTGGAGCGTGCCGGAGGGCCAGATCACCGGCTTCATCGGCGCCAACGGAGCGGGCAAGTCGACCACCATCCGGCTGCTCATGGGCCTGCTGCGGCCGGACCGCGGCCGCGTCCACCTGCTCGGCCTGCCGATGCCCGCGGAGCAGATCCGCGCCAAGCGCGAGGTGGGTTTCGCTTCTGAAGATCTGCGACTCTACGGCGCCGCCACGCTCGCGTGGCACATGGCGTTCCTGCGCGGGATCTACCCGAGCTGGGACGCCGCATACGCCGACAAGCTATTGACGCGCTTCGACTTGAAGGCGGACCAGCGGATCAAGGGATTGTCCCACGGCCAGCGGGTCAAGGCGGCGCTGCTGCTCATCCTCGCCCGCCGTCCGCGCCTCCTGCTGCTCGACGAGCCGACCACGGGGCTCGACCCGGTGGCCCGTCACGAGGTGCTCGGCGCGCTCATGGAGGTGCTCCTCGACGAGGAGCGGACGATCCTGTTCTCCTCCCACAACACCCTCGACATCGAGCAGATCTGCGACCGCATCAGCTTTCTCGACCGCGGCCGGCTGCTCGCCGACGCTGACAAAGAGAGCTTCCTCGATCGCTGGCGGCGGCTGCGTCTCGAGGTTCCGTCGGATGGCCGTTTGCCGGAGCTGGCCGGGACGGAGTACGCCGGCTCGGGGCGCCTCGTGGTCGCCACTACCGACCGGTTCGAACCCGCCCTGCCCGCCGTCTTCGAAGCCGCCGGGGCCCGCGTCACGGCCATCGAGCCGCTGACCCTCGAAGAGATTTTCTTGACCACCGTACAACGCCATCGCACGGGAGAGCCGTCATGAATCGGTCACTGGTCGCCGCTTTGATCCAGAAGGACTGGTACTTCAACCGCTGGCCCATCGCCGCCTACGGCGCGCTCGGTCTGGCCGCCGCGTGGGGGCTCGGCTTGCCCTCCGAGACGGCGTTCTTCGCCTCCGGTGTGTTGCTGATCACGGCGCTGATCTCGATCGGCATCCACCTCACCATGGTGACCGTGGTCTACGAGCGACAGCAGCAGACGCTCGCCTTCGTGATGTCCCTGCCGGTTTCGCCGCGGCAGTACACCTTGGCCAAGCTGGCTGCGAATCTGGCCATTTTCGGCACCGCCTGGGCGGCCATCACCCTCGCCACGGTCGCCGTGATCGCCCATCGTTCCTGGGTGCCGGACGGGCTGATCCCCTACGCCTTGACCATCCTCCTGCAGCTCTTCGTCGGTTACCTGCTGACCTTGTCGGTAGCGATCGTCTCGGAGTCCATGGCCTGGACGATCGGCGCCATCGTGGTGGGCAACCTCCTGGTGCAAGCGGTGATGTTCACTCTCGGCCGGGTTCCCGCCGTGGCCGCGGTGTTGAAGACGGACACCGTGCGTTGGGCGGCACCCATTCCGACGATTCTCGCGACCGAAGTCGCCGTGATGGTGGTGCTCGTGGCCCTCACGTTCTGGCTCCAGTCACGCAAGACCGACTTCCTCTGACCTTTCCCCCTGTCCACGTCGGCCAGCGGCCCCGCGAGGGCGGGTCAGGCCACGCGTGTACCCACGCTTCCTAGGAGATCGCCATGAGACCGTTCCGTAGAGCCCTGCGCTGGATTCTCCTGGGCCTTGCCGGCCTGGCGGCGATGGCCTTTGCCGCCAGTCTGCTCCTGGTATTTTGGGGCGACCCGGAGTTCGCCCGCGCTCCCGACTTTTCCCCCGAAGCCCTCGCCGCCTCGGGCCTCGACTTCAGCCAGAACTACCCGGCCCGGGCGGCGCGTTTCCCCATGGCCGACGGGCTTGAGCTGGCGGCCCAGATCCACGGATCGGACCCGGCGACGACGATCCTGCTCGTCCACGGCGTGCTGTCGAGCAGCTATCCGCTGAACAGCGCCGCGGGCCTGCTGCACCAGGCGACCGGCGCGCGCGTGGTGGCGATCGACCTACGCGGCCACGGCGCCTCGGGGGGACGACCGGGCGACATCGATTACGTCGGTCAGTATGAGGAGGACTTGGCGGAGATCGTGCGCCGGCTCCGCACCGAGGCTCCCGGCGGCCGGTTGATGCTCGCCGGGCACTCCATGGGCGGCGGCATCGCTCTGCGCTACGCCGAGCGGCGCGACTTCCCCCCGGTCGACGGTTATCTGCTCTTCGCGCCCTACCTCGGTTGGGAGGCGCCGACGACCCCGCAGGCGTCCCGCGAGCCGGAAGGGGCCGAATTCCTGAAGATCCACGGCCCGCGCCTCGTCGGCTTGGCCCTCCACGACGCCGTCGGCCTCGAGGTCTTCAACGGTCTCCGGGTGATGTTCTTCAACCTCCCGCCAGAGATGCCCCTGCGCTCCTACAGCTACCGCGCCACCGTCAGCCAGGCGCCCGCGGACTTCCGACAGGCCCTCGCGGAAGTCGACGCACCGCTCCTAGTACTCGTCGGCGACCAGGACGAGTCCTTCCTCGCCGAGCGCTACCCGGAAGCCATCGGCCCTCACGGCCAAGTTCTGATCCTCCCCGGCGCCAACCACAACACCGTCCTGCGCACGCCAGAAAGCCTCGCGGCGGTTGCGAGTTGGCTCGGTTCGTAGCGGGCTCTGTGACCTGCGACTCTGCCGCCTGGCAATACGATGCTCAAGGTGGCGCCACCAGCTCGACGCTTGGGAAGTAGGTGCGATACCGGCGGGTGTCGCGTGTCAAGAGACGGAGTCCCGCGATTGCCGCGTGCGCTCCGATGTAGAAATCCGGCAGCGGACTCGTTCGGGCACCACCCAGTCGGCGATATTTCCAGAAGGCCTTTCCCGCGAGAAAGGCCGCAGGGTAGGGGAGAGATGTTCGCACGAAGAACGAGTCAGGCAAGGCGGCATCGAGTTCCTCGATGCGGTCGAAGCCGACTGAAACTTCGGCGTAGATCACCGGATTGATCAGGATCTCCGCCTCGTCGGCCAAGGCCGCCAGGGTCTCCGCGGACCAAGTGCCCCAGACCGGATCGGCGGTGGCGATGTCGAGTAGGACGTTGCTGTCGACCAGAACCGAGCGCGCCATGCTCAGTCCCCGCGGGTCAGCGCGAGAATCTCCTCGGTCGTCCAGCCTTGGCTGGCGCGTCCGGCGAGCCCGGCCACGGCACGAGCGCCACGGCTCGTTTCCGAGCGTACCTTCACGATGCGCACCGCGTTGCCGTCCACCTCGAAGGCCACTTCGGTTTCCGGCAGCATACCGAGCCGTTGGCGAATCTCGATCGGAATGGTGACCTGGCCCTTTTGGGTGATCCTCACGTTCAACTCCTACGAGTAAGAGTAAGACTGCCCCTCCATGATTGCAATCCCCTGCCCGACCTGGTAAGAACGTCGCCCCGAGCGCCCCGTGTCGCACCTACCCTTTCGAGCGAAACCCCATGAGTGAATGGAACTTCTCGCCGCCGCCGGAGTCTTCGATGGGGGATCACGACGTGCCCCGCGAGGGGCATCACCTCGAAGGCAAACGGATCGCCCTGGTCGTCACCGGGGGCATCGCGGCCTTCAAGACGCCGATGTTGGCGCGGGCGCTGCGCAAGCAGGGGGCCGAGGTAGTGGCCTATCTGTCGGACGAGGGCGCGCGGTACGTCGCGGAGGACGCGCTCTGTTGGGCGACCACGAACCCCGTCGTGACCCACCTGACCCCGGCCGCCGAACACCTGGCGGACGCTCGGCCCTTCGATGCCTGGCTGGTGGCGCCGGCCACGGCCAACACGATCAACAAGCTGGCCTGGGGCATCGCCGACACGCCGGTCAGCTCTGCCCTGGCCTCGGCTCTCGGGCGGCTAGAGCGCGGACAGACGAAGCTGCTCGTGGCGCCCACGATGCACGGCAGCCTGCACACCTCGATTCTGACCGAGGCCCTGCGGCGACTCGATTCCTTCGGCGTGCAGGTGATCACTCCGCGCGAGGGCTACGGCAAACACAACCTCCCGGCGGACGACGTGCTGGTGGCCGAGACCTGCCGCGCGGTGTCCACCTCGAGCCTGCGCGACGTGCCGGTGCTGGTCACCGGCGGCCCCACCCCGGTGCCGCTCGACAACGTGCGGCGCATCGTCAACCGCTTCCGCGGGCGGCTCGGGGCACTGGTCTGCGAAGAGCTCTACCTGCGCGGTGCCGCCGTCCACCTGATCCACGGCGACGGCGCCTACCATCCGCCTGAGCACCTGCCCTTCACCGTCGCCCGCACCTCCGACGACTACCGCCGCCTGGTGCACGAGGCGCTCGACGCTCGGCCGTACCGCTTCGGGGTCTTCTCGGCGGGCGTTGCGGACTATCGCCCGGCGGAAGTGCTGCCCGGCAAGACGCCCTCGCAGCTCGAATCCTGGTCGGTCCAGCTGGTGCCCACGGCGAAGGTGATCGACGAAGTCCGCGCGCGCCACCCCGAGCTGTACATGGTGACGTTCAAGTACCTCGAGGGCGTGACGTTCGACGAGCTGCTGGCCGTGGCGCGCGAGCGCATCGACCGCGGCTACCCGGCGATCGTCGCCAACCTCGGCGAAGAAATGGGCGCCGGGGACGAACAGACCGCCTACCTCGTCACCGGACCCACCTCCCCCCTGCGTTGGCACGGCAAACGCGAGATCGCCAGGGGCATCGCGGATCATCTCGAGGAAGAGTTGGGCAACGAAGGTTGAGGGAAGCCGAGAGAGCTTGAAACTCCCGGGACGGTCTCCTAGGATCGTTGTCATGAACTGGCGAGATCACATCAGCGTCGATCCCCGCATCGTTCACGGTCGGGCCTGCATCCGCGGCACTCGCGTGCCGGTGACCGTTATTCTGGCCAACCTGGCCGCCGGGCGAACCGTGGCGGAGATCCTCGCCGACTATCCCAGCGTGTCGCCGGATGGGGTCGCGGCAGCTCTTTTTTACGCGGCCGAGCTGGCTGACGAACGCGCCCTCGCTCTCCCTGCTTGAATGCGACCATGGCGGTCCGGTTCAAACTCGACGAGAACATGCCCAACGCGGCGCAGGACCTCTTGGCTGCCCGCGGCTTCGACTGCCACACGGTTCATGAAGAAGGCTTGGTCGGTGGGTTCGACGAAGACTTGGCCGAGGTCTGCCGGCGCGAGCAACGGGTCTTGGTCACGCTCGATCTCGACTTTGCAGACATCCGCACCTATCCGCCGAGTGCTTTTGCCGGGTTCGTGGTTCTCCGACCGAGTCGCCCCGATCGTGACGCCGTGCTGGACCTCGTCGAGCGATTCTTGTTGATTGAAGGAGAAGCGCTCGAGCGCTCGCTGTGGATCGTCGACACGAAGCACGTCCGTATTCGTCGCTGATCCCGCCGCGGGATACCATCCCTCCGTGAACCTCCCTACTCGCCTGCGCCGCTCGGCCGCGGTTTTCCTGCTCGGGCTGCTCGCCGCCTCGGCGCTTTGGGCGGACCGCGTGGCGATCCTCGCTACGGACAAGGAGGCGGCGGAGGCGCGGGTGGAGGTCGCGGTCGAGGCGGAGCGGGAGCTCTTCGCCAGCTACTTCATCATCGGGCACGATCCGCTGTCGCTTGCGAGCCTTTCGTTGCTGCGGGATGCCGCGCGCCGCGGCGTCGAGGTGCGGCTGCTGGTGGATGCCCAGTGGAACAGCATTCCGCGGGCGCTCCAGGATCACTTGGTGGAAGAAGGGGTACAGATCCGCGAGTACCACCCGTTTCGGCTCGATCGCCTGTCGTGGATCTTCAAACGCATGCACGACAAGCTGCTGATTGCCGACGGCCGGCAGCTGATTTCCGGCGGCCGCAACATCGAGAGCACCTACTTCGGCTTCGGCCACCAGATCGAACGGCGGAACTACCTCGATCTCGATCTGTGGGTCGAAGGTTCGGCGGCCGAGGAGGCCCGGCGGTACTTTCTCGAGCTTTGGGCCAGCCGCCACGTGCGCGCCTTGCGGCCCCGTTCGTGCCCGGCCGAGCGGGCAGCGGCGGGAGCGACTCTCGAGCCTCACAAAGCTTGGCTCGATGCGCGCATCGCCGCGGAGAAAAGCGATGCCGGGCGGGCGGGTTTGCCTTTCTTCGAGACTTCGGCTATCGAGTTCCTGCACGACCCGGTGGGCAAGAAGGGCAAGGCACCGGGAGTGGGCCACGCGTTGCTCGACTTGCTGGACGAAGCCCAGTCGTCCGCGGTCATCGAGTCACCGTACCTGATCCCGTCGCGGGCCTTCCGGGCCGGGCTGCGGCGCGTGCTCGGCCGCGGCATCCCGGTGCGGATTCTGACCAACTCCGTTTCCGCCACCGACAACCTGTGGGCTCAAGCCGGGTACGTCGGCAAGAAGAAGGGCCTGGTGCGCGAGGGCCTCGACTTGTGGGAGTACGCCGGGCCCGAATGCCTGCACGCCAAGGCGGCCGTGATCGACGAAGAAACCGTGATCGTGGGCTCCTTCAATCTCGACCCACGCTCGGAGTTTCTGAACACCGAGGTCGCCTTGGTCGTGCGCGACCGCGCCGTGGCGGCCCGGTTGCTGGCGATCATGGCGGAGCGCCACCCGCGGTCGATCCGCATCGACGAGCGCGGGTGGCCCGAAGGCGCCGACGAGCCGTTCCCTGGCGTGCCGCGCGGCAAGGTCTTCCGGCTCCGGCTGCTGCAACTGCTGGCACCGTTCATCGAGCGCCAGCTGTAGGGCTCGCGGCCCGTGTTAACGTCCTCGTCCCCATGGCGCGCCCCCTGTTCATCACCTTCGAAGGCCTCGACGGCAGCGGCAAGTCCTCCCATTTGCGACGGACGGAGGAGTGGCTCGCGGCGGCGGGGGTGGTCTTCGCGCGCACCCACGAGCCGGGGGGCACGCCGCTCGGCGAGGCCATTCGTGGGGTGTTTCTCGACAAGCGGTGGGGCGCCGTCGACGGCACCGTCGAGCTGCTGCTGGTCTTCGCCAGCCGGCGCCAGCATCTGGTGGAGGTCATCGACCCCGCTCTGGCGCGAGGGGAGCACGTGTTGTGCGACCGCTTCACGGATTCGACCCTCGCCTACCAGGGCGCCGGGCGGGGAGTGCCGCGACCGCTGATCGACCAAGTCGACCAGCTGGCGACGGGGCTCCGGCGGCCGGATCGCACGTTGTTGTTCGATCTGCCGCCGGAAGTGGCTCGCGAGCGCGGGCAACGGGACCGCCACGGCAAGACGGGCACGGACCGGCTCGACGACGAGGCCCTCGGTTTCTACCGCCGGGTGCGGGAGGGGTTTCTCTCCCTCGCCCAGGCCGAGCCCGGACGGTTCGTCGTGATCGACTCCTCCGGACCCGCCGAGCACACCGAGAACGCGGTGCGCCGCGCCCTCGCCGACCTGCTGCCGGGGGCCGGCCCGTGAACCTCGATCACGTGCTCGATCTTGCCCGCCGCGGCGAGCTCTACCCGGGCGTCATCCTCCACGGCGCTACGGATGAAGCCCGCCGCGCCGCCGCCGAGAAGGTCGCTCGCACTCTTCTGTGTGCCGCCGAACCCGCGGCCCGGCCGTGCGGCGTCTGCCACCACTGCCGCCGGCTGCGGATCGAGCCGACTGCCGAAGGCAAACGGAGCGACGAGCGTTTCCACCCGGATTTCGCCCTGCTCGAACGGGACTTGAAGACCTCGACTTCGGTCGATGCCACCAAGGCGCTGCTGCGCGGCGCTCAAGTCAGCCCGTTCGAGGCCCGCGGCCAAGTGTTCGTGGTGGCGACGGCGGAGACGCTTTCCGGCGAGGGCGCCAATGCCCTGCTGAAAACCCTCGAGGAGCCCCACACCAGCGCCCCCCGCCACTTCCTCCTGCTCGCGCCGGCCCGCGAGGACCTGCTACCGACGGTGCGCTCGCGGTGTCTGTCGGTCTACCTGGGTGCCGCGGCCGAGTTGCCGGAGACCGAGGTCACGGCGCTCGCCGAGCGCTTCGGCGGAGTCGTGGGGGAGTTTGCCCGCAGCCGGGCGACGGTGTTTCTGCTCGCGGCCGCCGCGCGGCTCGAAGCCGCCGGGGATTTCAAGGACCCGCGCGCCGGCCGCGGCTGGGCCCTCGCCGCCCGCGCCATCGTCCAGGCCCGCGCCCACTACGCTCCCCCCGAGCTCTCCCGCCCACTCCTCGCCCTGGCCGAAGAGCTCCTCGCTCGCGGCCCCGAACTCCGCCTCCGCGGCATCGGCGCCGCCCGCATTCTCGACGGTCTGGTGGCCAAGCACCTGGCGCGCAGCTGACTCCCCGCTCTTTACCTCACCCCGCCCCTCGGGCTAGTCTCAAGGGCTCGCAAGCGCCGTGGCGCTTCAAAAATCCCCCAACGAGATCGGCTGGATACCACCATGGGACGCATCTTCGAAACTCGCAAGCACACCATGTTCGCGCGCTGGGACCGGATGGCGAAGCAGTTCGCCCGGATCGGCAAAGAAATCACCATCGCCGTGAAGTCCGGCGGCGGGGATCCGAACGCGAACCCCCTGCTGCGCCGCGTGATCCAGAACGCCCGCGCGGTCAACATGCCGAAGGACAAGGTCGAACTGGCCATCCGGCGGGCCTCCGGCAAGGAGGCCACGGACTACCAGGAAGTGCTCTACGAAGGGTACGGCCCCCATGGCATCGCGGTGCTCGTCGAAACCGCCACCGACAACACCACGCGCACCGTCAACAACCTGCGGACGATCTTCAACAAGGGCAACGGCAACCTCGCCAACACCGGCAGCGTGGCCTTCCTGTTCAAGCGCATGGGCGTGTTCCGACTGAACCCGGCCGGGCTCGACCCGGAAGAGCTCGAGCTCGAGTTGATCGACGCCGGGCTCGAGGAGCTGGGCGAAACCCAAGGCGAGAAGGGCGAGCCCCAGTTGCTCATCCGTTGCGCCTTCGGCGACTTCGGTCAGCTCCAGAAGGCCCTCGAAGACAAGGGGATCACCCCGCTGTCCGCGGAAAGTGAGTACATCCCGGTGGCCGCCCCGACCGAGCTCGGCGAGAAGGAAGCCCACGAAGTGCTCGCGCTCATCGACAAGATCGAGCAGGACGACGACGTCCAGAAGGTTTTCCACAACCTGGCGTGAAAAGAGCCGGGAAGGGGCGAAAACCCCGTTCCCGGCTCACCATGCCGAGACCTCGGCCCGTCAGTTCGGGGGCGGCGGCGACCAGTTGCAGTTGGCTTCGAGAATGCCGCCGCAGGCGTTCCAGCACTCGTCGAGACAAATCGAGCCCGACGGCGCATCGCAGCCACCGGAGGTGCCGTTCGAGCACTCCCAACTGCAGTCGCCCAACGTGATGCTTTCCTTCTCCGGGCGAGAGAAGTTCCGCGCCCAATCCTCTGCCTCACGATCCCGGCGCGGACCTTCGCCCGCGGTGACGACCGGAGGACCAACCAGCACACAGAGAGCCGACAGCATCACCCACAAAGCGAGGCGCTTCCGCATTTGCAGCTCCTTTCGAGTAGACCCGGTTGAAAACAAGAGGTGCCGCGGGCGCGGAAACACGGGACAGGGGCTGTAACTTCTCGGTACCGAGGGCCGTACGGTCGGGGAAGCTGTCCGGCCAACCCTTCAGGGAATGGAACGCGACGCTCTCGAGGACCCCATGCTCACCATCCACCACCTCACCAAACGCTATTCGAACGGCACCGAGGCGCTCCGCGACGTCTCGTTGGAGCTGGGCGAAGGCGTGCTCGGCCTGTTGGGGCCGAACGGCGCCGGCAAGACCACTTTGTTATCCATCCTCGCCACGGTCACCCGGCCGACGTCGGGGACCTTCTCTTGGCAGGGCATCGACGTTCTGCGCGAGCCCCAGAGTCTGCGCCGCTCCCTCGGCTATCTGCCTCAAGATTTCGGCATTTACGAGCGCCTCACGGCGCGTGAATTCCTGCTCTACCTCGGGCGCCTGAAGGGCTTGGCCGGCGCCGATCTCGACCGGCGGGTCGGCGAGTTGCTCGAGTTGGTCAACCTCCATCACGCCGCCAACCGCCGTCTCGGAGGCTTTTCGGGCGGCATGCGCCAGCGCGTCGGCATCGCCCAGGCGCTCCTCGGCGATCCGCGGCTCCTGATCGTCGACGAGCCCACCGTGGGCCTCGATCCCGAGGAGCGCGTGCGGTTCCGCAACCTGCTCGCCGAGGCGGCGCAGGGGCGGTTGATCATTCTGTCGACCCACATCGTTTCCGACGTCGAAGCCATCGCGGGCCAGATCGCGATCCTGCGCGCCGGCCGCATCGTCGCCCTGCGCACGCCCGAAGAGCTGTTGCGCAGCGCCGTCGGGCGAGTCTTCGAGCTGGTGACGGCGCCGGAGCACCTGGCCGAGCTGCAACGCCGGGTTGCAGTGTCGAACCTGGCACGCCGCGCGGACGGCGTGCACCTCCGTTTCGTGGCGGGCTCGCGGAGCACTTTGGACCCGGCCTTCGCCGCGGCGCGCGAGGTCGAGCCCACCCTCGAGGACGCCTACTTGTTGACCGAGCTCGAAACGCGCTCGGCTGGAGCGAGCTCGTGACCGCGCCACGGTTCGGCTCGGCTTGGCGCGCGCAGGTCGGTGCCGAGATCAAGAACCGGTTACGTTCACCCGCGAGCCTGGTGGCGTTTCTGGTCATCCTGCTCGGCTCCTACTGGGCGATTCCGCCGGCGAACGGCCGCGCGTCCTCGGTGTCCTGGCGGCTGGCGGACGGCCGTATGCAGGCGCCGGAGTTGTCGTCGTCCTACCTCGGCATCGCGGTCTCGGTGCTGATGATCATCTTCTTCCTGCTCGCCGCCTTTTATCTGGTGGCCGGCTCGGTGAAGCGGGATCGTGAGCGCGGCGTCGGCCTCCTCCTGGCGGCCTCGCCGCTCGGCAAAACTGCCTATCTCGGGGCCAAGCTCGTCGCCCACATGGCCTTCCTAGCGCTGCTATCCCTGCTCGCCGTGCCGGTCGGGGCTTTCCACTTCCTGCGTTCCGGCGTCGGCAGCTTCGAGTGGTGGCCGTTCCTCAGCCCGGCGCTCTTGGTGGTGCTCCCGGCAGCGGCTTTCGTCTCGGCCATGGCACTGTTGTTCGATGTCACGCCCGGACTGCGCTCCAAGGGTGGCCTGGTGCTGTGGTTCTTGGTTGGCATGCCGCTGCTGTCGGCCTTTCCCGCCACCCAGTCACGGGAGACCATGGACGGCCCGGTGCAACGGTTGCCGGCGTTCGATCCGCTCGGCCTGGTGATGAACCAGTACGTGATCCAGTCCTCTCTGCCGCCCGGGGCGGGAGGTGTGTCCACCGGTTACGTGATCCACAAGGAGGCGCCCGAGCGAGTCAGCTGGCGCGCCGCGGCCATGCCCCCGGCGGTGGTGGCCTCCCGGGTGTTTCAACTGTTGTGGGCCGTCTTGCCGTTTCTGGCCGCGGTGCTGATCTTCGACCGCTTCGACCCCGCCCGGCGTTCCGGCCGAGCGCGCAAGTCCGGGGAGTCGACCCTGCAGACGGCGCCGGAGTCCGTGCCGCCGCTCGGGGTGTCATCGCTGGTGAGCCTCGCGCCGGTTCAGATGCGGCCGAATCTCGGCGCGGCGATCTGGGCGGAGACGCGGTTGTTGTGGGAGTCGGCCCACGCGGTCAAGTGGTTGCTGCTGCCCGCAGCCTTGACCGCGGCGTTTCTGCCGGCAGCCGCCGTGCCCTTCGCGAGCTCGGTCTTTCTGTTGCTGCTGGTACCGGTGATCTCCGAGGTGGGCTGCCGCGAGGAGCTGGCAGGCGCCGGGCCGCTGGTTTTCTCCCAACCCGCGGTGCCGAGCTCGGTGGTGTTGTGGAAGTTCGCCGCCGTGGCCTGTTTCCTGCTCGCCGTGAGCTTGCCCCTGACGCTCCGCGGGGTCTTCACCGGCAGCCTCCAGGCCCTGACGGTGCCCCTCGGCCTATTGTTCGTGGCCGCTTTCGCAGTTGCCGCCGCCAGCTTGTCGGGCGGCGGCAAGCTGTTCTCCGGTGCCTTTCTGTTGCTGTGGTACCTGGGCCTGAACGGCCTCGCGGGCGCCGACTTCAGCGGTCTGCTGGCGCCCACGGTCACCTGGGGGCCGCGCCTGGGCTTCACCCTCGCGGGAGCCGCGTGGCTGGCGGCCGCGATCGCCTGGGAAAAGCGGCGATTCCGTTCCGCGAGCTGAGCGGGCGGCCGTGAGTCGCCGCCCGGCCATGCCCACGGTTTCCTGGGGGCGGCCACCGGGGGCCGCCCTCTTCTCGTCTCACCCTCCGGTAACGGAGCTCCACGCACCCGCGCCACCGCTTTCGAAGCCGTCGGTGAACAGCTGGCAACCGCCCACCGGTGGCAGGCTCGCGGCGTTGGCAGGATCGGAGCAGGCGTCGAGCTCGTCGCGGTCGAAAACACCGTCGGCGTCACGATCGAGGGCGAGCCGGTGAGCGGTACCCGTGGGCACGGCGAGGAAGGTGACCTCGTTGGCGGCCGTCGCCGCGGTCCGGAGGGCCTCCGTGGTTGTCGCCTCGGCACTGCGATCCGATTGCAAGCCCCCGGCGCCGGTGTAGCGGTAACCGCGGGGTAAACCGGACGCGCGGGCGCGGGCCACCAGCTCGATGGCCCCGGCGTCGGCGAGCGTTCGTAGTTGGCTGAGGAGCACCACGGCCGCCGGGTCGTCGTTGTTGGTGCCGTCGAAGGTCACGGCGCGGCCCACGGCGGCGTGGGTGTCCAGGCTCTCCGGCCCGGGCGGCTCGCCGTCGAGAGGATCGAAAGATCCGGTCGGCATATCCGAACCCGAGAAGGCCAACATCAAGGCCACGAGGTCGGCGATCTCCTGGTCGTTCTGCACCTGGAAGCCTGAGAGGAACCGGGCCAGGGAATCCGCAGAGCCGTCGTGGCTGAAGCCGAAGCCCGCGAGGTTCGAGACTTGGGTCAGGTCCATGCCTACCTTCTGATACTGGTTCCGCAGGTGGGGCGTCTTCATCGTGCGGTTGGTCGAGCCGTCCGTCGAAACCAGCTGCAGGTGCGCTTCCCCGAGGGGTCCGGGCGGGATGCCGATGAAGGTACCGTTCTGCAGCGTCACGTCGCCGCCGGCCCCGGTCGGCAAGCTGTGGCAGCCGGAGCAAGCGCGGGCGCCGGCATCGAGCAAGCGCGGTGGACGGTAGATGGCGAGCCCGTTTTGGGCGTTCCCCGGAGGCAACGGCGCGCCGGCCGCGAGTCCGCCCTGGTTGGCGAAGCGGCCGGTGGCGAAATGCCCCGGCAGCTCGAGGGACGCGGGCAGGGTGTTGTCGATCGGCCGGAACGGGTTGGGCGGATAGCGGATGCTGGCGAGCAGATCCTCGAACTCCTGCATTTCGGTCGGCGTCAGCTCCTGATCGTCACCCAACAGGCCACGGAACGCGCCGTTGAACTCCTCGATGCCGTTGCGGTCGCCGCGCCAGTGGTGTGGCTCCTTGCCGATGATGTCCTGAAGCGTTTGGGTAGTCATCGGGCCCTTCATCGGGTGGAAGTCCGTGAAGGGAGCGCCCGTCGGTAGGCCGTTGTTGAGGTTGTGTACGGCGCCGTCCACCGCCTTCACGTCGCCCGCGGGATCGCCCAAGTCCCAGGCCAAGCGGTCCATACGGCCATCGACATGGCAGGAGGCGCAGGAGACCTGCCCGAGCCCGGAGGTGGCGCGGGTGTCGTAGAGGTGCCGCCGGCCGGCGCGCCACACCGCGGGGGATGGATCGAAGAAGGAACGGTGAGTCAGGACGGATTCGGTGGCGAGATCGACCACCGAGACCGTGGCGCCGAAGCGGTTCAGCACGTAGAGGCGATCGCGGCCGGCGTCGAGGGCCAAGCCGGTCGGACCTTGGCCGACGTCGAAGCTGGTGGCGGCCGAGTTGCCGAGGAGCGGCAGGCGTTGGCCGAGCTCGTTGATCACCACGACGTTGTCGGAGCCGAGGCCGGCGACGTAACCGCGAGTCCCGTCGGCCGTCCACACGATCGCCCGGGGGTCGCCCAGGGACTTCGCACGCAACGCCGGGGCCGCGGTCGCCGGGTCGGCCTGGGCCGCGATCTGCGCCGCCGAGTAGTCGAGATGTCCGGCATTGAGATCGGCGACGGTGGTCAAGGTTGGCGTCGTGGGGTGGAAACGGCCGAGAGTGACACGCACGAAGCGGCTCTTGACGTTCGGTTCGAAGCGAATTTCGTTGGTCGCCTCGGTACCGATGACGGTCACCCGGCCGGTCGTGGGGTGGACGGCGAGCCCCATCACCAGATTCATGAGGTGCTGGGCATGGGTCACGGCCAGGGTCGCGGTGTCGATCATGGCCACATCGCGGTCCGGCAGGTTCCAGTTCCGCGGTCGCCCCGAACGTTGGGACTGCGGACCGGAGACGAAGGGCGTCCAGTTGGCCGCGTTGTCGTCGAGCCACCGGCCGTCGGTGAAGCGCTGGCGCACGATCAAGCCGACCGCGGGGGCCGGAGTCGTGCCCCCGGGCAGGTACTCGGCACGCAGGGGCGGCACGAACTCGGTGCCGGCGTTGGGCGGCGGGTTGACACCCCCGTAGGGACCGAGCGGGTCCGACACGACGTTCGGCACCGCCCCCATGTTGTTGAGCCGGCCACCGCCGAGGATGGTCGTGCCGTTGCCGGAGTAGAAGATCGCGGCAAACACTCGGGTGCGATCGCCGGAAACCGCCAAAGCGCGAGGCGCCAAGCCGCCCACGGGAACCACCACCGGCGCCGCCGCCGGGTTCGCCGGATCGAAGACGAGAATTTCGTTCGTGCCCTCCGAGGAAACGAAGGCCCGCTCGGGGCTTCCCGCGAAGACGACATCGGCGGGTTCGTCGCGCACGGCAAGAGTACGTTTCACGTGGAAAGTCGTGAGATCGACCACGCTGATCGAGTCCGAAACGCGATTGACCACCCAGGCCTCGGTCGCGCTCCTGGCGCGCACCGAAACCGGGTCCAGGCCGACGGGGATGGACGCCACGGCCATCGGCAGGCCGGTGTCGAGAGCGAACACCTCGAGCCGGGCGTCGACGGTGTTGACGGCCAGCAGCCGTAAACCGTCCGGGGTGAGCTCCAGAGGGTGGACGTGGGGGCTTTCCCAGTTGACCACCGCCGGCTGGGCAGTGAGCGATGCTGCGACGAGGAAGCAGAAGACCAAGGCGGGCAGGTTGCGGGACATCGGGCGATTCCTCCGGTCGCCTGGAACCCACCGCGGCGCGAGTTCTTGCGGGCGCTAGAGCGACGGCAACCATTGGGACTAGAATGGTCCCCTATGGACGAACTCACGGCGCTGTATCAGGAAGTCCTCCTCGATCACAGCCGAAACCCGCGCAATTGCCGCGTGATCGCCGGCACCGCGGCGACCGCCGAAGGCGACAATCCGCTGTGCGGCGACGCGGTGACGGTGTACCTGGACCTTCAGGAGGATCGCGTCGCGGACGCCGCCTTCGTCGGACGCGGCTGCGCCATCTCCCAAGCCTCGGCGTCTCTCATGACCGAAACCGTCGCCGGCAAGACGACCGCGGAAGTCCGGGCGCTGGCCGAGCGTTTCCGGGACCTGGTCACCGCCCGTTCGGCGGGGGACGGCGAGGAGCTGGGAAAGCTCGCGGTCTTTCGGGGCGTCCGGGAGTTCCCCATGCGCGTCAAGTGTGCGACCCTGGCCTGGCACACGCTGCTGGCCGCCCTCGACGAGGCCGGCGAGCGGCAGAAGGAACCGTCATGAGCGTCCCTGAAATCACCCTGGCCGAGAACCCGGCCGCCGAGCCCACCGATCTCGATGGCGCGATCGTGGCGGCGTTGCGTACCATCTTCGACCCCGAGATCCCGGTGAACATCTACGAGCTCGGCCTTATCTACGACATCGCCGTCGATCCAGAGACTCAACACGCCAAGATCAAGATGACCTTGACCTCTCCAGCCTGCCCGGTGGCGGGGTCCTTGCCGGGGGAAGTCGAGCAGAAAGTGGCCGGGGTGCCGGGGGTCGGCGCGGCGGAAGTGGAGCTCGTGTGGGACCCGGCGTGGAACCCCAGCATGATGTCCGAGGCCGCCCGGCTGGAGCTCGGCTTCTTCTGAAAGCCGTTGCCAACGAATTTTGCCCGGGGACTGTGCGGAATCGTCCGGTTGGAGTACCATACGGGTAGCTTTCTCTGCGCTGAGGACGGAGGGACGCCCTTCGAGAGCGACCCGAAGTCGTTGGGAGCATGCGAGCTGTCCTGGCGGCTCGGTAGGGCCGTCGTTGTTGGGAGGCGTTTCGGGGCTTCGCTCGTGACGAGACCATCGGGGACTTCGTCTTCCCGAGTCGGTGGTTGCGGTCGTTGACCCCAAGTCTTCGGCGGAGAACGAGATGTCGGCGATCGATCAACCCGTTGTCGAGGAAACCTTCGACGCTCTGCTCGAGCGGCTTCGGCCCCGGCTGAAGCAGATCCTGTATCGCTACCAAATTCCGGCCGACGACGCGGAGGACATTCTTCAAGAAGCCCTCCTCGCCACCGTCCTCAAGTGGGAGCGGATCAAGAACCCCGAGGCGTGGCTCATCGTCACGCTCAAGAACCGCTGCTTGATCTACTGGCGCAAGCGCCGCGGTAACCTGTGTACGGCCATGGACGTCGGCGTGCTCGAAGGACTCAGCGAGCCCGAGGCGCCGCCCCAAGAGCGCCAGCATCTGCGTTGGGATCTCGACACCATGATCGAGAGCCTGCCGAGCCGGCACCGGGACCTGTTGCGGATGCGCTACGTGCTCGGTCACAGCTCCTCCGAGGTAGCCGAGCGACTCGGTTACTGCACCTCGAGCGTACGCAAGCTGGCCAGCCGTTGTCTGGCACGCCTTTCCGAGCAGATCGACCTCGACAAGCTGCCGGAATGATCCGGAAGCTGGCCTCGGCCTTTCTCCTCACCCTCGCGGCCTGTGCGGGCCCCGGGGGTGAGCTCGTTTCTGAGCGGGAAGCAGCGGTGAAGGCACCGATTGCGGATCCCGAGCTCGAAGCCGACGTGATGGCCTGGCGGGCCGAGCGAAAGGCCGCCCTCGAAAAACCCGAGGGTTGGTTGACCCTCGTGGGCCTGTTTTGGCTGAAGCCCGGAGACGCCACGCTCGGTAGCGACCCGGGCGCAAACCACGTCTTCCCGACGAAAGCTCCGGCAAAGATCGGGTCAGTACGGTTCGACAACGGCACGGTGACCTTGACCGCCGAGCCCGGCGCGGGCGTAACCGTCGAAGGGGAGCCGGTGCAGACGATCGAGCTCGCGACCGACGCCGACGGGCCGCCCACCCTCGTCGAGGTCGGTTCCCTGCGTTTCTTCGCCATCGACCGCGGCGGCAGAGTTGGACTCCGGCTGCGGGACCTCGAGAGCCCCGCCCTCGCCGCCTTCCGCGGACTCGACTACTTCCCCGTGGATGCCCGTTGGCGCGTCGAAGCGCGGATCGAGAAGGGCGCGGCCGGCAAGACGGTCAAGGTGCCCAATGTGCTCGGCCAAGTCAGCGAAATGGTGTCGCCCGGAACCCTGGTCTTCGAACACGCCGGCCGGACACTCCGGCTCGATCCGGTGATCGAGGACGGCGACGAGCAGCTGTTCGTGATCTTCGGAGACACGACGAACGGCAAGGCGACTTACGGCGGCGGCCGTTTCCTCTATGCCGACCCACCCGACGCCGATGGCCGGGTGATCCTCGATTTTAATCGCGCCTACAACCCGCCCTGCGTCTTCACGCCCTTTGCGACTTGTCCGCTGCCGCCCCCGAGCAACCAACTCGACGTGGCGGTCGAAGCCGGCGAAAAGTCGTTCGCCGGCGCCGGTCACTAGCGGTATGGCCCGCTCGGGTCTCGGCCTCTGGGCCGTCGGTGCGGCGGTCTTTCTCCTCGCCCTCGGCGTTCGCGAGCTGCGACCCCACACCCAGCCTGCCGCTCTCTTGGGACCTCGCCCCGATAGTCTCGAGTACGTGGCGGGCGCCCAGGCGATCGTGCAAGACGGCCGTTACTTCCTGCAGGTGGGCCCCGACGCGGTCCGTCCGCGTTACCCGCCGGGCTTTTCCCTGCTGCTCGCCCCTGCCCTGGCCGTAGGAGTTCCGCCGCCGGCTCTGTGGCGGGTGACGGCGTTCTACGGCGCGGCACTGGCGGTTCTTGTCGGCGTCGTCGCGGCGGGCGTCGTCCGCCACCTTCGACCCGGACACCCGGGGACACAGGCCGCCGCCTTGGCCTTGGCCGGCGGGCTTTGGGCCGTGACGCCGGCCGCCGTCGCCGTGGGCCGGGCGGTGTTGTCCGATGAGCCGGCGACCTTGTTCTGGCTGCTCACCCTCGTGCTCGCCCTCCGGGCGGTGCGCGCTCCAACGGTCGGGATCGGCGCGGCCTGTGGGGTGGTCTGGGCGCTGACGTTGGCGATCCGCCCGGTGGTCGCGGTGCCCGCCGGGCTGGTGCTGGCGCCCCTCGGGTTCGCCCTGCTGCGGGACCGGGCGGGTGCGGCGCGACGGACGCTGCTCGCGGCGGCCGGCGGCGCGGCCGCTGTCGTCGCGGGCGTCATCGCTCTTCTGCTGCATTCCGGCCTGCCCGCCTGGCCCTGGGACGGGTACCAGTTTTGGTTGCCCGAACGCCATGGGGTGCCCGGCGGCGTGTGGTCCCTCGACTACGCCCTGCGGGGGGACCCCCACGTGCCGCGGCTGGTCGACGGCGCGCCCATCGGGAGCCTCGAGTTCGTCGCCCGCGCCGCGCTCGGCCTGCCCGGCCTCGCGACCTACGACTCCGCCGGGCCGTTCTGGCCGACGGCCGGTTTGGTGCTGCTCGCCCTGGCGCTCGGCCACGGCGCCACGCGCCGGAAGCTCGCGGGACCCGTCCGCGGACTGGCCTGGGGCCTGGCGCTCTGGGTGGTCTTCCAGGTCGGGCTCTACGGCGGGTACTTCTTCTGCTCGGCGCGGTTCCTACTCCCGCTGCTCGCACTCTTCGCGGTCGCGTTCGGAGCCGGGGCAGCGGTGATCGGCTCGAGAAGCCGGGTTGCCCTCGTCGCTGTTGGGCTCGTGGCCCTCGGAGCGTCCGGGGCGACGGCCTACCAGGTTCATCAGTTCGAATCCCTGCGGCCGCGGCGCGTCTTCGAGGTGCCCAGCGCGGTCGTGGTGGAGAGTTGGCTCGCGCGCAGCGACGCCGAGCGCGCGGGGATGCGTGTGCCCTTCGACCCCGTGCACGCCCAGGCGCTCGGCCTGTTGCCGCCGCGTCGCCTGGAAGCCATCCGCGAGTGGGGCGAGCTGCCCGACACCGTTCACGTGCGCCGGCTGCGCCGCCGCGCGAATTGATCCCGCGCACGAGAGAGACTCTCCGACGTGACCCATCCCTGGCTCCGGCGCACCCTCGGCATCGCGGTTTTCCTCCTGGCCTACGGCGCCCGTTCCTGGGTTCCCCACACGACCCCCGCCGCGGCGCTGGGGCCGCGACCGGACGCCCTCGAATACGTCGCCGGTGCCCAGGCGATCGCCCAGGAGGGCCGCTACTTTCTGCAGGTGGGGCCCGACCGGGTACGGCCCCGATACCCACCGGGGTTCTCCCTCTTGCTCGCCGGGGCCGTGAAGCTCGGTGTGGCACCGGCGGAGTTGTGGCGGGTGAGCGCGTTGTTCGGTGCTGCTCTCGCCGTCCTTGTCGGGTTCCTCGCCGCGGCGGCCGTTGGCCGGCTGCGTCCGGGCCGCGGGGAGCTCTTGGCTTTCGCGGTTGCGGGGGGCCTATGGGCCCTGGCCCCCGCCGCGGTCGCCATCGGTCGGGCCGTGATGTCGGACGAGCCCGCGACGCTGTTCCTGTTGGGTTCGATCGCCCTGACTCTGCGCTGGGCGGGCCGGCCCACGGCGCTGACGGCCGGCGCCGCCGCCGTGGCCTGGGCGGTCGCCCTGGCGATTCGCCCCGTGGCCGCGATACCCGCGGGCTTGGTGCTGCTACCGATCGCGCTGGCCGGTTGGCGAACGGCCGAACCTCGGAAGCGGGCCAAGTCCCTGGCGGCAGCGCTCGGGGGAGCCGCGGTCGTCGTCGGCCTCGTGATCGGCCTGCTGCTGCGCTCCGGTCTGCCGGCTTGGCCCTGGGACGGTTACGCCTTCTGGGTGCCCGAGCGCTTCGGGCCGGCGGGCTCGCCGTTTGCGCTCGACTACGCCCTGCGCGGTGACCCGACGGTGCCGCGGCGAGTGGCGGGGCAGACCATCGGTCATTTTGAGTTCGTCGCCCGGTCCGCCTTGGGTCTGCCCGGCTTGCCGGTCCACCACTCGCCGGGGTTCGCCTGGCCCGGGCTCGGCCTCGCTGTCGTGGCCGTCGCTCTCGGTCGAAAACGTTGGCGACGACCGCTCGAAGCCGGTGTGCCGAGTTTGGCGCTCGGCCTGGGGCTCTGGTTGCTGTTCCACGGGGTCTTTTACAGCCTGTATTTCTTCGCCGCTTCCCGGTTCCTCCTGGTGGTGTTCGCCACCAGCGCGGTGGCCGTGGGCGCCGGGCTCGGCGTGCTCGCCAGCCGGCCCGGCCGGGGGGCACCGGCGCTCGCTCTCGGGCTCGCCTTGGCCGTCACGACCGCGACCGCCGTGCCTCTGGCTCGCCTGCAGCCCCACGCGACGCGGCCGGACGCCGTGCCCACGGCGGACTCAGTCGCCGCCTGGCTGGCGAGCTCGGACGACGAACGCCTGGGAAAACCAGTGCCCTTCGACCCCGTCCACGTGCAGGCCCTGGGTCTGCTGCCGACGGCGCGGGCGGCCCAGATTTTGCGCTGGGGTACGCTGCCGCCCACCGACCACGTCGTTCGTTTGCAGGCTCACGGCGCCACCGGCTCGCCCGAGATCCCCTGACCGCATCGATCTTCGTGTCCTCGCTGCCGCGCTTGACACCCGCCCGACCGGGATGTATCCTTTCTTCCGGATTGAAGGATTCATGATCAGCGACGCGACCATCTTCGACCACCTGACGGCCCTCGCGGACCCCACGCGGGGCCGGTTGCTGCTGGTGCTCGAGAGCTCCGAGCTGACCGTGACGGAGCTGTGCGCCGTCCTTCAGCTGCCGCAGTCCTCGGTGAGCCGCCATCTCAAGGTCCTAGCCGACGGTAGTTGGGTCGCGGCCCGGCCGGACGGCACCAGCCGCCTGTACCGGCTCGACACCGACGAGCTCGACCCGGTGGCCGCCGAGCTCTGGCGCGCCACCCGCGCCGAGGTCGCGAGCCTGCCCGCCGCGGTCGCCGACCGCCTGCGCAAGCCGAGCGTGCTCGCCCTGCGTGCCACCAAGTCCCAGGAGTTCTTCGCCTCCGCGGCGGGCAGTTGGGATCACCTGCGCCGGGAGCTTTTCGGCGCCCGAGGCGAGCTGCTCGGCCTGTTGGGCTTTCTCGACGACACCTGGGTGGTGGGCGACCTTGGTTGCGGTACCGGCCAGGCCGCCGCGTCCCTGGCGCCTTTCGTCGGCACCGTGATCGGCGTCGACGGCTCGGCCTCGATGCTCGAGATCGCCCGCGAGCGGCTCGCCGGGGCGCCCAACGTCGAGTTCCGCCGCGGCGAACTCGAGGCCCTGCCGCTCCAGGACGGCGAGCTCGACGCCGCCGTCCTCTTTCTCGTGCTCCACCACGTCGCGGAGCCCGCACGCGTCTTCGCCGAGGTGGCCCGGGTGCTGAAACCGGAGGGTCGGCTGCTGGTGGTCGACATGATGGCTCACGACCGCCAGGACTACCGCCGGGAGATGGGCCACGTCTGGCTCGGTTTCTCTCGGCCCGAGCTGCTCGCCTGGCTGACCGCCGCCGGCTTCGGCAACGTGCGTTTCGCCGGCCTACCGCCCGATCCCGAAGCCGCCGGACCGCCGTTGTTTGCGGCCGCGGCCAAGAAACTCGTTCCGCTCACTCCCTGACCCGCTTTCCCGAGGAGGTCCCGATGTCCACCGCTACCGCCGTCGCCCATCCCTTCGAACTCGCCCGCGAGGCGGGCCGCGTGCCCTTCAAGGTCGCCAACCTGGCCGAGGCCGAGCTCGGCCGCAAGGAAATCCGCCTCGCCGAGCACGAGATGCCCGGCCTCATGGCCCTGCGCCGCAAGTACGGCGTCCAGAAGCCCCTTGCCGGCGTCAAGGTCATGGGCAGCCTGCACATGACCGTACAGACCGCGGTCCTGATCGAGACCCTGACCGAGCTCGGCGCCGACGTGCGTTGGGTGTCCTGCAACATCTTCTCGACCCAAGATTCCGCCGCCGCGGCGGTGGTCGTGGGCCGGCCCGAAACCGGTGGCACGGTGGCGAACCCGATGGGTACGCCGGTCTTCGCCTGGAAGGGCGAGACCCTCGAGGAGTACTGGTGGTGCACCGCCGAGGCCCTGGTGTGGCCCGACGGCACCGGCCCGGACCAGATCGTCGACGACGGTGGCGACGCCACGCTGTTCGTGCACAAGGCCTACGAGTACGAGCGCGCGGGCGTCATCCCGGCCTTCGATGCCCAGAACGAGCCCGAGGAGTGGGGTGTCATCCTCGATCTGATCCGCAAGGAGCTCGCCGCTCGCCCGGGCCTGTGGTCGAAGATCGCCGTCGGCATCAAGGGGGTTTCGGAGGAGACCACCACCGGCGTGCACCGCCTCTACAAGATGGCCGAGGAAGGCTCGCTGCTGTTCCCCGCGATCAACGTCAACGACTCGGTCACCAAGAGCAAGTTCGACAACATCTACGGCTGCCGCCACTCGCTGGTGGACGGCCTGAACCGCGCCACGGACGTCATGATGTCCGGCAAGCTCGCCGTGGTCATGGGCTACGGCGAGGTCGGCAAGGGCTGCGCCCAGGCCCTGCGCGGCCAGGGTGCGCGGGTCGTGGTCACCGAGATCGACCCCATCTGCGCCCTCCAGGCCGCCATGGAAGGGTTCACCGTGCGCAAACTCGAGAGCGTGCTCGAGGAAGCCGACATCTTCATCACCGCCCCCGGTAACAAGGACGTCATCACGGTCGACCACATGGCGCGCATGAAGAACAAGGCGATCGTGGGCAACATCGGCCACTTCGACAACGAAATCGACATGGCCGGCCTGAAGAAGTACCCGGGCGTCGAGCGGGTCAACATCAAGCCCCAGTACGACGAGTTCGTGTTCCCCGATGGCCGCTCGATCCTGATTCTCGCCGAGGGTCGCCTGCTCAATTTGGGCTGCGCCACCGGTCACCCGAGCTTCGTGATGTCGGCGTCGTTCACCAACCAGGTCATGGCCCAGCTCGACCTGCACGAGAACGCCGCCAAGTACCCGAAGAAGGTCTTCGTGCTCCCGAAGCGCCTCGACGAAGAAGTGGCCCGCCTGCACCTCGCCCACCTGGGTGTCGAGCTGACCGAGCTGACCGCCGACCAGGCCAGCTACCTGGACGTGCCGGCCGACGGGCCGTACAAGCCCGAGCACTACCGGTACTAAGGACGCAAACGAGGAATCGGCCGACCTTCGTGTCGGCCGATCTCTTCCCCCCTCACCAACCCGACAGAGCCTCCGCCACCAACCGCGCGGCGGCCTTCATGCCCACCGGGACGGCGGAGTCGTCGGCCCGGAAGTTCGGGGTGTGGATGGCACCGGAGGTGGTGCCGGGGGCGACGATCCCGAGCCGAAAGTAGAAGCCCGGCACGACGTTGGCGAAGTACGCGTAGTCCTCGCCGCCCATGGTCGGCTTGACCTCCACTACCTTGTCGTCGCCCAAGGCGCGCCGCAGAGCGCCACGGGCCTTCTCGGTCAGCGCCGGATCGTTCACCGTCACCGGCGCGTTCACCTTGTAGTCGAGCTCATAGGTGCCGCCGCCGGCCTGGGTGATGCCGCCCAGGATCTCGTGCATGCGCCGCTCGATCATCTTTCGTACGTCTTCGTCGTAGGTGCGGACGGTGCCTTCCAGGTGCACCTCGTCCGGGATGATGTTGAAGCGCTCGCCGCCGCGAACGATGCCGACGGTGACGACGCTCGGCGCGTCGGCCGGCAGGTTCCGAGAGCGGATCGTCTGGAGCGCCAGGATCGCCTGCGAGGCCATCACCACCGGGTCGATACCGAGGTGGGGATAGGCGCCGTGGGACTGCTTGCCGCGGATCTTGGCCACGAACTGATCGACCGAGGCCATGGTCGCCCCCGGATTGGCGCCGACCGTCCCCACCGGCAAGTCGTGGAAGGCGTGGAGGGCGAAGATCATGTCGGGCTTCGGATCGCGGAAGGCGCCTTCGTCGAGCATCAGCTTGGCGCCGGTTTCGAGCCCCGGCGGGGGGCCCTCTTCGGCCGGCTGGAAGATGAACAGAACGGTGCCGGGCAACTCCGCCCGCACCTCGGCCAGCACCGAGGCGACGCCGAGCCCCACCGAAGTGTGCACATCGTGGCCGCAGGCGTGGGCGATGCCGACGGCTTGGCCGAGGTACTCGCCCCGCTTGGTCGACTTGAACGGCAAGTCCGTGTTCTCGGTCACCGGCAGCGCGTCCATGTCTGCGCGATAGGCCACGACCGGCCCCGGCTTGCCGCCGCGCAGCACCCCGACGACGCCGGTGATCGCTACTTCCGTGCGCACCTCGAGCCCGAGCTTGCGCAGGTGGTCGGCCACCAGGGCGGCGGTCTCCTTCTCCTGGTAACCGAGCTCCGGGTTTTGGTGGATCTTGTGGCGCAACTCGATGGCCGCGGCCTGGTGTTTGGCCACCGCGGCGTCGATGCGCTCCGCCAAGGAGCGATCCGCTGCCTGCGCGACCG
This sequence comes from Thermoanaerobaculia bacterium, assembly GCA_033762835.1. GTDB lineage: Bacteria > Acidobacteriota > Thermoanaerobaculia > Multivoradales > DATKCC01 > JANRLG01. The sequence goes on from JANRLG010000196.1 coordinate 34,675, forward strand.
GGGTCGAAGCCACGACCGTGAGGAAACAGAGAGCGAGAAAGTGGGGCCGCATGGCACCTCCGCTGGGTTCGAGAAGGGCGAAACTATACCGCGCCGTCTGGTAGTGTGCCGCGGATGCCCCAGCGTCTCCGCGTCTTGCTCGGTCTCGGGATCGTCCTCGCGTCCGGACCGGTCCGGGCCGAAGTCATCGGGCCGGATGGGTTCTGCGGCGTGCCGGCGCGTATCGACTTCGAAACCGGCGGCCCGCAGTTCCCGCTGGTCCCGGGCGTGCGGTTCCTCTTCGAAAGCGTGCCCGGCGCTTCCAACTGGCTGGCCGGCGTGCCCACGCGGGTCGGTGGCGGGTTTCTCTCCGGGCCGCCGTTCGGTGCCCAGGCCTACGGCAACCTGGTGGCCTCGACCAACCCGTTGTCTTGGAGCGGCATGGCCGTCCAGTTCAACCCGCCCCAGGCCGCCGTGGGGGCCTACGTCGGGTCGATTCCCAACTTCCTCGACACCTCGACCACCGTGGTCACCGTGCAAGCCCGCGACGCTAGCGGCCTGTTGCTCGACGAGGCCACGGTCGCCGTGCCGGCGCTGGGGGAGGCCCCCCGGTTCGTTGGCTTCGCCGAGGTGGGACCGATCTCTCGGCTCGAATGGCACCCGGGCAATCCAGGATTTCTCGGAGTCGACGAGATCCGTTACGGCCAGCCCGCCAGCGCCTGCTCTCCGACGCTCGAGATTCCCACGGTCTCGACCGCTGGCCTCGTCTTGCTCGCTCTCGCTCTCGTGGCGATCGCGCTGCGTCGACTGTAGGTCGGGTTCACCGCGAGCGTTCGGCCCAGCCCTCGGCCACCGGGGTGCGCTCCCGTTCACGAAAGGCGAGCCAGGCCTGCTCGAGCTCGGTCAGGAGCGCAGCGAGCTTCGCGGGGTCGTGGACGGGAGTGGTCCCGGAGGGCGTCAACCAGCGGACCAACCGGTCTTCTGCACCGCCCGCGCCCGAGAGCGGCAAGGTCACTTGGAACCTCCGCTGGATCGTTGCTGAGTCCCCCTCCGGCGCCACCAGCGGCACGCGCCGAAGCAACTGGAGGTCCCCGGCGACGAGGGAGAACTGGTTGGTGCCGCCGGCGGCGTAGAGCTCCGAGACCACCGCGGGGCCCTCAGCCGCGAACAATCCCGGCGCCACGGCTGGAGGAACGGACAAACCGGCGGCGTTCAGCAGCGTGGCGGCCAGCCGCGTGGTCCCGGGCCGGGAGTCCGGCGGCAAGGGGATGGATACCGCGGTACCGGTCGGCAGCTTGATCACCCACGGCACTTCGATCAGCGAGCGCTCGAGGTGGTGGCCGACACCCGTGGGACCGGGATCGCCGAGATCCTGGCCGAGGCAGCCGACTACTGCCACCAACGCCTTGTCGGCCTGCCCGGAGGCTTCGAGGGCAGCGAGCAACAGGCCCAGTTCGTGGTCCAGCCAGCGGACGTAGGCGCGATAGTCGTCGCGGAGCTTGGCGGCCGGTTCGTTCTTCGGGCGATTGCGCTCGAAGGTGGAATCCGGCCGCGAGAGGTGGACCCAGAGGAACTGCCGGCCGGGGGCCAGTGCCCGCAGGTGGGCCACCGCCAGCCGCTTACCGTCGTCGCGGACCGGCGAGGTAGCGCCGAAGCCCCGGCCGAAACCCGCTTTCGGGGAGAGCCGGCGACCGGGGGCGAACGCTTGCGTCGACCAACCGGCCGCGGAGAAGCGCTCGGCGAGTGTGGGGACTTCCGGAATGAGCTGTGCTCGGCCGGCGTGCAGGACTTCGTGGTGCCAGCCGGCGAGCCCGGTGTGGAGCGAGGCGAGCACCGGCGCCGTCCAGGACGACGGCGCGACGGCCCGCCCGGCCCAACCGCCGGAGGCACGCGCCTCGGCCACCAGAGCATCGAGGGCCGGCGTATCGCCCGCCGCTCCGCCCAAGCTGGCCACGAAATCCGCCCGCAGGGATTCGAAAGTCACCAGCAGGATCGGGCCGTCGACGAGGGGCGCCGGTGCCGCGGGCCAAGGGGCCGGGGCCGGACCGCAACCGAGACCGCAGACGAGGGCGATGGCCCCGAGGGCCGAAACGAGGCGGAACCGGGCCAGCATCCTAGGGCGCGGCGCTCGGAGCCGGAGCGTTCTGGCCGAGGATGTCGCCGTAGAGCTGGCGGTAGCTGTCGGCGAACAGCAGGACGCGCTTGACGTAGGTGCGGGACTCCTCGATCGCCAAACCCTCGAGGAAGGCGTCGACCTCGGCCGCCGGACCGGCCTGACGCCAGAGCCGCTGAATGCGGTACGGGCCGCCGTTGTACCCCGCGAGAGCCAATTCCTCTCGACCGTTGAACAAGTCGAGCACGTTGCTCAGGTAGGTCGTGCCGAGGGTGAGGTTGAACGCCGGATCGGCTAGGCGAGCTTCCGAAAACGGCAGCCCCAGGCGCTTGGCGGTCTCACGCCCGGTGCCGGGCATGAGCTGCATCAGGCCGCGGGCCCCGGCGTGGGAGAGCGCCGACAGATCGAAGGCACTTTCTTGGCGGATGACCCCGTAAACCAGCGTCGGCTCGAGACCGGCCCGCTCGGCGAGGGTCGTCACCTCGGCGGCGAACTCGAGCGGGTAGTACAGCCG
>JANRLG010000197.1:0-22494 GCA_033762835.1 Thermoanaerobaculia bacterium
CTGCTGCCCCGGTGGCGGGGGGCTTCACCCATCCAAGCGGCCCTCGCCGCCGGGGACCCGGTGACCGGAGTCACGACCATGCGGATGGCGGCGGGCCTCGACACCGGGCCGATGCTCGAGCGCGCGGAACTGCCGATCGGCGAAGACGAAACCGCCGCCGAGCTCACCCCACGCCTGGCGAAGCTCGGCGCCGAGCTTCTCGTCCACACCCTCGACGGCCTCGCGGCCGGCACGCTGACCGCGACCCCGCAGCCCGCCGGGGGCGTGACCTACGCACCGATGATCAAAAAAACCGACGGTCTCGTCGACTGGCGGCTGCCTGCCCGCAGCTTGGCCGATCGCGCACGCGCCTTCGACCCGTGGCCGGGCCTCGAGGCGAACCTCGACGGCCGACCGGTGAAGCTCGCGGGCGTCGCGGAAGTCGCCGCGAGCACCGCCGAACCCGCCGGTACCGTGCTCGGCGTCCAGCACGGAGCCCTCCGCGTGGCCGCGGGCGCGGGTACGGTCGTGGCCATCAAGAGCTTGCAGCGACCGGGCAAACGTGCGCTGTCCGGTGCCGACTTCGCCAACGGCGAGCGCCTGCGTCCGGGCGCCCGCTTCGCGAACCCGGAGACCGTGCCATGAGCCGCTTCCGCCGCCCCGAGCCGTTCCACGGCGGCGCCGGTCGCCGCCTGCAGGTGGGCCAAGACAGCCTGCGGGCCACGGCAGCCTGGGCCCTCGAACGCACCCTCGGCTCGGCCACGCCCGTCGACACCTGGCTCTCCGCGGCGCAGGAACGGTTCGAGGACCGCGACCGCGCGTTGCTCTCCGAGCTCGTCCTCGGCTCGTTGCGTTGGCTACGGCGTATCGACGCCGTGATCGAACTGGCGAGCTCCCGCCGGCTCGACGACATCGACCCGGCCCTGCACGGCCTGCTGCGCATCGCCGTCTACCAACTGCTCTTCCTCGACCGTGTGCCCCCGCACGCCGTCGTCAACGAGGCCGTGGAGCACGCCCAGCGGGCCACCCACCGGGGCGGCGCCGCGTTCGCCAACGCCGTGCTGCGACGCATCGGTCGTGACCGCGAGCTTGCGGCCTGGCCCTTGCGGGAGCCGGATCCGGTCCGCCGCTTGGCGATCGAGCTGTCCCATCCGGACTTCTTGGTCGAGCGTTGGCTGGCCCGGTTCGGGCCCGACCTGACCCGCGCTTTACTGGAAGCCAACAATCGGCCGAAGCCTCTGCAGCTGCTGGCTTTCCGGGATCGCGGCGGACGCGAGTTCCTGGCCGAGGAGCTGATCGACGCCGGGCTGGAAGTCGAGCCGTCGTCGATCGCGCCGCTCGGGCTGGCGGTGTTGTCGGGCAACCCCTTCGCCACGGCGGCCTTCCGCGAGGGCCGGTTCTACGTCATGGACGAGGCCAGCCAAGTGGCGGCGCTCGTGCCCCCGCCACGGCCGGGAGAACGGATCTACGACGCCGCCGCGGCGCCGGGCGGCAAGAGCTTCGCCCTCGCCGCTGTCGAGCCCAGCGTGCGGCTGGTGCTCGGGGATGTCGACGGCGGTCGTCTCGCGACCTTGAAAACCAATCTCGACCGGCTCGGCCGCCCTTGGCCGCGGGTCTGCGCCGACGCCGCCCACCCGCCCTTCTCGACGCCGTTCGATCGCGTGGTGCTCGATCTACCCTGTACCGGTACCGGCACGCTACGCAAGCACCCCGAGCTCAAGTGGCGGGTGACCGCGTCGGAGGTCGAGCGTTTGGCGGCCCAAGCGCGGGGCTTCCTCGCCGCGGCGGCGCCGCTGGTGGCTCTGGGCGGGAAGTTGGTGGCGATCACTTGTTCCCTTGAAGCAGAAGAAAACGAGGACGCCGTGGCCGCGTTCCTGGCCGAACATTCGGAGTTTCGCCCCCTGGAACTCGGCGGCCTGCTCCCGACACCTCTGGACCGGTACGTGCGCGGTCCCGGACTGTGGCGGATTTTCCCGGCGGGCCACCACGACGGCTTCACGGTTTCCGTGCTCGAACGGGTGAGGGCTTGACCGCTCGCCCGTCGTTTCGGGGTCGGCGCGAGCGAATCCCCGTATTGACAGGCTTCCGAGCGTTGACTTATCGTCTCTCCCGGTTGCTACGGCCCCAAGCAATTCACTTTCACTGACCCCGACCTCTCTCTCCAAGGAGGAGCAAGATGGCTGGTAAGGCTGACATCGTTGACAAGGTTGCTGACACCGTCGAAGGACTGACGAAGAAACAGGTCGCCGAGGTGTTCGACGCGATTTTCGATGCCATCACGGGCTGCCTCGAGAATGGCGACCGCGTGCAGTTGCCGAAATTCGGCAGCTTCGCTATTTCCAAGCGCGCCGCTCGCAAGGGGCGCAATCCGGCAACCGGCAAGTCGATCACGATCGCCGCGAGCCGCAGCGTCCGCTTCAAGCAGGGCAAGGATCTCAAAGACGCCGTCAACAGCTGAGTCGAAGCCAGACCCCAGCGTTTGATCCTCGGAGAAGCCCCGGCAGAAGCCGGGGTTTTTTCTTGGTCATTCCGCTAAGCTCCGCCTCCCCATGAACCTCATCGCCACCTGTGCCCTCGGGCTCGAAGAACTGCTCGCCGCCGAGGTGGCCGGCTTGGGCCACGCCGAACCCGCCATCGAACCCGGGGCAGTTCGTTTCGTCGGCCGTTGGCCGGAGGTCTGGCGCGCGAACCTGCGCCTGCGCACGGCGAATCGGGTGTTGGTCGAGATCGGGAGCTTCCCCGGCGCGACCGGCGGGGACCTGACCCACGGCGCCCGCCGCTTGGTCGAACGCGACGCCGATCTCGATGGCGTCGCCCTCTCCCGCTTGCTGCATCCCAACGCCACCCTCGCCCTCAAGGCGTCGTCGACGCACTCGCGGGAGCGCGACGTGCGTTTCGTGGCGCTGAAGGTCAAGGACGGCCTGGTCGATGGCCAAAGGCGCCGTTACGGTCGCCGGGCGAGCGTCGATCGCGAGCAGCCGGACGTCCCCCTGCGGGTCTTCCTGCGCGACGATCGGGCGACGCTCCTGGTCGACACCTCGGGTACTTCGCTCGATCGCCGCGGGTACCGGTTCTCGACCACCGATGCCCCGCTGCGGGAACAACTGGCGGCGGCGATGGTCCTGGCCGCGGGCTGGGACGGCCGCGGGCCGGTCTACGACCCGATGTGCGGCTCGGGCACGTTGCTGATCGAGGCCGGCTGGTACGCCCTCGGCTGGCCTCCCAGTGCCCTGCGCGACTCCTGGGCCTTCGAGCGTTTCCCGGGCTTCGACCCCGACAGTCTGCGGCGCATCCTGCGCGAGCCCCTGCCGGCTCTGAATCCGGACGTCCGGCTGTTCGGCGTGGATCGCAATCCGGGTGCCCTGGTCGCCGCCCGGTCGAACCTGAAGGCGGCCCACCTCGAGGACCGCGCGGAGCTCACCCGCGGCGATGCCTTCGAGCTCGAGCCGCCCGCGGGCCCCGGCCTGCTCGTCGTCAACCCACCCCACGGCGAGCGCCTGGGCACCGAGGCCGACTCCTGGCGGCACTTCGGCGACTTGCTCAAGAAGCGCTTCGCCGGCTGGCGCGCGGCCATCCTCGCCGGCGGCGGCGACCTCGGCAAGAGCCTCGGCCTCCGGCCCAAGCGGCGGTATCCGATCAAGAACGGCGGCCTCGACGCCAAGATTCTGATCGTCGATCTGTTCTAGGAGCTGATAGCGTAGTTGCCTCTTACCCTGGGGGAGGCGTCATGGCGAACCGCGGGAAGCCGCTTTCGACGGTCGACAGCGCTTGGTTGCGCATGGACGACCCGACCAATCTGATGACCATCACCGGGGTCATGACCTTCGAGCAGAAGCCCGAGTGGTCGGTGCTGCGCGAAACGTTGCTCGAGCGATTCGTCTGCTACGAGCGATTCCGCCAACGCGTCGAGGACCCGGGTACCCTGCTCGGCTCCGCCCGCTGGATCGAAGACGACTTCCAGCTCGACGACCACCTGGTGCGCACCGAACTGCCCGGCAACGCCGACGAGGCAGAGCTGAAGGTGCTCGTCTCGGAGTTGATGGCGTTGCCCCTGGCCCCGGGCAAACCGCTCTGGCAGCTGCATTTCGTCGAGAACTACCGCTCCGGCGGCGCCCTCGTGGCGCGCATCCACCACTGCATCGGCGATGGCCTCGCCCTCGTCCAGGTGCTGCTCAACATGACCGACACCCGGCCCAAGGACGACTCGCCGCCGGCCCCGATCCCGCTTGATCCGACCATGCGGAACGAGGCCGCCCACAGCCTGCGCGGCACGTCCCCCAAAAAGCGCGGAACCCTCGAAAAGTCCGTCCGGTGGCTGCAGGCCGGCAGCAAAGCGGCCTGGACCCTGGGGGAGTTGGCCGTCCTTTCGGCGGACCCGAAGACGATTTATCGCGGCCCCTTGGGAGTCACCAAGAAGGCGGTGTGGTCCGACGCTTTCTCTCTCGACGAGGTCAAGCAGATCGGCAAGACGCTCGGGGCTACGATCAACGACGTCCTGCTCTCGGCCCTGGCCGGTGCCCTCCGACTCTACGCCGAAGACCGCGCGGCGCCCGTGCCGCGCCAGGTGCGCGCCGTGGTGCCGGTCAATCTGCGGCGTCCGGACGACCGCAGCCTGGGCAACAAATTCGGCCTCGTCTTCCTGCCCCTGCCGATCGGCGAGGGCGAGGCGGTCTCGCGGCTGCACGCCTTGAAACGCGAGATGGACGCCCTGAAGCGCTCGCCCCAGGCCTTCGTGGCCTTCGCCGTGTTGCAGGCGATCGGCGCGACGACCGCCAAGATCGAAGAGATCGTCCTGAAAATTTTCGCGAAGAAGGCCACTGCCGTCGCCACCAACGTTCCGGGACCGCGCGAGCCGCTGTACTTCTGCGGTACCAAGGTGCGCAGCATCATGTTCTGGGTGCCCCAGGCCGGGCGCCTGGGCCTGGGCGTCAGCATCCTGAGCTACGCCGGGACCGTGCGGGTGGGAGTGGCGACCGACGTTAGCCTGGTGCCCGACCCGGAGAACCTGGTGGCCGCCTACGAACGAGCCCTGGACGAGCTACGCCAGGCGGCGAACCGAGCGTGAGCGCGGGAGGAAGTCCGTTGCACGATTTCGATCTATTGGCCGGCCGGCCGTTGCCGGGTCTCGAGCCGGCCGAGCTCCGGCGTTACCACCGCCATCTGATCCTGCCGGAAGTGTCGACGGCGGGCCAACAACGCCTGAAGGCCGCGAGGGTGCTCCTGATCGGCGCCGGCGGGCTCGGCTCGCCCCTCGGGCTCTATCTCGCCGCTGCCGGGGTGGGCACCCTCGGGCTCGTCGACTTCGACACCGTGGACGAGTCGAACCTCCACCGTCAGGTGCTCTACGGCGCGAGCGACGTCGGCCGGCCGAAGCTCGCGGCGGCCATCGAACGGCTGCGCGAGATCAACTCCCACACCCGCTTCGTCGCCCACGACACGCGGTTCCGGTCGGAGAACGCTCTCGAGCTGATCCAAGACTACGACATCGTGGTGGACGGCACGGACAACTTCCCCACCCGTTATCTGGTCAACGATGCCTGCGTGCTCGCCGGCAAACCCAACGTCTACGGCTCGATCTTCCGATTCGAAGGCCAGGTCGCGGTGTTCTGGGGTACCCACGGACCGTGTTACCGCTGCCTGTTCCCCGAGCCGCCGCCGCCCGGATTGGTGCCTTCCTGCGCCGAGGGCGGGGTGCTCGGGGTGTTGCCGGGGGTGATCGGGTCGCTGCAGGCGAACGAAGTCATCAAGCTGATCGTGGGGATCGGCGAACCGGCCATCGGCCGCCTGGTGCTGTTCGACGCCCTGGGGCTCAAGTTCCGCGAGTTGAAGCTCAAGAAGGACCCGGCCTGCCCGGTGTGCTCGGCCCACCCGACTCAAACCGGCCTGATCGACTATGACGCCTTTTGCGGACTGTCGGTCGAGGAACCGGAAGACAGCGACTTGCCGTTCGAGATGACCGTCCAAGAGCTGCACCAGTGGCGGGAGCAGGGCCGCGATTTCGTGCTCCTCGATGTCCGCAATCCGCCCGAGTGGTCGCTCTGCCGCATCAACGGCGCCACGCTGATCCCGCTGCCCGAGCTGCCCCGCCGCTTCGGGGAAATCGACTCGAACGCCCTGGTCGTCGCCCACTGCCACCACGGCATGCGCTCCGCCCAAGCCGTCCACTTCCTGCGCGGCCAAGGCTACCGCGCCATCAACCTGGCCGGCGGCATCGACGCCTGGAGCGTGGCGGTCGATGCGGGGGTGCCTCGGTATTGAGGGACTTGTTACACTCCGAGCGATGACGAGCGAACTGGACGACTTCCCCGAGCACCTCGACCTCCACTTACCTCCGTGGAACGAGCGCGGCACCCTTCCCATGGGCGACTACGGCCCGAGTGACGCCCTCTTGCGGGAACGACTGGCGTCGGGGTCTCCGCGGCGGGAAGAGATCCATCGAGGCTGGCTTCGCCATCGACAAGCCCTCGCCAAGGCAGGGCTTCCTGCCGAAGCTCGGGAGCTGCTCGATGGCAGCTTTACGACAGAGAAGCCTGAGCCAGGCGATCTCGACCTCGCGGTCGAGGTCGCCATGGATGGCGAGGCGCTGGCAGCTCTCGACGCGGGGAGCCCGCTTCTCCATTTACTTTCCGGGCCGGGAGCCAAGTTCGACTTCTCGTGTGATGCCTATCCAATCTTCTGCCTTCCCAAAAGCGACCCGGACTACGAGCGAGTCACCCTCCACTTCATTCGCTACTGGACCAGGTGGTTCGGGACCGATAGGCTCGGCAGGCCCAAGGGACGAGTCTGGTCCCGAGTCGGAGGAGTGCCATGAAGACCTCAGTACTCCGCAGCGAAATCCGCGATCTGCAGAGCCTCCTCCAGGGATTGCCGACGAACCTCCAGTCCGGGCCCGCTTTCGCCTCGTACCGGCTCAGGCTGGAGAAGCTGCAGAGCGAGTTGGAGCTTCTGAGTCTCCGGCAACGATTCAACTGGGTGCGCGTCGGGTGGCTTGCTGCCATCCTTGCGTCCCTTGCCACGGTCTTCTTCGAGCGGCCGGCAGGACAACCGCAGGCATTCGCGGCCATAGAACACTGGCTTCAGCTCGTCTCCTTGATCCTCTTCGGCTTGTTGACACCCATACTCATCCCCAAGGGAGTCAACCGCAAAGCAGACGAGAATCCGACTCGTCCCTGATAGCTGCCAACTGTGATCGAATCCCCTCCAATCCCTTGGAGGTGCCTCGATGAAACGTCTCTGGCTCGCCCTCGTCCTCGCCGCCCTCACCCTCGCCCCCCTGTCGGCCGAGGAGGCCAAGAAGGACGAGAAGAAACCCGAAGCGCCCGTCGACCGGGAGTCGGTCACCCAACACGCGGTGACGATCGGCGGTCAGCGCATCGAATACACCGCCAAGGCGGGCACCTTGGTGCTCGAGAACGAAGCGGGCGAGGCACAGGCTTCGATCTTCTACGTCGCCTACCTCAAAAAGGGCGTCCCGGACACCGCCAAGCGGCCGCTGACCTTCTCCTTCAACGGCGGCCCGGGCTCGGCGTCGGTCTGGTTGCACCTGGGCACCCTCGGCCCCCGCCGGGTGGTCATGGACGACGAAGGCCACGCCCTGCCGCCGCCCTACCGACTCGAAGACAACGCCTACTCGTTGCTCGACGTCACCGATCTGGTGTTCATCGACCCGGTGTCGACCGGTTACTCCCGGCCCGCGCCCGGCAAAGAAGAGAAGGAGTTCCACGGCCTCGACGAGGACATCCAGGCGGTGGGCCAGTTCGTCCGCCGCTGGGTCAGCCGCAACCAGCGCTGGGGTTCCCCGAAGTTCTTGATCGGCGAGAGTTACGGCACCACCCGGGCCTCGGCCCTCGTCGACCACCTACAGCAGCGCCACGGGATGTTCTTCAACGGCGTCATGCTCGTCTCCTCCATCTTGAACTTCGGCACCGCCCGCTTCGACATCGGCAACGACCTGCCCTATCCCCTGTTCCTGCCCACCTACACCGCCACCGCCTGGTTCCACGGCAAACTGCCGGCGGACCTCGCGGGCAGCCTGCAAACGGCCCTCGACGAATCCCGCGAATTCGCCCTCGGGGACTACTGGTCGGCCTTGGCCCAAGGAGACCGGCTCTCGGCCGAGGAGCGCGGCAAGATCGCCGAGAAACTGGCGCGGCTGACGGGGTTGTCCAAGGACTTTCTGGAGCGCGCCAACCTGCGTCCGGAGATCTTCCGGTTCACCAAGGAGCTGCTGCGAGCCGACGGCAAGACGGTGGGCCGGCTCGACAGCCGCTTCACCGGCGTCGACCGCGACGACGCCGGGGAGCGGCCGGAGTTCGACCCCAGCTACGCCGCCATTCAAGGCCCCTACACCGGCACCCTCAACGCCTACGTGCGGGGCGAACTCGGCTTCGAGAGCGACCTCGACTACGAGATCCTGGGCGGCCGCATCCGCCGCTGGAGCTACGACGACTTCGAAAACCGCTATGTCAACGTCGCCGAGAACTTACGCGCCGCCATGGCCAAGAACCCGAGCCTCCGGGTTCACGTCGCCAACGGCTACTACGACCTCGCCACACCATTTTTCGCCACCGAATACACCTTCGACCATCTCGGCCTGCCCGCCGGCCTCGCCGGCAACGTTTCGATGAGCTACTACGAGGCGGGCCACATGATGTACATCCGCAAGGTCGAACTGGTCCGGCTCAAAGAAAACCTGGCGACCTTCATCCGGCAAAGCGCGGGTGGGTGAGGCCTCGACGCGGAGTTCGAGGGGGCGGGCGGAGACAAGGGACGGTGCAGGCAGCAGTCCCCGCGCTCATTCACCCTCCCGCGCCTCGCCTTCTGGACGCAAGGCGTACCCGAGTCCGGAGGCCGTCACCAGGTAACGCGGCGCAGCAGCGTCGACTTCGATCTTCTGCCGTAAGCGGTGGACGAGCTGCTTCAACAGTTGGCGGTCACCGCTGGCACGTTCGCCCCAGACGTGGCGCAGCAGACGTTCGCTGGGCAGCACCTGGCCGGCGTTGGCGAGGAGCAGCTGAAGCAGGCGGAATTCGAGATGGGTCAAGCGGAGCGCCGGACCGCCGGCGAGGCTCACCGTCTGCATCTCGACGTCGAGGGCGAAGTGGCCCGCGAGCAACGGCGCCGGCCGCTCCACCCCGGCGCGCCGCAAGAGCGCCCGTAGCCGGGCGAGCAGTGTCCGCGGGCTGAACGGCTTGGTGAGAAAGTCGTCGGCACCGAGATCGAGGCCGCGCACGAGGTCTTCCTCCGTGTTGCGCACCGTCAGCAGCAACACGGGCGTCGAGCCGAGGGCGCGGATTCGCCGGCAGACCTCGAAACCGTCCAGGCGCGGCAGGTTGACGTCGAGCACCACCAAGGCCGGGGACTCCCGTTCGAAGGTGGCGAGGGCGCTCGGTCCGTCTCCCGCCTCGACCACCAAGTAGCCGGCCTGGCGCAGGGCGAAGGCCACCAGGGTGCGCAGGTCGGAGTCGTCGTCGACCACCAGGATCTTCATGACTCTCCTCGCGGTAAGGTGAAGCCGAGCCGAGCGCCCCCGGCTCCCGACAGCTCCGAGCTGCCCACCTCGACTCGCCCGCCGTGGCGTTCGACGATCGACTGTACGATCCACAACCCTAGGCCCACGCCGCCTTCCTGGGGCTCCTCGCCTCCCGCGGGCGCGCGAGCGAAGCGGGCGAAGAGCGCGCCCTCGGCCCCGGGGGGCAAGCCCGGGCCCTGGTCGTCCACCCACAGTGTGACACCTTCGTCCTCGACCCGCCCGCCGATGCGAATGATCGTGCCCTCGGGGGCAAACTTGTTGGCATTGCCGAGCAGGTTGACGAGCACCTGAGTGAGCCGCGGGGCGTCGCCGGAAACCGCCGGTAGCGGGTACGGCAACTCGATCGCCAGCTCTTGCCGGCGCCGGGCCAGAAGCGGCGCCGTCAACTCCACGGCCCGCTCGACCACCTCGTCGAGCGCCACCGGGCGACGGCGGATGGAGTCCTGCCCGGCCTCGATGCGGGCCCCCTCGAGCAGGTTGTCGATCAGTTGGGTCAGGCGGAGAGCACCGTTCTCCAGGGATTGGACCAACTCGAGGGCATCCTCGGCTTCGAGCTCCACGAGCCGGTCCCGCAGTAACTCCAGGGATGCCAGCTGAGCCGCGAGGGGCGTGCGGAACTCGTGGGAGACGTTGGCCAGCACGGCGTCGCGCAGCCGGCGTGTCGCCTCCACCTCGGTCTCGTCGCGCAGAATCTGGAACTGGCGGCCGGCGGCTGGCTCGGAGCTGGTCACCACCACCGTGCGCCGGGTGCCGTCGGGCCGCGTCAAGTGCTCCGCGGCGCGGGCGGTGCCGCGAAAGCGGGCATGAACGATCGGGCAGTGGTCCTCGCAGGGGCGCACGCCGTCGAGCCCGCGGGGTTGCAGGACGTCGCCACAGAAGCGGCCCACGGCGGCCGCAGCGTCGATGCCGAGAAGCGCCGCGGCCTGGGGATTCAGGTACTGGATGCGCCGCTCGCCGTCGACCGCGAAGACCCCCTCGGCGATCCCCGTGAGCACCGCCTCGGCCTCGGCTTGGCGGCGGCGCAGTTCTTCGGTGACACCGGCGAGACGGCGCCGCATGTCCTCCATCGTCACGGCCAGGGTCGTCACCTCGGCACTCGGCAACGCTCCCCCCGGCATCGGCAGCGCGCCCTCGAGATCCCCGGTGCCGATCCGCCGGGCCGCCGTGGTCAAGGCCCGCAGCGGCCCGGCCAGCCGGTGGCCAACGACGAACCCCGAGGCCGCCACGGCGAGCGCTACGAGCACGGCCAAAAGCAGCAGGGTGGCGCGGAGGTCGGCCAGGGATTCGGCCACTCCGGCCCGCGGCAGAGCGACCTCGAGCAGTGCCCAGCCCTCCCCCACGGGCAACACGGCACGGTATTCGTCACCCGCGCGGCCGGTGGCGAGGCGGCGGTTCGTGGTCGCCTCGAGGCGCAGCGTCCGTTGGCCCGGCGAGCCGAGCACCGAGCCGTCCGGCGGGATCAAGGTCACGGCGAGGCCGGTCAGGCGTGACAGCCGGTCGACGAACGCGGCATCGAGGCCGAGTACGGTGGCGGCGGTGACCCCTGGCACGGTCGCCAGCGGGGCACGTCCGAACAAGGCCAACCGACCGTCGGGTAGCCGCCCGAACCCCGCGCCCAGGGCCGGGCCAGGAGCCTGGGCACCGCTCGCGGCAAGGACCTCGGTGTTGGATTCAATGGCACACGCCGTCAAGTGGCTGGTCTCGCGAAAACGTTCGAGGAAGCTGCCGAGCTCGGTTCTCCGCCCTTCGACGGTGAGCCGGGCCACCGTTGGCCGTTCGGCCAGGAGCCGCGCCGAAGTCGCCACCTCGTCCGCCGAGCGCTCGAGGGTTTGGCGGGCGCTTTCGGCTCCGAGAGCGACCCGTGCCAGGGCCTGCTCGTCCGCCAGCCGTTCGAGGAGCGCCAGCGCGGCGACCGCCACCGCCGCCACGGCGAGCAACACGAGAACCGCGTTCGAGAGGACGAGGAGAGTGCCGAGGCGGGGCTTCATGGGCATCGAGCTTAGTGCAGGCTCCGCTGGCCGGGTCGGCCGAGGCCCGCCCGCCACTCGACCAGGCTCTTGCCCACGAGGGTGACGAGAGCGAGGCCGGCGAGCAACGTGGCGACCGCGAAGGCGGCCGAGAACTGGTACTCGTTGTAGAGGATCTCGACGTGCAGCGGCACCGTGTTGGTGGCCCCACGGATGTGGCCCGAAACCACCGAGACCGCTCCGAACTCTCCCATCGCCCGGGCATTGCAGAGGATCACACCGTAGAGCAGCCCCCAGCGCATCTTCGGCAGGCTGATGCGCGTGAACGTCTGCCAACCCGAGGCGCCGAGCGTGAGCGCTGCTTCCTCCTCGTCACTGCCCTGGGCGGTCAGGAGAGGAACGAGCTCACGGGCGATCATCGGCGAGGTGACGAAGATCGTCGCCAGTACGATACCCGGCAGGGCGAAGATCACCTTCCACTCGCGCTCCTGGAGCCACGGCCCGAACCAGCCATGGAGGCCGAACAGCAGCACGAACATCATGCCCGCGGTGACCGGCGAAACGCTGAAGGGCAGGTCGATCAACGTCAGGAGCGCGCGCTTGCCGGAGAAGCGGAACTTGGCGATGGCCCAGGCCGCGGCGACGCCGAAGACGAGATTGACCGGCACCGCCAAAAGGGCCACCGCCAGGGTCAACTTCACGGCGTGGAGGGCCACCGGATCGGACAGCGCGGCCCAGTAGGTGCTGGTGCCTGCTTTGAACGCCTCGACGAAGACGAGCGCCAGGGGCGCCACCAAGAAGAGGGCCAAAAACGCCAAGGCGACGGTGATGAGCAACCCTCTCACGCCGCCACCTCCCGTCGCCAGGTCAGCAGATTCACCGTCAAGAGCAGCGCGAACGAGATCAGGAGGAACACCGAGGCGATGGCCGCCGCGCCGGCGTAGTCGTACTGTTCGAGCTTGATCATCACGAGCAGCGGCGTGATCTCGCTCTTCATCGGCAGATTGCCCGCGATGAAGATCACCGAGCCGTACTCGCCGAGGGCGCGCGCCAGCGCGAGCACGAAGCCGGTGGCCGCGGCGGGAGCGAGTTCGGGCAGGATCACCCGGGAGAACACCTGCCAGGGGCGAGCCCCCAGGCTGATCGCCGCTGCCTCGATCTCCGGATCGAGCCCGGCGAGCACCGGCTGCACCGTGCGCACCACGAACGGCAGGCCGATGAAGGTCAACGCCACGACCACCCCGAGCGGCGTGTAGGCCACCTTGATGCCGAGGGATTCGAGCGTGCCGCCGAGCCAGCCGTTGGCGGAGTACAGAGCCGTCAAGGCGATGCCAGCGACGGCCGTGGGCAGGGCGAAGGGCAGATCCACCAGCGCGTCCACCACCCGCTTGCCGGGAAAGGAGTAACGCTCGAGGACCCAGGCCACGAGCACGCCGAAGAACAGGTTGATCGTAGCCGCCACGAGGGAGGCCAAGAGGCTCAGGCGGAAAGCGGCCAGGGTGCGCTCGTCGGACACCGCCGCCCAGAAGGCACCGGCCCCCGCGGCGGTCGATTTCCACACCAGGGCCGCCACCGGCAACAGCACGAGGAGCGAGAGGTAGAACAGCGTGAAGCCGAGGGCGAGGCCGAAGCCGGGCAAGTTGCCCCGCCGGCCTCGCCGCCCCGGAGCGCGCGTTCCCGTCTCGCTCGTCGCCACCTCAGCGCCCCGCCTTCAGGATCTGGTCGAAGATCGCGCCATCGCCGAAGTGGGCCGGCTGCGCCTTGGTCCAGCCGCCGAACTTCTCGTCGATCGAAAACAACCGGACCTTCTGGAAGATCGCCGCGTGCTTCGCCGCCACCGCCTCGAGCCGCGGGCGGTAGAAGTGCCGGGCGGCGATCTCCTGACCTTCGGGGGTGTAGAGGAACTCGAGGTAGGCGCGCGCCAAAGCCTCGTTCTTGTGCTTCTTGGCGACCTTCTCGACCACGGCCACGGGCGGTTCGGCGAGGATCGACACCGACGGCGTGACGATCTCGAAGCGCCCCTGGCCGAGCGTCCGGGAAGCGTAGATCGCCTCGTTCTCCCACGCCAGGAAGACGTCGCCGATGCCCCGTTCGATGAAGGTCACGAGCGCCCCGCGGGCGCCGGTGTCGAGAATCGGCACGTTCTTGAACAGCTTGGTCACGAAGTCCTTGGCGGCTTCTTCGGAACCGTACTTCTCGGCGGCGTAACCCCAGGCGGCGAGGTAGTTCCAGCGCGCACCGCCGGAAGTCTTGGGATTCGGCGTGACGACGCTGATGCCGGGCTTCACGAGGTCGTCCCAGTCCCGGATGTTCTTGGGATTGCCCTTGCGCACCAGGAACACGATGGTCGAGGTGTAGGGCGAACTGTTGTGCGGCAGGAGCGTCTGCCAGTTCTTCGGCAGCAAACCGGCGTTGGCGATGGCGTCGATGTCGTAGGCCAGAGCCAGGGTCACGACATCGGCTTCGAGGCCGTCCACTACCGCCCGGGCCTGCTTGCCCGAGCCGCCGTGGGACTGCTGGATCGTGGGCTTGTCACCGGTCTTCGTCTGCCAGTGGGCGGCGAAGGCGGTGTTGAGCTCCTGGTAGAACTCGCGGGTGGGATCGTAGGAGACGTTCAGCAACGACGCGGCCCCGAGGGGAGCGGCGACGAGCAGTCCGAGGCCCAGGGGGCGAAACCAGCGACCGATCTTCATGGTGTTACCTCAGAACGAGACTTGGAAGCGGGAGAGGAGAGCCTTCTCGTCCGGCCGGTCGCCGCGGGCGGCGCCGCCTTCGAAGGAGCTCTGTTCGTAGTCGAGGACGAAGCGGACGTTTTTGTTGAGCACCCAGTTGAAGCCGACGGTGAAGGCCGAGACCTCGGAGACCGCGGAGGCCGGGTTGGCGAAGATCGGGAAGGTGTCGTCGTCCAAGCTCAGTTGGCCAAAACGCACCGCCAGCTCGAAGGCACCCCAGGTACCGTTGGCGGGATCGAACGGCGTCTTGACCGTGGCGCCCTTGTAGCTCGCGGTGCCGCCGAACACCCACGAGCCCGACACCTGCCACGAGCGATGCTCGAGATCCGCCCGCGTGTCCCCACGCCGCACCTCCTGGCGCGACGTCACCGCCTCGGCCATGAGCCCAAACGGACCGCTGTACCAGGAAAGCTGCGGCGACAGGCGTTCGCGGGCGCCGTCGGCGATCGTGGTGCCGGCGGCCGTTGCGTCCGAGCGGTAGGTGAAGATGCTTTGCTGGGCGTTGCTGCGGTAGGTGGGCAACGCGGGCGCAGCGATGGCGCCGGTGTTGTCGCCGCTCGTGGCGGCGAGGCCGAAGCCCAGTCCCTTCCACGGACCGGCGGTCTGCGTGATCCACGGCTGGAAGAACAGCCGCGCCGCGATCTCCTTGTCGTCCGTGGTATCGCCGTCCGTGCTGCCACCGTCGACGACGCCGTTGAACAGGCCCGCCGTCCATTGGACCGCGCCGCTCGCGAGATCCCCCGACAGCTGCACGCCAAGGTCGCGGTTGGGCACGAGGTTCGTCGGCAACGCCCGCTCGACGAACAGAAGATCGGCGCCCGACTGCAACCGCTCGAGGCCCACCGGCCCTTTGAACTTGCCTGCCCGGAGCTTGAACTTCGGCGAGAAGCGCGCCTCGAGATAGGCGTCCTGTACCGAGCTCGTGCCGCCGCCGAAGTCCGTCATGATGCGGAAATCGAAGTTCTTCCACAGGGTGCCTTCGACGATCGGCCGCACCCGGCGGAGCAGGAACGTGTCGCTGGCGGGACGATCGGTGTCGTCCAGAAAGAAGCGGCCGTCCGCCTGGACGTAACCGCGGATCTTCAGCTGGAAGGCGCCGTCCGCCGAGCGCAGGCTGAAGCCGTCTTTGCCGGCCGTCAAGGTTCCGGCGGTCTTGGCCGCCTCGGCCGCCTTCTCCTCGGCCAGCTCGGCGCGGCGTTCGAGAATGCGGACCTTCTGATCGAGCTCCTCGACCTTCTGTTCGGTCGACGGCGGCGGCGAATCTTCTTGGGCGAACACGGGAGCGACCGGTCCCAGGACCAGCGCCCCCGCCATGGCGAGCCACGGTTGCACTTTCATCGGGAAACCTCCTCGAGCCCGGTCGGAATGGCCGGGGAACGAACGATCAACACGGGGCGGCGGGTCTCGGCGAGCACCCGGCCGAGCACGCCGCCCAAACTGCGACGACCTCGGCGATCGGGCAGCGGTGCCCCGACGACGAGGAGCGTGGCCGGCTCGGCGGCGGTCGCAGCGAGGATTTCGGCGGCCACGGCACCGCGACGGATGGCGGTCTCGGCGGCGACCCCGAGAACCGCAAGCGAACGCACGGCGGCGGCCAGGAAGCGCTCCGCGGGCTCGGCGTCTTCGTCGGGTTCGACCACCGCCAGCACCGTGGCCCGGGCGCCCAGGTGGCGCGCGAGGCGGCCCGCGAAGAGAACGTCGTCTTTCCCCGGTTCGCCGACGGCCACGGCGATCAGGAACCGCGTGGGCAGCTCCGCCCCCGCACCCTTGGGCACGAGCAGCAACTGGTGCTCGCCGCTCGCGAGCAGGGCCTCGGTGCGGTCGTCGTCGCGCCCGGGATCGAACCCCACGACCACCAGGTCGTAGGGCCGGCGCTCGGTCTCGCCGTGGACGGCGTTCTCCGTGGGTTCACCCCGTTCGGCGGGTACCAGCACGGGGCCGGTACCGCCAGCCGCCGCCTCGCGACCGAGGGCGAGGACCGTGGTCCGGGCATGCGCGGCGCGGCCGAGACGCCCGCCCAGCTCGACGGCGGCTTGGGCTTCAGCCGAGTCCTCCGCCACCAGCAGCAGTCCGAGGCCGGGATGGGCGAGGGCGTGGATGCGGCGCACGCCGAGGGCCACCCGGTCCCCCGGCCGCAGGGGAAAGCGCTGGGCCTGGGGCGCCGGGCGTTCGGCGTCGACCCGCACGGCGTCGCTGCCGAACGGTGTGACGGGTGCAATGGGACGCACGCCGGGCAGCGGCGGCAGCTCGAGACGCAACCGCTCCCGAGCGCCCACGAAGGACGTCTCGAGCACCGTCGCCTCGCCGAGGCAAGGGTGACCGAGGGCGCTCGGCTGGGCGGCCAGGGCCACGTCCTCGGGGCGGAACAACACCTGCACGCGGCGCGGTTCGCCAGCGGGTGCCGCGGCGGTGGCGAGGGGGAACTCCACCGGGCCGACCCGCACGCCCTGGGCACTGCACTCGCCCACGAGCAGGTTGGCCTGGCCGAGGAACGTCGCCACGAACTCCGTCTTCGGCCGCAGATAAAGCTCCTGGGGCGAGCCCACCTCGAGCAGCCGGCCGGCGTCGAGAACGGCTACGCGGTCGGCCAGCTCGAAGGCCTCCTCTTGATCGTGGGTAACGAAAAGTGCCGTGACCTTGAGGGAGGTCAGGAGCTGACGCAGGGCGAGGCGCAGGTCTGCTCGAATGCGCGCGTCGAGAGCGCCGAAGGGCTCGTCGAGCAGCAGTACCTCGGGCTCCTGGGCGAGCGCGCGGGCGAGGGCCACGCGCTGCTGCTGGCCGCCCGAAAGCTGCCGCGGCAAGCGGTCGCCGAGCCCCCCCAGACCGACGAGATCGAGCAACTCGTCGCGCCGCCGACGCCGCTCGGCCGTGGGAACCTTGCGGATGCGCAGGGGGAACTCGATGTTCTCCCCCGCCGTCATGGTGCGAAACAGCGCGTAGTGTTGGAAGACGAACCCGACGCCCCGCTTTTGCGGCGGCACCTCCGTAACGTCGCGCCCGTGGAGCACGATACGCCCCGCATCCACCGGCGCCAGCCCCGCGATCATCCGCAGCACGGTGCTCTTGCCGCTGCCGGAGGATCCCAGCAGCACGCACAGCTCCCCGTCCGCCACCTCCAGCGACACGTCGTTGACGACAGCCTGGCCTTGATACCGTTTGGTGAGCCCTGCGAGCACGATCGACATGCCGCAAAGCCTAGGGACCGCCAGTCACGAAGTCAGTCGAACGGCGGTGACAGCGGAAGCCGAAAATGTCACCGCGGCTCCGGAGACGCCCCGGGTTTCAAGCGGCAGGAAGCGCTGTCACCGCCGTTCGACTGACAGCGTGACCCCGGGGGGCTAGTCTGCCCACCATGAACGAACCTCCCTGTTTTCCCGTTCTGCAATCCCAAGTCACCCTGGCTTTCGATGGCGGCGAGCCAGAGTTTGCGGGTGAGCGCGTTCAGTCGCGGGTTCTCGAACTGCTCCAGGCGGGTGACCTGATCCTTCCCGAGGCGTTTCACCGACCGGGGCCGGATCGCTACGCGCGGCGTCTTCTGCATCGCGATCCACAACGGGACCTGGTCATCGTGGCCATGGCTTGGGGCCCGAACCAGGGCACGCTGCTCCACGATCACGGAGGGCGTTGGTGTTTCGAGTGCGTCCTCGCGGGGGAGATGGTCGCCGACGTCTATGAGGTTGTCGAACGCTCGCCAGACGGCGATCTCCTTCGGTTTCGCTGGCTGTGCCAGGACCGTCAACCCAAAGGATCGAGCGCGCTGTTGCGCCCGCCCATCGAGCACCACATCTTTCGCAACCCGTCGCCGGATACTCCCGCCTTGACTCTCCACATCTACGGGGGCGAGTTGGCGAGCTGCAATGTTTTTCTCCCCGACCGGGAAGACTGGTTCCGGCGGGAGGTTCGCGATCTTTCCTACGACCCGTGAGGTTCTATGAGCACATCCGACAAGGCTTCCGATTTCGTCGTCCGGCTGGACTCACCATGGAACGGCGGTCCACCGCTCGAGCGCCTCGGAACCCCGGCCGTGACGCCCATTCCGGACTTCTTCGTGCGGAATCACGGAGATCTCCCGGTCATCGACCCCGAGTCCTACCGGCTCCGGATCGAGGGCGAGGTGGAAACTCCGCTGAGCTTGTCCCTCGCGGACCTGCGCTCGAGTTTCCCGCGCATCGAGCGGACTGCAACCCTACAGTGCGCGGGCAACCGCCGCGAGGAAATGGCCGCCTCGCGGCCCATTCCCCACGAGCTTGGTTGGGGCTCGGAGGCGATCGGCAACGCTTGCTGGGGTGGTGTCTCCCTGGCCGAGGTCTTGCGCGAAGCCGGCCTGGGCCCCGCGTCGCTGCACGTCGAATTCGAAGGCCACGATGAGACGGAGCGGCTCGGTCGCCGCTTTCGGTACGGCAGCTCGATTCCGATCGAGAAGGCGACCGCGCGCGAAGTGCTGCTCGCATTCGACATGAACGGCCAAGCCTTGCCGGCGGCCCATGGTGCGCCGTTGCGGGCCGTCGTCCCGGGTTACATCGGCGCTCGCAGCGTGAAGTGGCTGGATCGCATCGTCGTGCGGGCGGAGCCCTCCGAGAACTACTTCCAGACCCACGCCTATCGACTTTTCGCGTCGACCGTCGACGCCGATTCAGTGGTCTGGAGCGAGGGCTTTCCCCTCGGTGAGCTCGCGGTGAACTCGATCATCACGCGACCCGGGAACGGTGACCGCCTCACGGCAGGCCCGATCACGGTCCGCGGCGTGTCGATCGCCGGATCGCGGCGAGTGGAGCGCGTCGAAGTTTCGACCGACGGCGGCCGAAGCTGGCAAGTAGCGCAGCTCGAAGCGGCCGAAGGGCCGTGGGCGTGGACCCCATGGTTCCTCGATCTCGCTCTGCCCCCGGGAGACCACGAAATCGTGGCCCGAGCGTGGGACAGCGCCGCCCAGACCCAACCTGAGCGGCCGGAACACGTCTGGAATTTCAAGGGCTACATGAACAACGCTTGGCCGCGGGTGCGGATCCAGGTCGGGGCGATTCGATTGAGGACTCCCAAGACCTGACCCTTGCTTCACCCCGGGGGAAGAAATAAGTCCGATCTTGGGTGGCTCGTTTAGGGCGGTCTATGAGAGACAGGACGCGGCCGGGGCCCGAAGAGCCGTAATGGAGTAACAGCTTCGCCAGAGCCACTAGGCTCGAGCTGGATTCAGGCTTGGGAGTCTCCTCGGGGGCCACGCCGAGGGCTCCCCAGATCTTTGTGGGAGGGAAGCGAAGGGCAGCGCCGGCCAGTCCGAGGCTCTTTCGTGGCACCCTGTATGGAACCCGAAGGCACAGGAAAGCCCCCGAGGGGTCCCCCGGCCTGAAGGAAGAACTGCTTTGTTTCTAGGAATTTAGGGCTTGGTACCGGCGACGGGATTTGAACCCATGACCTCCTGATCCACAGCCAGTGCATTTTGCGGCGCATGCCGGCGCATGCCGGCGCATGCCCAACCGCTTTGGCGAGGGATTCATGGGCGTGGTTCCTTATGTCCAACGAAGTGAGTCACTTCCGACTCCTTTGATTGAGGCGGGCGAGAGCCCGTTTGGGACCCCAGAAGGTTATGCCACGAGCATTTCTGAACGACGATCTCGTCACCCGTCTGCGCGCCGTTCGCCGACAAGAATACTGGGACACCTCGACGAAAAGTCTGGTTCTGCGCGTGGAGGGCGAGTCGAAGACTTGGTGGTTGGTGTATTGGTCGCCGACCGAGCGTTCGATCAGCGGCTCTCCCCGGCGCCGTCGCTACTCGATCGGCCGATGGCCCAAGGTCACGGTGGCGGGGGCGCGTCGCGAAGCGGAACGGCTGCGCATCCTGATTCAGAACGGCCTGGACCCGGCCCGGGAAGCAGTCGATGGCTCCCGCATTCGCGAGATGGGTTTCACGGAACTCGGCCGGCGGTACATCGAGGAGATCTCGAAGCCCAACAACGCCACCTGGCGGAACGACCAGTGGATGCTCGAAAGGGTGATCTTGCCGCTGTGGGGCAACCGACCGGTGTCGTCGATCACCGCCGCCGACGTCCAGGAGCTCGCGCGTTCGGTCGTCCGCCGCGGCCCCGTCTTGGCGAACCGCGCGATGACCATCGTTCGTCAGACGCTGCGTCTTGGGGTGATCGAGGGCCTGCTTCCGGCCAACCCGTCGTCGGGCTTGCCCAAACCGGGGCGGGAGAAGGCAAGAACTCGCGTGCTGGCTCCCGCCGAGATCGCTTCGGTCTGGCAAGGTTGCGTTGCCGAGCCGAATCCGCTGGCCTATGTCTTGATGCTCCGGTTGCTCACCGCCCAGCGCGGCCGAGAAGTCCTGCAATTGAATCTCAAGGACCTCGAGCCGGCGCCTGGGGGTCTCTGGTGGAATCTGCCGGCGCAGATCACCAAGGCCCGGAGGCCCCATCGGATTTTTCTGACGCCGACAGCGGTCAACATCTTGAAGTGCCTGCCGCCCTCGCGACACGGTTGGGTCTTTCCCCAGAGCGACGACCCGGCGAAACCCGTGCTCGACTACTCGCACGTCTGGAATCGAATCCGGCGAAGCTGCGGCACGTCGGGTTGGGACCCTCGCGACCTCCGCCGTACCGCGGCTACGCTGATGAGTCGGAATGGGGTTCCGCGCTTCATCGTGCGTCGAGTCCTGAACCACGCCGATCGCGAAGTCACCGCCGTCTATGACCTCTACGAGTACGACGGCGAAGTACGCAAAGCGCTTTTGACTCTCGAGCAAGCGGTGCTGAGCATCACGTCTGGACAAAGCGATCTCACCGACCTTCTTCGGTCACTTCCCAGTGATGGTACTGACGCGGGGTCGCGAGCGGAGCCAGGCCTCGAATTCCGACTTGAGCCAGCCCGTACAGTTGTCGCTGACCAGAATTGGGCTCGGGAAGTCTCCTGACTCCACCATCCGCAGAATGGTCCGGCGAGAGACTCCGGAGCGGGCCTCGATCTCTTGAGTATCGAGGACCCGCTCGTCGTCGAAGAGCTGGATCAGCCGGTTCAGCGAAGAGACGATCCAGCGCCCGGCTTCGGGTCCGTAGAGAGCAATGAGACTCTCTCGCCGCGACTCGGGCCGAATTCCAGCGATGACTGCTGGCTTTCTCTCGTCACGTTTCATGATCGGTCTCCGGCTGCGCAGTGGGTAGGTCCCGCATCCAACGAACGATGTCGGAGTTCAGCCAGCCGGAGCGGCATCCGGACAGTTGTCGCCGGGACGGAAAGCTCCCGTCCTCCATGGCGCGCTGCACAGTTCGCTTTGAGAGGCTGGTGCGATCGAGCACCTCAGGCCAATCGACGATCCGATCTTCGGTGAGGCAGGTGACGAGAGTCTGCAGTCGTTCGAGGACTTTGACGCCGGCTGCAGAGCCGTAGAGATCCTTGACGACCTCCTCGAGTCGGAGGTACTTGCGGGGAACTTCTTCAATCGGGGGCATGGAAGGCTCCTCAAAGGGAAGTCGAGGTCGCAACGCGACCAGGCAAGGTGTTCCAGGCCGTTGGCCTGACTTGATTATGACTTTATCGACATCAGAGAATCAAGAGATCGGCACGCAGAAAACGTGCTGCGGTCCTGATCTCGCGACCTAGTGAAGGCTGCCGAAAATCTCAGGGAGAGCGAGCTGAAGGCGCTGGAAGTTGGGATGCTCGAGGGCCAGCCGCCATTCGTGATGCGGATGGATGCGACGTGATTGAAAGAGGCCCAACGAACGAAGTTCGCCAAGGTGAGCTGAGACTGCCGTGGTGGTCAACCCCACCCACTTGGCGAGTTCCGACACGGTGGTGACCCCGCGAGCGATGGCATAAAGCAGCCGCAGCCGCTGGGGGCTCGAAGCGGCTCCGCAAAAGCGGGCCAAGGCGTCGAAGTCCGGCTCGGGACCTGCATCCTGGAAGCGAATGTGCATTCCTGATTACTAGCCGATCCCTGGGGACT
This sequence comes from Thermoanaerobaculia bacterium, assembly GCA_033762835.1. GTDB lineage: Bacteria > Acidobacteriota > Thermoanaerobaculia > Multivoradales > DATKCC01 > JANRLG01. Next base: position 22,144 of record JANRLG010000197.1, read on the forward strand.
TCGCCAAGGAATGCGCAAGCCGGGTTTTCACGGCACATGGGAGCTCCATCTCGAGAGATCCCCGCGTTCGAACCCATCCGCGAAGATCAGGCTCTGGGGACTCCCGGTGATTTGGATCGGCGCCGGGGCGCTCCGGGAAACGGCCTGGTCGACGCCGAAGACGGTGAGTCGCGGCAGGTAGAAGCCGGGAGACGGGTAGGCGTGGGAGAGCACGGAAGCGGCTGAGACTTCTTCGTCGAAGCCGTCACCGTTCCAGTCGTAGAGGTAAAGCGCGGCCGGGCCGGCGACGGCCTGCGCGAAGGGCACCGGGGCGCCCGTCGGGAAGGTGCAGTAAGGCGTCGTCGGGCAGGT
>JANRLG010000198.1:0-1839 GCA_033762835.1 Thermoanaerobaculia bacterium
GCAACGTGGCCCTGACGATCCCGATTGGCTCGGGCTACCCGGTGTCGCCGTCGTTCAGTTACGGGCTGACGTTGGTTTATAACTCGAAGGCCTGGGACCAAGAGCTGGTGGCCGGCCGGCTGCGGGCGGTGCCGAACCGGCAGTCGAATGCCGGGATGGGCTGGCAGCTGTCTCTCGGTCGGCTGATCACGCCGGAGGACCCGAAAAACGACTACGACAGTTTCCACTGGGTGTACCTCGCCCCGGATGGCAGCGATCACCTGTTTTATTCGGATCTCCACGGCGTGACGCCGGGCGTCGATGCCTGCACGAACGCGACGTGTTACAGCCGAGACGGCTCGTATCTGCGGCTGCGCCGGCTGAGTGCGTCCCAGAAGGTGCTCGAGTTTCCGAACGGCGAGCGGCACCTGTATGAGCGGGTCGGCACTTCGGACCAGTGGCGGATCACGGCCCTCGGCGACCGCTTCAGCCCGTCGGCGACCGAGCCGGCGTCGATCGACGACCTGACGATCGACTACAACACGGCCAACACCTGGCGGCTCGAGGATCGTCACGGCCGGCTCCAGATCATCACCTTCGAGCCCGATCCCTCAACTCGGGTGCCCTTGCGGGTCAAGGAAGTCTCCTTCACGGCCCCGCCGGATGCCCAGGGCAATCCCCGGGCAGCGATCTGGACGTTCGGCTATGGCGATCTCCAGACGCTCCAGCCCTCGTGTTCGAACGGCGACCCCAACTGGACGAGCCTGACGACCTCGCTGCTGCGTTCGGTCACCCTGCCGGACGGCTCGGGCTGGGCCTTCACGTACCACAGCAACGACGGCGGCGGCAGTTGTTTCTCCCGCGGGGCGATCGCTGCGGTGACCCGGCCAAGCGGTGGTTCGATCGAGTACCTCTACGGCCAGAACGTGCTGCCGGTCTTCGGTTGCACCGTCCAAGAGTGGCAGACGCATTCGGCGCGAGTCGTGACACGGATCTTCAAGAACGTCGGCGGCGGTGAGACGGGGCGGTTCACCTACGCGAGCTCGTTGTCGCAGCCCCCGCCGTTCTTGCTCCCTCCGGACCGGTGCACGCCATCGGTGTTCGAGTCCTCACCGTCCGAAGAACTCACGGTGACTGTCACGACTCCGCTCAAAGATCAGCAGAAGCACTACTTTTCGGTCTTTCCGGGCACTCAGACCCCGACGGCTTCGACCTACGATCTGCGCGAGTACGGCCTGCCGTTCACCCGGCTCCAGCCGACGCAAGGCGGCCGGTTCTTGTCCTCGGTGGTTTCCGACTGCGCCGACGACGGCTCGGCCTGTGTCGGCAAGCGCGAGCGGTACGTGAGCTTCGAGCGCGACGCGGCGATCTTCTGTAACGTCCCCTACGGACCGGATTGCCCGAACACCAACCGCCGGCTCGTCGGCGAGCGCACGCGGTACCTCGACGACATCGAAAACCCGAACACCACGCCGGTGACCTACCGGTATGCGGACGTCGCCCGCTCGGGCTTCGACGGCCTCGGCCACTACCGGACCGCGACGACGGGGGGCAACTTCGGTCAGGCGGACACAGCGACGACGTTCACGAACTGGAATCCGGGTAGCTCCAGCACCACGACGCCGCCACTCGGTTCGCCCTGGGTGCTCGACACGTACATCGAGCGGCGCACGACGGAAGGCATCTCGACGGTCGTCCAGCAAGCCTGCTTCGACCCGACCACGGGGTTCTTGCGCCGTATCCGGACGTTGGCCGGCACGACGCCGCAGTCGAAGGACCTCCTGACCGAATGGATTCCGGATGTCCACGGCCAGGCCACGAGCGAGCGCCAGTACGGCGGCGACCTCGACGACACCCTCA
>JANRLG010000199.1:0-2054 GCA_033762835.1 Thermoanaerobaculia bacterium
GACCAGCTCGTGGGCGGCGAGGAGTTGGCCCGGAGCGGCGAGAGCCTGGAGGACGGCTGGACGGCTTGGCAGGACCGGCTGCCGCCTCTCGTGCTCGAGGCCGGCCGCGACTTCGACCATGTGGTCCTCGGGATCTCGCTCGGCGCCCTTCCCGGCATCTGCCGCGAGCTGGTCGAGGACCCGAGCAATCCGCGCTTCCGGCGGATGCTCGCGGCGCTGACGACCGTCGGCACCCAGGCCATCCAGCTCTGGATGAAGCCCACCGCGGCCGAGCTCGGCTGGACCCGCGGCGACTCGATCGTGATTCCCTACGAAGAACCGCTCGACACTTGGACGGACATGGCTCACTTGATCGCGCGCGAAAGCTGGCGACCGGGCGAGGTCGGAGCCATCGGCTACCTGTGTTCGCCGATGCCCGACGTCGAGCCGATTCCGGACGCGGGCGCGGGTCGCGGGTACGTGCGCCGCCAGAATGCCCGCGTGGCCGAAAACGCTCGCGGCTGGCTCGACCGCTACTCTGGTTGGTTGTGGCCGCAAGTCGCCCGCGGCACCGGTCTCGACGGCGCGGTCCTGGTCGACCGCCAAGAGCGCTCGGGGATGGAACGGTTGTCCGCCCAGCACTTCTCGGCGGCGGCCAACCTGTCGGACCGCTACAACCTCTCGCTCCCCGGCTCCGCCGCTGCGCGGCTGGCCCCGGGCGGCTCGGGCTACGCCAATCTGGTTTTGGCGGGGGACTGGACGCTCAATCCGATCAACGCCGGTTGCGTCGAAGCCGCGGTCACCTCCGGCCTGCTCGCCGCCCGCGTGCTCTCGGGCGAGCCGCGCACGATTTCGGGCGACTGGTTGAGCGCACTGCCGGACCTGGCCCCCGTCCTTTCCGGCCGCACCGAGGCTTCCCCACGACGACCGCTGTACGTAACCCTGGACGGCAACGACACCCCGGCGCCGCCTTTCACCGCCCGGGGAACGCGGATGACGGTGTTTCCGGTCGCCGCCCGCCGAGCGAACCTCCAAGCGCTCTGCGACCGCCTTCTGCACCTCGGGGGCCCCACGCGCTACCGGCCGATCGCCCCGCTGGTGTGGTTCTATGCCCAGGACAACCAGCGCATCGACTCGACCGTCCCCCCGGCCGGCATTCGCGAGCTCGATTTCGGCTTTCTCATCCCCTTGCTCGCCGTCGAACCCGACGGTGCCGCCCGGTTGGTCACCTTCACTCCCTACCTGTGGGTGGACACCGAACTCGCTTGCCGCGCCGGCCGGGAGCTCTACGGTTATCCGAAGGCCGTCGGCCAACTGGGTCTGCCCCCGGTGGGGTCATCGGGGAGTTTCACGGTCGACGGGTTCCTACCCGAAGCCGGGAGCTGGGTCGAACGACGGCTGGTCGAAACGCGGCCCGTGGCCGGGCTTCCGGCCCCCGCGGAGTCCGAGACTCCGGCCGCGGCCGTGGCTGCCCTCGTCGACACCTGCCGGGCCCTGGGTGACGGTGAAACCGCCTGGGACCTCGTGCTGGAGGCTGCCGGCGAGCTCGCCGCCGGGGTCGTACCGATGGTCTTCCTGAAGCAGTTCCGCGACGCCGAAGCCCCCGAAACCGCCTGTTACCAGGCCCTGATCGAGGCCGACGTGCGCCGCCTCGGTCCGTTCCGCGCCGGCGGGTTGCTGGCCCAGGATCACGAGCTCGTGGTCGCCGACCCGCCCGGCTTCCCCCTGGCCAGCCGCCTTGGCCTGACCGGCCGGCGCGAGGACGGAAGCGTCGTCGTCCCCTGTCGCCATCCGCTGTGGTTGGAGTTCGACTTCGTCATGGACAACGGCAAGGAGGTCTGGCGGGCCGGATGAGTGCGCACCGCCGTTTGTTTCCGCACCCCCTGGACACCCACCGCTCGGCGCGCTACGATTCAGCGCTCCGCGGGGCGACCCGGGGAGCTTTGCCAACCGAAACGCGCCCATAGCTCAGCTGGATAGAGCGACAGCCTCCGGAGCTGTAGGTCAGAGGTTCGAATCCTCTTGGGCGCACCATTCGCCCTCGGCAGGGGCGAGACGGGACGGAGGTCGGACGC
>JANRLG010000200.1:0-5109 GCA_033762835.1 Thermoanaerobaculia bacterium
CTCCTCGGGACCGAGTGCTGACCGCGACGGAGGTCGGCCGGTTGTGGCAGGTCTGCTCGCAGCCGCCCGCGTCGCTCACCTCACTGCTGCTTCAATTGCGGCTCGTGACCGCCCAGCGAGGCGCCCAGCTCCGCAGCATGAAGACCTGCCAACTCGAGCGCAATGCCCTCGGCCTGTGGTGGAACGTGCCCTCGGAGATCACGAAATCGGGCAAGCCCAACCGCGTCTACCTGTCGCCGCTGGCCGAAGAGGTGCTCTCGACGGCTCAACCCTCGGCTGACGGGTGGATCTTCGGGCAGGCCCCGCCGAAGGCTTACTTCTCCGGCAGCAAAGAGGCCCTTCGCCGAATTCGGCGAGCTGTCGGAGGCCGGGGTGATTGGCGAGGCATGGACCTTCGCCGCACGGCCACTACGTGGATGGCTCAGCGGGGCGTCACCCGCTTCATCGTCAAGCGCGTGCTCGGCCACACGGACCGCGAGATCACCGCGGTCTATGACCTGTACACCTATGACCAGGAAGTGAAATACGCTGTTCTGATCTTGGAGCAAGCGGTCCGCGAGGCGATCGGCCGCCCCACCGTGGCGACGAGCACCGAGACCGTGGCCGCCGACGGTCTGGCTGTCGCTGAAGGAGATGCCCCGAGTTTCTTGGACCTGTAACCGTAGTGCGAACCCGAAGGCGACCCGGCGGGTGCTGACACACGCCGCCGGGCCTGCAATTTCCGCCTGTGCTCGGAGTGCGGCGATTGCCTTCGGCGAGTGCAGGATTCGCACACACTTCCTTCTCTTCCTTCCCGGAGAGATGTACTACCCCTTACCCAACCGTCTTCTCAAGAGATCTCCCCGAGCTCCGGGTCCACGATCTTCGGCCCTTGCCCGAAGTCCAGCTCCACCAGACAGCAAGGCGCGACAAGAAGCGCACGCTTCACCCGCGTTACCCAATTGACCGCCGCGGTGGCCGACGCCACGGCCTTCTGCACCCACCACGGGGTCGACCTCGACCGCCTCGAACAGGCTCCGATCGGTAGCCTCGAGCGCCTACAGATCTCCGACGATGCGATCGAGGCCGTGATTGCGCCGGACGTTCGGCGGCAGGACTTCTTCGGCCACGTGAAGCTCGTCGATACCCTCTACCGCGCCGTCAAGCCCAACCCGGCGGCGGTCACCTTCCTGCCGCGCGTAATCGGCCTCGGCGAGCTCGCCGCCGCTGTCCGGTCCAGGCTCCTACCCGACCCACCGGACCTCTCGACGCTGCTCGATCAGCTCTCCGGCCTGCTCGACGACTCGATCGTCGGCCTCACCGTCCGGAAGGACAACCTCGGGCCCATCGATCTGTCGAAGATCGACTTCGAGGCCCTGGCCGAGCGCTTCCGGGAGTCCAAACACAGAAACACCGACCTCGAGGCCCTGAAGGCCGCGATTCGCCACCGCCTCGAGCGGCTCGTGCGCCTGAACCCCACCCGGGCCGACCTCGGGGCGAAATTCGAAGCGCTCATCGCCAGCTACAACGCTGGCAGCCGGAACATCGAGCAGCTCCTAGAAGAACTGCTCGCGCTGTCGAGAAACCTCGACGACGTGCAGGAGCGCCACGTCCGCGAAAACCTCAGCGAAGAAGAGCTGGTCCTCTTCGATCTCCTCACCCGCCCGGCGCCCGAGCTCAGTTCCGAAGAGCGAGCCGAGGTCAAGAAGGTGACGCGGGCGCTCCTCGTGCGGCTCAAAGATCTGTTGGTGCTCAACTGGCGACAGAAATCCGCGGCCCGCTCGGCCCTGAAACTGGCCATCGAAGACACCCTCGATGCCGGCCTACCGCGGGCCTACGCCCCGGACCTCTACCGCCAGAAGTGCTCCGCCATCTTCGAGCACGTCTTCGAGCGGTACCCGGAGCGTGGTGAGGGGATCTACTCCGAGGTGGCTTGAGGTGACCGGAAGCAAGCGGTGTTCGCGAGAGTCCGCTGAGCTGGAATCTGGGCTTGAGCGCAACGGTTCGGTGCGCGGGCGGTCGTCGTTTTTGGGCAGCTTGAGCTCGTCGTCCGGTTTCTGCCTTTCGCCCACGGCGGGCTCGCCGTGTTCGGGGCTGTCGAGCCGCGGAGCCTCGGCGCTCTCTTTTGGTGACTGGCCTACGGCTTCGGGCGGGCCATTCGTTGGAGTGATGTTGTTCGCTTGCGGCTCAGCCACTGGCACCTCCCTATCGGTTCCAGGGTCGATGGCCTCTTCGGAATGACCAGACTTGGGCAAGACCTTGGCTACCTCGACGAGCCGAACCAATACCTTGCAACAGAGGGCCGAGGGCGACTTCCCGGTCTCGAAATCGGCCCGGAAGGCCTCTGCGAGGGTCTCGCAGGGGCTGGGGGTGGATGTCAGCTCGCGGAGCCAGTTCTCCACCTGGACTTGATTCCCGGAAGAGCTTGCCGCTTTCTTGCTTATTAAAAACTTAATATTCTCTATAATACGCCGTTTCTTCTCAAGCCAAGCGAATGCTTCTTGAACTCGAAGCCGATCGGCTTCATGCTCCGGTGCGACCGGGAGAGAAGCGACGGTCCCAAACGCCCAACTGGTTTTGAGGTCCTGGTTTTTACAGGCCTTCCAGTCGTCGTTCTCGGTGCCGAGCACCCGGAGGAGTTTTTTGTTGAATGCCGGTGCTAGACGAGGTCGCTGCGTAAGCCACAACCCCATCCCTGTCAGGAAAACCCCAATAGAGATAACGACGGCCGCCGCTCTCAGGGCCAGTCGTCTTGCAGGTGGTGGCACCGGCAGGTTGGGCCTGACAGGTCTTGCTGGAACAGAGGGTGATTGAGGCAGCTGGTTGGTCTCGGTGACTGGTGGCCTAACGGGCTCTGGTGAGGATCGGTGCTGCGGTGTTTCTGGGACGGCTAGTAGGGGCGTAGAGCGAGCACTCTCAAAGGCCGCCTCCGTTCGCGCATCGAGGGGGTGACAGTAGATCCACTCGAAGCCCATCCTCAGGAGGTCGGTCAGGCGCGAACCGGCCGTGATCGCAACGATGTTGGGGAGTTTCGATCCGCGTTCGATGGCGGCCAAGAGTCGGGAGATGACCTCGAGGGGCGACGCTCCGCGCTCGAAACGCTGAAAACGGACCTGCCCCGGCGGTTCCCCGCTCGCCCGCCTGGAGAATTTCCTCTTGCTTGCCACGACTTCGAGGGTCTTTGGCGGTGGATCGACTCCTAGGACGGCGCGGGCCGAAGCCACGGGATCTCCTTCCGAGAGGACTTCCCGCAGGACCGCGAGGGTCGGACACCAGAGACCCAGAGCCACCCAACTCTTCCGACCAAAGGCATCCCTGCTCTCAACGACGACGCAAAGCAGGTAACCCTTGCCGTGCGCAAGGCCTCCGAGGGCCGCGTCGAACTGCTTGAGCTGGCCGAAGTCGCTTGGAAGAAGAGCGCAGTACTGCTCGAAGTCAGCCCGCAATCCGGGCTGATCGGCGAGGCTTCCGGTAGCGGCTTTGAGCCCCCAGTCTCTGCTTCTACGTCCAAGGGTCACGTTGTCGTAGAGAAAGTAATCAAGATCCATCGCCGTTGCCCCTCGGCCTCACTTTTTGGCACAGAGTCTCGAGCTCTGCGAGGCGTACTCCCGTCGGAGTCCAAGTGAAGTACCGAAAATTGCGCTGGTACTCTTCAAAGCGCCCGGCTGGGTGACAGGAAGAGGTCAGCCTCTTGACGAAGACCGCTTGGTCAGCGGCCGCGGCGAGAAGCGATCCCAGGTTCTCGACTAGATCTGTCGGAACGTGCGGCTCCGCGGCCAGCACTGAAATGGCCTTCGCGGCGCTCTGTAGAATCGGGCAGGCCGTGCAAGGAGGTCCGTTCTTGGGCCATTCTCCGGATTCGGGCTGCCAGCCTCGAAAGGCACCGAACTCCTTTGCGAGGATCTGATTACGGTACGCGGTTTCGATACGCTCCTGGTACGACTCGAGGCGCTTTTGCCGCCTGTCGAACCGTTCGCGCTCCTGGGCATTGGGAGCCTCACAGATTTCGGCAGCGAACCAGTTGCGGAACGTGCTCAGAGTCACTTTCTCCCAGCTCTTGGGGAGGTTTGGTGAAGCTGCCTGGTCGAGCGCAGTGGCCAGCTCATGCGGAGTCCGACCACACAGCACATTCGAGTAGACGTCCGTCGGTCGAACGGTTTCGTTGCCAGGGCCTGGGCTCGAATCGCTGCTCACGACCTGAGCCCCGGTGAGGAGAGCTCCGAGTAGACAGAGCCAAGCGCTTTCAAGCCGCATGGTCACACTCGACCGGTGGGCCGTGAGCTTCGAGGGCGGAGCAGTAGGATTTTCTTAGGCTCTGGAGTTTTTGCTGGAGCCGCGAGGATGCCCCGGTTTCTCGGCCGCTACCGATCCGATCGGAGTTCACGGACTCTGTGAGCGACAATACCTGCCGTAGCTCCTGCTCGAGGGCCACCAGGGGGCCCGTGATCTCCCCTCGACCGGCGATGCCGTCGCGCACTCGACGTTGAATGGAGACCAGTTCGCCGACTCCTAGGATGTTTCTTCGATCGGAGAGTCGAACCAGAAGGTTTGAGTAGAGCGGGATCAGCTCGCGCCGGGCCGCGAGAGTGGCTAGCCGGTCGTCGAAAAACCGGAGCTCCTCCACATAGCAGGGGGCATGGGCCAGGCGTTCGGTGAGCCAGTTCGTGTAGTCCGTGTCACTTCTGGCCGCGATGCGAACCCAGTGGGAGAGGGGCTTTACTTCCTCGGGCCAGGCGTCGCTCCTGGGAGTGAACAAGGAAGTGGTTTCGAGCGCCACCGCGAGAGCCTCCAACACCTCCGATCGCTCCGCCCGGGGCAAGCCCCGGAGGAGGCTGGAGAGGAGGTTTTCCGTCACCGCGCTCCGAACTTCGACGGCCCTTTGGGCCGTTTCGATCGCTCCACGGACGGCCCTTGCCGCCTGTTCACAGTCCGCTTTGTCCTTGCAGCTCAGCAGGTCGCGGGCCACGACATCGAATCGAACTTCTGCCTCCTCGACCGCGGTGAGAGAAGCCACCAGCGGTTTGAAGACTCGGTCTCTAAGGAGTGGGTTCTCCTCGACCTGAAGAATCGTCGTCACGAGGTGGCCGGCTGCGGCTTTGCGCGCGATCTTGGACAACACCGGGTCCTCTT
>JANRLG010000201.1:0-48640 GCA_033762835.1 Thermoanaerobaculia bacterium
CGCGCGCGCCTGGCCCTCGGGGGTGAGGGCGAGTTTCGGTGCGTTCGGCTCCGGGATGGTGATGTCGATCGTCTGCACGGTGCCGTATTTGGTGAGATCGGTATCCCGACCTTCCTTCGGCCCCACGACCAAAATGGCGAAGCGCTCGGGCACCAGGTGTTTGACGGCGGCGTCCCGAACCTCCGCGGTCGTCACCTTCTCGATGCGCAGCCGATATTGCTCCAGCCAGTCCGCCGGGTAACCGTAGTACTCGTAGTTGAGCTGCTGATTGAGCAGCTTCTGGGGCGTATCGATCTGGAAGATGAAGGAGGACAGGATCGAACGCTTGGCCTTGGCCACTTCGTCGTCACTCGGGGGCTCGGTCTTCATGCGCCGGGCCTCGAGCAACAGAGCGTCAATGGCGGCGCCCGTGGTCTCGGCCTTGGTCGAGGTCGCCAGCACCGTGAGCCCGGGTTTGTCCCAGTCCGTGCCGACGAACCCCGAAACGTTGTAGGCCAGGCCCTTCTTGGTGCGCACCTCGGAGAACAACCGCGAAGTGAAGGAGCCCGAGAGTACCTGGTTCATCACCTCCACGGCGAAATAGTCCGGGTGGCGGCGCACGATCCCCAAGTCGCCCATGCCGATGCTCGACTGGGTGACGTCGCTTTTCTCGATGAAGTAGATGCCCGCGGCCGGTTTGGCGGGCGGCGAGAACATGTTGGGGTCACCCGCGGGCAGGGTCGCCTGCCAGTCGCCCAGCGTGTCGGAAACGAGCTTGCGCATCTCTGCGGCGTCGAAATCGCCCACCACGCCGATGATGAGTCGGGTGGGTTGGAAGTACTGGCGGTGAAACTCGACCAAATCCGCCGGCTCGATGGCGTCGAGGCTGGCGTAGGTCGCCTGTCGAGCGTAGGGCGACCCGGCACCGTAGACGAGCTCCGGGAGCTCGCGGTAGAGGATGTCCTGGGGGTCGTCGTTCTGGCGCGAGATGTTGCCCTTGACGCCGGTTTTCGCGATGTCGATCTTGGCTGGATCGAACACCGGGTAACGCAGGATTTCCCCGAACAGGCGGAAGACTTCGGGGAAATCCTCTTTCAGGGCGAAGACCGAGGCCTGGCCCTGGTGGACATCGATGAGCGTCTCGATCGAGGCGCCCTTGCCGTCGAGAAATTCGTCGATCTGGTCGCCGGTCAGGTTGCGGGTACCACCGGAGCGCAGGGTCTGGCCCACCAGGTCGGCGAGTCCGGCGTGTTCGGCGGCTTCCAGGCGCGAGCCGGTGCGGATCAGCACGTTGGCCCGCACGAGCGGCAACTCGTGGTCCTCGGCGAGCAGCAGCACGATGCCGTTGGGCAGCACGTGACGCTCGGGTTTGGGCAGCTTGAAGTCGGGCAGGGCGGGATATTGGATGTCCTCGGGCCGTTGGGCCTGGGCCGCGGCGGGGGCCGGCGCGAGACCGAGAGCCGGAACGAAGAGGGCGAAGGCGGCGAGCGTGGCGCGGAGTCGGTTCATGGTGGTCATCCTCTTCACCGACCCGACTCGGGGGCGGTCGTGGCCGCCTTGTCGACGGTTACGATCTTGGCCACGGTGCGGTTGTTGTCGTACAGGGTGGCGTTGGCCACGCGGCGGATGTCCGCGGCGGTGACTTTGTCGATGCGCTCGAGGGTGCGGAACAGCTCGCGCCAGTCCCCGTGCACGCGCTGGGCTTCGGCCAGGTTGCGCGCCAGACCCATGTTCGAGGCCAGGCCGCGCAGCAGGGTCGAGCGCGCCCGCGTCTTGAACCGTTCGAGCTCGGCGGCGGTCACGTCTTCGGTCTTCAGTTTCTCGATCTCGGCGCGCAGGGCGGCGGCCACGTCGTCCGCCGTCTTGCCCGGCGCGGGCAGGGCGAACAGGGACCACAGGTGGGGGTAACGCTTGCCCGGAAAGTCGCCGAAGGACTCTACCTGCACGGCGACTTTCTGATCCCGCACGAGGCTGCGGTAGAGCCGGCCGGAGCGCCCGTTCGACAGGATGTCGTCGATGGCGTCCCAGACTTCCTGGTCTGGGTGGGTGGCCGCGGCCTTGTGGTACCCCTCGAGATAGAAAGGTTGGGCGGCGTCCTCGAGGACCACCGTCTTGCCGGCGATCTGCGGCGGCTCCACGGTGCGCAGGGGCGGCGGCGCCGGGCGCGCCGGAATCCGCCCGAAGTACTTCTCGAGAACCGGCACCACGGCCTTGCGGTCGATGCCGCCGACGATCGCGGTGATCATGTTGGACGGAGCGTAGTGAGTTTGGAAGAAGGCCTCGGCGTCGGTCATGGTGAAGGACTGCAAGTCACTCATGTAGCCGACAGTGGGCTGGTGGTACGGGTGAGCCTCGAAAGCGGTGGCGAGGAACCGCTCCACCAGCCGGCCGGTGGGGTTGGAGTCGGTGCGCAACCGCCGCTCCTCCTGGACCACTGCCCGCTCCTTGTAAAACTCGCGGAACACCGGGCGCAGGAAGCGCTCGGACTCGAGGTAGGCGAACAACTCGAGTTTGTTGACCGGCAGCGAGTAGAAGTAGTTGGTCGAGTCGGCGTTGGTCGAGGCGTTCATGCCGACGCCACCTTCGCGATCGACGATGTCGTCGAACTCGTTGGAGACCACGAACTTCTGGGCCTCGGCCTCCTTGGCTTCGAAGTCGGCCTGGAGCTTGGCCAGCTTGTCGGCATCCGGCTTCGGCGCCAGCCGCTCGGCCTGCCAGGCCAGGTAGGCAGCCTCGAGGGCGGCGATGGCGTGCTTTTCAGCCTCGTAGTCGCGGGTGCCGATCACCGGCGTGCCCTTGAAGGCCATGTGTTCGAACATGTGGGCGAGGCCGGTGATGCCGGGCACTTCCTGGGCGCTGCCGACGTTGACCGTGGTCGCGAAGGAGAACACCGGCGAGCCGGGGCGCTCGACCAGGATGAACGTCCATCCGTTGCTGAGCTTGTGAAGTGTGGTGCGCTTTTCGAACGAAGCGAGATCCTGAGCGCGGGCGGGGGCCGCGAGGGCGCAGAAGGAAGCGAGCAGCAGGAGCGAACCCCCGAGGGCTCTCCGGGCGCGGACTGGGGCGCCGATCATGGTGGTACCTCCGAAACGGTCGACGGGCGGCGGGTCGCCGGCTCCGCAAGGGCAGCACTCTATCAAGGGGAGGTGCTTCGGTAGGCGAATTCAAGTACCCTATGTCAGGGTCCTATACAAGGAGTTGCAAGATGATCAAGATGCTTGGTGCGGCAGGGCTGGTCCTGGCTACATTCGCCGCGGGTCCGGTTGCCGGGGACCTCGAACGCTTCACTCCCTCGGGGCCGCCGCTCGGTTGCCTCGACTCCGTCGTCGTCCAGCCGAGCGGTCGTTGGCTCATCGCCACCTCGGTCTCGGGAGTCTCGGCCTCCGACGACTCCGGAGCCAGTTGGGCCTCGCCGCCTTCCTCCGTCCTCGTCGCAGACCCGCCGCGTGCACTGGCTCGCGGGCGCGACCTCGGTGCTGTGTTCGCCGCTGGGAACTCGGGTCTTTACTACAGCCCCGACGGCGCCCGCACCTGGCAGTACCGCGGGCCACTGCCGGAGCTCGCGGAGGGAGAAGACCTGGGGCGCGACCTTCTGGTCCACAGCTCCGGGTCGCCCACCGCGGCGGGAACCCTGTATCTCGCACGCGGGCGGCGGCTGCTGCGCAGCCGGGACGGCGGCGTCCGTTTTTTCGAAGTGCTCGTCACTCCGACGCCCATCCTCTCTCTCGACGCCGATCCCGAGCGGCCGGCCCGCGTCTTCGTCGGCATCCAAGCCGTGTCGATCTCCGAGCCGCCGATCGCCGAGACCTTCTACGCCAGCAGCGACGCGGGCCGCACCTGGCGCAGCCATTCGATCCACGGCGACCCGAATCTCTCGGTCGCCGTGTCCCGGCTGAGATTCGATCGCGCCACGGGTACGCTGTTCGCGATCTCCGGGTTCGCGTTGTTCCGCACGGACGATCTCGGTCGTACCTGGCGGCCGGTGCGCCTGCGCGAGGGGCAGAGTTTGCCTACCGGCGGCTACACCTACGAGGTGCTGCCCGCCCAGGGGGCCCCGGGTTCGGTCTTCGCCGTCCACCAAAGCGACTCCGACATCGGCCTGCTGCTGAGCCGGGACCGAGGGGAGACCTGGCGTCGCATCGCCGCGGGCGACGGTTTCGACTCGGCAAGGCTGCTCTTTCATGATGGCGCTCGGGGCGTCTTGCTCGCCGAAGGCGCGGGTGAGGTCATCGAGCTCCACCTCCGCACCGGGGTCCTTCGGCGCCTACCGGTCGCCCTTGGCCGCGAAAGCTTCACGTGTTTCATCGATGCCGCGACCAAGGTCCGTTTTCTGCCGAGCGATCCGGCCACCGTTTTCGTCACCTCCCGAGGAGCCTTGTGGACGTCGCGGGATCGCGGCCGACAGTGGAGCCGCCACCCCTCTCCGGACTCGTTCCGCGACCTCGCGACGCGCGCCGAGCGTCCCGACGAAGTGCTGGCGGCCACGGACCAAGGCCTCGCGCTCTCCACGGACGGCGGCCGGAGCTTCCACCGGGTCGGAGACCTCCCCGTCGCGGCTCTCGTCTCGTGGCTCGCGGACGGCACGCTGCTGGCGGCAGGAACTGGCGTCTTCCGCAGCGAAAATGAGGGACGCACCCTGACGATGACCCTCCCGGACCTGCCGGACAACGGTCGAGAGGGTGACGACGACCGCGCGATCCTCGGCCTCTTTGCCGATCCCCTCGCCGAACAGAGGGTCTACGCCGCCGCTCTCGATGGTTACGGCCGCCACTTCCGGACCTATGAGCGGCCGATCTACCGCAGTGAAGACGGCGGTGCCACCTGGCAGCGCCTGTCCCGCGAGGGCTCGGTCCTCAGCCTCGATGCGCGGGGCGGCTCGGTGCGCGGGGCACGGCTGCTGTTGTGGGCCGCGACCACGCTCGAAGAGAGTTTGGACGGCGGCAATGAGTGGACGGTCTTGAGCGCGCTGGCCGAGGCCGCGCCCCACTGCGAGGCGCGCACCCTGGTGGTCGATCCGCGCGGGAATGGGCTGTTGTGGGTGGCCTGCGGCGATGGCGTCCGGCGCAGCACGGATGGCGGTCGGTCGTTTGCGCCCGTGGCGGGATCGGAAGGGCAGTCCGTGGTCGGGCTCTTCCTTCAAGAACAAATCCGTGGCCGGTTGTGGGCGGTCACCGAGGGCGGGATCTGGGTGGGCCGTTTCGCCCTTCCGTCCTGATCGGCGACGACGACTGGGGCTAGAATCCGCCCTTCACGGATGGAAACGATTTCGTCGTCTGCGCTCGAACACCTGCCCCACGAGCAGAAGTGGCTGTACCCGGTCCACTTGGCGACCGCCGTCCAGGCGTTCCTCGCCGGGGTCCTGCGGCCCGATCCGGTTCACCCGGTCGGCAGGGTGACCTCGGTCTACTTCGATACGCCGGGGCTCGACTCGCTGGCTGAGAAACAAGCCAGCGACTACTTGAAGACCAAGATCCGGGTGCGGTGGTACGACGGCGCCGGGACGGCGTTCTGGGAAATCAAACGGCGGATCGGCAGTCGTCGGGAAAAGCTGCGCGGGGATCTCGCACTGCCGGCCGCGACGGCGGCCGGCCTCGATCTCGACGATCCCCGCTGGCTGGCCGTGCCGGCCGAGCTGCGCCAGCTGGGGTTGCCGCTGGTGCCGGATCTGCGCCCCTCGATCGAGATCCGGTACCGGCGGCGGCGCTTCGTGGACCCCGCCACGGGCGCCCGCGTAGCCCTCGACGACGGCATCCTGCGGGGGCGCACGGCGGCGCGCCTGAGTTGGCTTTCCGGCGAGGCGCTGCCCTGGGCGGTGGTCGAGGTCAAGCACCCGCGGGCCGAGCTCGGCGGGCCCCTGTATGCCCTCGCCGCCCTGGGCGGTCGACGGGTTTCCTTTTCCAAGTACGGCGCCGTCTGCGCGGCGCTCGAAGCCTGAGGAGAGACGATGGAAGCGATGATCGAGAAATTGCTCTCGGGCTGGGGCACCAAGGGTTACGAGTTGTCCCCGGGAGCCTTCCTCTTGCTGCTCGGCCTGTCGGCCCTGTCCGCGATGGTCGTGGCCTTTCTGTACGTGCGGTTTTATGGCAGCCGGGCCACGGGGAGCGAGATCCACCGCGCTTTTCCACTCCTCGGCATCGCCGTCACGGCGATTTTCATCGCCATCCAGTTTTCCTTGCCGTTGTCGCTCGGTTTGCTCGGCGCCCTGTCGATCGTGCGCTTCCGGACGCCAATCAAAGAGCCGGAAGAAATCGGCTTCCTGATGGTGGTGGTCGCGACGTCTTTGGCCTGCGCCACGGCCCAGCTGCTCTTCCTCGCCGGCATTCTGGTCATGGCCTTCCTGGCCTTGCTCGTCAAAGAGCTTCTGGTGCCGGTGTTCCGCCGCAAGGCGCAGAGCGGGCTGCTGGTCCTGTCCCTCGACGAAGCCCGCTACGAGGAGAAGAGCCGCACGTTGTTCGAGTTGCTCGCCGAGCGCGTGCGCCGCGGAGGGCTCGAGAGCTTGACCCGGAATGACGGTCGGGTCACCGTGACCTACCGCTTCCATGGCCTCGGGGACGCTCCCGGCCTCGAACGCAGCCTGACCGAGTCCATCGGTCCGGCGTCGACCACGATCGTGTACGCCGCCGCGGCCAGCCAACCTTGAAGGCCTCGGGTTTCGCCCCGCCCGCCTCGTCGGCGTGGCGCCGACTCGGTGCGCCGGCCCTCGGGGTGGCGCTCGTGGCGACGCTCGCCTTCTGGTTGGCGGATGCGGAACCGCTCGCGGGTGCCCGCGCCGCGGCCCGGCGCGACGCCGTGCCGGCCACGACCTTCGCCTCGAAGAAAGTCCGTAACGGGCTCTTCCGCGCCGGTCGTTTGTTTCTGCAACCCCCGGCGGACTTGCTGGCCCAACGGCCTCTCGGGCGCGACGGTCGCTGCCCGGAGCTCGAGATCGGTGCCCAGGCCCTCGGTCCGGAGCAGCTGCCGAGCACTGTCCTGGTCCCGGCTGAGGCGCGCGCGCGGCGAGACTCGCCGCTGGTTTCGCTGTACCTCGAGCCCTGCCGGCTGCGGCGCCTGGTCGACAACCCCGAGGGGTTTGGCCCGGAGTGGGAGGAGCCGGGCTGGGTCAGCTACTTCGAAGGCGGCGAGCTCCGGTTCGCCTCCCCGGTGGCCGTGCGGCTGCAAGGCGGCTTCAGCCGCAAGCGGCCCGGATACAAGAGCTTTCGACTGATTTTTCGGGACCGGGCCGGGGCCACCGGCTGGCCCGGTCGCTCGCTGGCGCCGGGCGTGGGAGACCAACCCATCGAGCAAGTCATCCTCCACAACGATCTGCGCCACGACCAGCGGGGCATTCCCTGGCAGCTGTCGAACTCGTTGTCCTACGACATCGCCCGGCACCTCGGCGCGCTGGCGCCCGAGACGCTGCCCATTCGGCTCCTGGTCAACGGCGAGCCGCGGCCGCCCTACGTGTTGACCGAGCGCATCGACAAGGACTGGTTGCGCCGCCGGTTCGGCCACGACAAATTCGACGTCCTGCGCGCCAAGGGCGCCCGCGAGCCGGAGGAGCAAGCCCTGTGGGACGAGGCCGCCCGCTGGGCCGCAACCGCCCCGGCGCCGCTTTTGGCGAGCGAGGTCGAAAAGTACTTCGACCTCGACAACCTGACGCGCTGGTACCTGACCGTACTCGTCTGTTCGACCGGCGACGTGTTTCAGGCCGTGATGACCCGCGACCGCCGTGGCGAAGTTTCCGACGGTCGCTGGTTCTTCGTCGCCTGGGACATGGACATGAGCTTCCGGCGCCCGAAGCAAGCGCGCACCGAGGGCTGGAAGCGGGACCAATTCCGCTTCGTCATGGGGCGCCCGCCGGGCGACAAGATGCCGCCGCGCATCCTGCTGCACCGGCTGCTGAACGAGGACCCGGAGTATCGCTCCGAGTTCCTGCGGCTCTTCGTCGAGGTGGTCAACCATCGGGTCGACGAGCGGTACCTGCGCGAGCGTCTCGATCACTACGCCCATTTGGCGCGAACGTTGCCGGTGGCCGACTTGAGGTACCAGGGCGAGCTCGAGAAGTTCTTCCAACTGCGCTTCGACGAGATGTTCCGCCAGCTCTCGCTGCACTTCCAGGTCGGTCCACCCCAGCCGGTGACGGTGCACGGGCCCGCGGGGGCACTGCGGGTGGACGGTTATGAAGTACCGGCCGAGTACCACGGCCGGTACCCCTCGGGGCTGATGGTGGCAGTGGCGGTGGCCGAGCCTTGGCGCAGCCGGCTCGCCGCCTGGCGCGTCGACGGCGAGCTCGTGGCACCGAGCGACCGCCTAGAGCTGACGGTCACCGGTCCGCTCGTCATCGAGGCGGTGATGACCCCGTGAGCCGGCGCCTCTGGGCACCGGCCCTGGCGGTCGCCCTGATGGCCGTGTTCGCCGTCGCCGTCCACGGGTGGCCGCCGGTGACCCAGGCGCGGACCACCGCGAGCCGCTCCGAGGTGCCGGCCAGAGCCTTCGGCTCGAAGAAGATCCGCGCCGGCCTCGAGCGCGCGGGGGCCATCCATCTCGCCCCGCCGGCGGATCTGCTGGCCGCGGTGCCAGCCGATTCGGGGACGCCCTGTCCCGACCCGGCGATCGCCGTGGGGCCGCTGGCCCCCGAGGCGATTCCGAGCACCCGGCTCCTGCCGGCACATTGGCGGGCGCGCGACGACGTTCCCGTAGTCTCGCTCTACCTCGAGCCGTGCCGGCTGCAGCGATTGCTGTCGAACCCCCGGGGTCGCGGGAAAGATTGGGAGGAGCCGGGTTGGCTGACGCTCCAGGACGGCGGAGAAGTGGTCTTCCAATCGCCGGTGGGCGTGCGGCTCCACGGCGACAAGACCCGCCTGCTGCCGGGGCCGAAGAGCTTCCGGGTCTACTTCCGGCCGAGCCTCGGCGGCCGGCCATTCCCGGGGGAGCGGCTGGCTGCGGAGCTCGTGGGCCACGAGCTCGACGAGCTGATTCTGCACAACGATGCGCGCCCCGACGTGCCGGACTCGACGCTCACCCACCGATTCATCAATCCCGTCTCTTACGACCTCGCGCGCCGCGTCGGCCTTGCGACGCCCGCCACGCGGCCCGTGGTGATGGTGGTCAACGGCGAGCTCACCGGCCCGGTCTACGTATTGACCGAGCGCCTCGGGGCCGACTGGGCGGCGCGCCGTTTCGGACATCGGGACTTCGATGTCCTTCCCGGTCGCGCCCGGCTCGAGACTCGCGAGCGGGAACTCTGGGACGGGTTGCGGCACCAGCTGCTGACGGCCCCGCCGGAGAATTTCGCCGCCGTGGCCGCCGAGTTGTTCGACTTCGACAGCCTGATGAACTGGTACGTCCTCATGCAGCTCTGCGCAACCGACGACCAGCTTCAGGCCGCCCTGGTGCGCGATCGTCGCGGGGTCGTGGCCGGCGGGCGCTGGTTCGTGGTGCCCTGGGACCTCGATCTCGGCTTCCGCAAACGCCGCAAACACGGCGCTCCCGCCTGGCAGAAGGACAACTTCGACTTCTTCCACCGCCGCGATCCGGGCCGCCGATACCCTTTGCAGATCCTCGTCCACCACCTCTTCCGGAACGCCGAAGACCTCCGCCGCGAGCTCGCCGAACGCTTCCGCACCCACCTCGACGGCGCGTTGCGTCCCGAGATCATCACCGAGCGCCTCGAACACTACGCCGACTTCGCCCGCCGCGTCCCCGTCGACGACCTGCGGTTCATCGCCGTTCACGCAGAGTTCTTCCGCCATCGCCCGGAGGTGGTCCGGCGCCAGGTGGGGGCGTATTTGGGGGATGGCAAGAGCCCGGCTCGGTCGAACTGAAGTGCGGCCGTTACCCCAAGAAATCCAAAGACCTGCGGGGTGGCCGGCCGGGTCACTACGAGAGGAACCTAAAAGGTAACGGCCGGTCTTCAGGCCGCGCGACGGCGAGAGGAATCTCCGGGGTAGCGGCCGGCCTTCAGGCCGGCCGAGCGACGGCAAGATGCCGAGCTCGACAATCTCCCTACGCCGGTCGGGTTGGGCACTTCCACTACCGTTCCCACCGGACCACCGAATACGGGTACTCCTCCTCCGTCTCCACCAAACCTCGCCGAACCGGATTGTCGAGAATGTAGCGGGCGACCGATTCCACCGATTCTTCTCTCCTGAGGATGCGGTCGAAGTACGAGCGCTGCCACAAGTGCCCTGGGTGATGCCAAGCGCGGGCTCGGTGTGTCGAAACCTGCTTGAAGCGTTTGACCTGGTCGGCGAGCGAGTTCCGGATCACGAGTAGCCAGTGGAGGTGATCCGGCATCAAGCACGCGGCGAGGGTGTCGGAGTCTCCCGAAAGTAGGCCGAAGGTCGTTTGCGCCAACTTGGGCTCACGAAAGAAGGGCTGTCGCCCGTGAGTCGAGATAACGACGTGAACTGGTTGGCCCGGCGGATAGTACGCAACGTCGAGGCGAACGGCTCGGCTGGTGCCCCAGGTCTTGGGTGTTTTCATTGGCTGACCTCCACACAAGAGGACGGCGAAAGCCCGGGTTGATCTGTCAGGGAGATATGAGGAAGTTGCGCTCATATGGGCTCTGGGGTGCCTCCATCCTCGCGTCGGCAACTGCGGTGGTTGACTCGGCCGAACTGAAGTTCGGCCGCTACCCCAAGAAAACCAAAGACCTTCAGGGTGGCGGCGGCCGAGGACTGCCCCCCGGACACTTGTCCGGACACCTGTCCGCAGAACCTCCCCACGGACACCGCCGGACTCCCGTAACCCTCTGTAATAAATACTCTTCGGCCTCTGGCACGCGCCCTGCTTTGGGCCGGCGGCGGAGGCGAGGCTGATGATTCGAGGGACGGAGCACAATGACCGGGTGATCGAGCGTCCGCGGGGACGGCGGCGGGTGGTGATGTTGGCGGTCGGCGCGGCGGTCTTCGCTGCCGTGGCCTGGCTGGCGCCGGCCGTGTTGCGGTGGTTCCAGACCGATCACTCGGTGTCGCGTTCGGAGCTGCGGTTCGCCACCGTCACCCGCGGGGACCTCGAGAGGGATTTGGCAGTCGAGGGACGAGTGGTGGCGGCGCGCCACCCGAGCCTGTTCAGTCCGGCGCGGGGCATCGCCCACCTGCTCGTCCAGGCCGGCCAGGTGGTGGCGGCGGGGGAGGTGGTGGCCCGGGTCGAGAGCCCGGAGCGGGTGAACGAGCTGGCGCGGGAGGAGTCGGCCCTGGCGGCCCTCGAGTCCGACCTCGAGAGCCGGCGCCTGCGGGCGCAGCAAACCGCCCTCGGCCAGAAACTCGACATCGAACAGCTCGCCGTGCGCGCCCAAGCGGCCGAGCGGGGCATGGCCCGGGCGCAGCTGATTTTCGACCAGGGGCTGGTCAATAAGATCGAGCTCGAACGCGCTCAGGACGAGTTGACCCTGGCGCGCCAGTCCCTGGCCCACGCCGAGCGCCGGGCCGAGCTCGACGCCGAAACCCGCGCCGTCGATCTCCGCCAGGCCGCCCAGCAGGTCGAACGCCAGCGTCTGTTGGTCGCCGAGCAACGCCGCCGCGTCGAGGAGCTCGCCGTGCGCTCGCCGGTGGCCGGCCCGGTGGGCAGTTTGGAAGTGGCCGACCGCGACGCCGTCGCCGACGGCCAGGCTCTCGTCACGGTCGTCGATCTTTCGGCCTTCGCCGTCGAGGTGGCGGTGCCCGAGGCCTGGGCAGACGAGGTGTCACCCGGGCTCGCGGTCGCCGTGCGCGTCGAAGGGGCCGAGGTGCCCGCGGCGGTCACCAGCATGAGCCCATCCGTCGATGCCGGCGTCGTGCGCGGACGCCTGGCCTTCTCCGGTGCGCCGCCCGCGGGCCTGAAGCAAGGCCAGCGCGTCGCCTGCCGGTTGCTGCTCGAAAGCCGCCCGAACGTCGTCAAGGTCGAACGCGGTCCGTTCGTCGACAGCGGCGGCGGGTCTTCGGCCTTCGTCGTCGTCGGGGATGTCGCGACCCAACGCCGCATCGAACTCGGTGCCCAATCCGTTCGCGAGGTCGAGGTCCGCTCCGGCCTCGAGCCCGGCGAAGTCCTGATCCTGTCCGACACCCGCCGCTTCGCCGACGCCGAAGCCGTGCTCCTGCGCTGACCTCACGAGGAATCGAAACGCCATGATCCGACTCGAACACCTCTCCAAGATCTACCGCGCCGCGTTGGTCGAGACCCTCGCACTGCGCGACCTCGACTTGACCGTCGCTGCCGGTGAGTTCGTCGCCGTGATGGGGCCCTCGGGCTCGGGGAAGACCAGCTTCCTGAACGTCGTCGGATTGCTCGACGGCTTCGACCAGGGCCGTTACTTGCTCGATGGCCAGGACGTGTCCCGGCTTTCGGACCGCGACAGCTCGCGCCTGCGCAACGAGAAGATCGGCTTCATCTTCCAGAGCTTCAACCTGATCCCCGATCTCGACGTTTTCGACAACGTCGACGTGCCGCTGCGCTACCGCGGTTGGGGGGCCAAGGAGCGCCGCGAGGCGATTCTCGGTGCCCTCGAAAGCGTGGGCCTCGGCGCCCGCACCAAACACTACCCGGCGCAGCTCTCCGGCGGCCAGCAGCAGCGGGTGGCGATCGCCCGGGCGCTCGCCGGCCGGCCCAAACTGCTGCTCGCCGACGAACCCACGGGCAACCTCGACACCGCCATGGCGCGCGAGATCCTCGAAATGCTCGAGACGATCAACGAGCAGGGCACCACGATCGTCATGGTCACCCACGATCCCGAGCTCGCCCGCCGCGCCAGCCGGCAGATCCATCTGCTCGACGGCCGCCTGCTCGACGTCGCCGCGGACCATCCCCGGCCGCTGTTCGCCCCCACCGGCGACGCCGCCATGACCACCTTCGTGTCCTAAGGAGCCCGGTCATGGTCGGTTACAACCTGAAACTCGGTTGGCAGAGCCTGCGCCGCACGCCGGTGCTGTCGAGCCTGGCGATTGCCGCCATCGCCCTCGGCATCGGGGTGGCGACCACCTGCGTGACCATCCACTACCTGCTCGCCGGGGACCCGCTGCCGGGCAAAAGCGATCGGCTGTTCTACGTGAGGCTCGATTCCTGGGACCCTGAGCGGCCTTTCGACTCCGACTTCCCCGAGCGACCGCCCAACCAGCTCACCTACCGGGACGCCCTGGCGGCCGTGGTCGAGAGCGACATTCCCGCACGCAAGGCGGCGATGTTCCGTGCCCGGCTGTACCTTCATCCGGAAGGCGCCCAGCCGTTTTCTGCCGACACCCGCGTCACCACCCGCGACTTCTTTGCCCTGTTCGCGGTGCCGTTCCGGTTTGGGGACGCCTGGAGCGCCGAGGCGGAAGCCCGCGGGGAGGCTCAGGTGGTGCTGTCGGCCGAAATCAATCGCAAGCTGTTTGGTGAGGCCAACAGCGTCGGCCGCACGATCAAGATCGACCAGCAGATTTTCACCGTTGCCGGCGTGCTGGCGCCTTGGCGACCGGCCCTCAAGTTCTACGACATCCACAACGGTTCCGAACGGTCACCCGAGGAGATCTACATCCCCTTCGCCCTCGCTCGTCCGCTTGGGATCGTCAATGCCGGCAACACCTCCAGTTGGGGTCAGGGCTGGCAGACGGTCGACGGCAAGTACGACTCCGAGGCGGTGTGGCTCCAAGGCTGGGTCGAGCTCGAGTCGGACTCTCAGAAGCAGGCTTACCAGTCCTTTCTCGATCAGTACACGGACGGCCAACGGGCCGCCGGGCGGTTCCAACGCAAGAACAACAACCAACTCCAGCCCATGCGCGCCTGGCACCAACAGGAGGAGGCGGTGCCGCCGTCGGCCAAAAGTCTGATGGTCATCGCGCTCGCCTTTCTGGGCATCTGCGCCGTGAACCTGATCGGCCTACTGCTCGGCAAGTTCTTAGCTCGGGCACCGGAGGTCGGCGTACGCCGGGCGCTCGGCGCGAGCCGGGCCGCGGTCTTCGTCCAGCACCTGGTCGAGTGCGAACTGACCGCCGTCGGCGGCGGGCTCGCGGGCATCTTGTTGTCCTGGGGCGTGCTGGGGGTGATCAACCGAGCCCTCGAAGGCGATGTGCACTACCGGCTCGACCTGCCCATGATCGGCACCGGCTTTGGCTTGACGCTGGTCGCGGGTCTCGTAGCCGGCCTCTACCCGGCTTGGCGCATCTGCTCGGTGCCGCCAGCCACCCATCTCAAGCTGCAATAGGAGGCTGCCGTGGAACTCGGTCCGATCTTCCGCGCTCTGGTGAAGAACCGAACGCGCTTCGTGCTCATCGTCCTCGAGGTCGGTCTGGCGCTCGCGGTCGTCGTCAACTGTGTCCATCAGCTCAGCGAAATTCGGGCGACGGTGACCAAGCCCTCGGGTCTCGCCGACGAGGAAAACCTGCTGCGCGTGCTGGTCCAGCCCTTCGATCCGGAGCTGCGCGACCGGGACCGGGCGGAAAGCCTGCGGCAGGCCGATGTCCGCCGGCTGCAGAATCTGCCCGGAGTGGTTGCGGTGACCCGCACGAGCGCCGTTCCTCTGTCCGGCAGCGGCAACTCGTCGGGAATTCGTCTGCCGGAGAAAAGAGATGCGGACCCCATCCCGGGGCCGAATTTCGAGGTTTCCGAGGACTGGCTGCGCACTTTCGGGGTCGAGCTCGTTCGGGGTCGGGACTTCCTTCCCGAGGACTACGCGTCGGAGTCGGTGGCGGAGGCCATCCTGACCGAGGCCCTGGCGCGGAGGCTCTTTCCCGAGGGTGACCCGCTCGGCCGTCAGTTCGTGGTGTTCGGAAGCGAGCCGGTCACCGTCGTGGGGCTCGTGGCGCACATGACGAACGCCTGGCCGGATTCGGAAGTCGCCGATCTGGCCTTTTTTTATCCCGGTCGGCCCGTCTACGAGCGGTACTCTTTCTACCTCGTCCGCGTGACGCCGGGGCTCGCCGGGGAGGTCCGGCAAGCGATCGACAAGGCCCTGCTCGCGGAGCATTCGGGACGCACCGTGGAGGTTCAGTCAATGACCGAGGTGCGCGCCGAGACGTTTCGCCAGAGCCAGTTCGTGGCCCGACTGCTCTCGGCCGTAATCGTCCTTCTGGTCTTCGTCACCGCCCTGGGCATTGCCGGTGTGACCAGCTTCTCGGTCACCCAGCGCACCCGGCAGATCGGCACTCGGCGCGCGCTCGGAGCCACCCGGGGCGAGATCCTGCGTTACTTTCTGGTCGAAAACGCCCTGGTGACGGCCCTCGGGCTGGTGGTCGGCATCGCCCTCGCCTTCGGTCTGAACGACGGCTTGGCCCGATTCGCCTCGGCCACGCGGCTGCCCCTGGGCCTCGTGTTCGGTGGCACGGTGTTCTTCGCCGTCCTCGGCCAGGCGACGACCCTCGTTCCCGCATTGCGCGCCACCAAGGTTCCACCCGTGGTCGCCACCCGGGCGGTTTAGGATGGGGCGATGAAAGTCCTGGTGGTGGACGACCAGCCGGCCATCCGGCAGGCCCTCGTGACGCTTTTCGAGCTGCACGACTTGCCCTGCCGGGAAGCCGGCGATGCCGCGGCGGCGGAGGCGGCAGTGCGCTCGGGCGAGATCGGCGTGGTCGTCCAGGACATGAATTTCGGCCACGGGCGGACCGATGGGGAAGAGGGCGTGGCGCTGTTTCGGCGTCTGAAGGCTGCCGATCCGGAGCTGCCGGTTTTGCTCGTGACCGCCTGGACGTCCCTCGAAACGGCCGTCCAGCTGGTCAAGGAAGGCGCCGCCGACTACCTGGCGAAACCCTGGGACGACCGCCGCCTGGTGGCGAACGTCGAGCGCCTGCTCGCCGCTCGCCGGGCCGCCCGCCGCCCCGCTCCGGCGAGCCCGCGGGAGCCCGACTTGGTGGTCTCGAGCCCGGCCCTGGCCCGGGTCGTGGAGTTGGCGAAAAACGTCGCCGGGGCCTCGGTGCCGGTGCTCGTGACCGGTCCCAACGGCAGCGGCAAGGAACGCATCGCGGACCTCGTCCACCAGCATTCCCCGCGCCGCGGTGGGCCGTTCGTCAAGGTCAATGCCGGGGCCCTGCCGGCCGAGCTGCTCGAAGCCGAGCTCTTCGGTGCCGAGGCGGGGGCCTACACCGGCCTCAAAGGTCAGCGTATCGGCCGGTTCGAGGCCGCGGACGGCGGCACGTTGTTCCTGGACGAGGTCGATGCCTTGACCCTCGCGGGCCAGGTCAAGCTGCTGCGGGTGCTCGAGACCGGTGAGTTCGCCCGCCTGGGCAGCAGCCGCACGTTACGCGCCGACGTGCGGGTGATCTCGGCGACCAACGCCGATCTCCGGAAGGAAATCGCTGCCGGGCGCTTCCGGGAAGATCTGTACTTCCGCCTGAACGTCGTCGAGATCGCCGTGCCGCCCCTGTCTCGACGCCCGGAAGACGTGGTGCCGCTCGCCGAGTACTTCCTGCGCGAGACCGGCGGCCCTTCCCGCGGGCTCTCGGAGGCCGCCCGCCGCGCCCTGCTCGCCCACCCCTGGCCGGGCAACGTGCGCGAGCTGCGCAACCGTATCCAACGGGCGAGCCTGGTGGCGCAGGGGGAGATCCAGCCCGAGGACTTGGACCTCGGTGCGGGCTCGGTGGCTCTCGCCGTGGCCGACCCCGAGCGGAACGCGATCGAGTTGGCGCTCCGAGACAGCGGCGGGATCGTGGCCCACGCCGCGGAGCGGCTCGGGCTCTCGCGGCAGGCGCTCTACCGGAAGATGGCCCGGCTGGGCCTCGGAGTGGAGAAGAGGGTGGAGAAGACTTGAGGAAACTCCACTTCGTCCATTTCGTCCTTCTTTTTCTCCCCCTCTTGGCCGCGGCCACCACCGCCGCCGCGGCCTTGGCTCTCCAGGAAACCCTGCCGCTGTCTCCCTGGGCGGTGTTGCTGCTGTGCCTCGGGGCCGGCCTCGGGGTCGGAGTGCCGTGCTTCTCCCGCTACCTCCGGCCCCGGCGGGCGGCGTTGGCGGCCCTTCAGGACGGCCTCGAGAGCCTGGGGGCGCGGGACTTTTCGTTGCGCCTGGCGACTGCCCGCCGCGACGAGCTGGGCCACCTGGCGGCGGCCTACAACCGCATGGCGGACGTACTGCAGACGGAACGCTCGAGTCTCGTCGAGCGCGAGCTGCTGCTCGAGGCGGCCCTCGAGAGCTCGCCCTTGGCGATCGTGTTGACCGATGCTCGCGAGCGGGTGATCTTCTCGAACCCCGAGGCCCGGCGGCTGCTTCTGGGCGGCACCAAACTCGAAGGCCTGGCCTTCGACGACCTCCTGGCTACCGCTCCGAAGGAGCTGCGGGAGCTCCTCGCGGGCTCGGGAGACGGTTTGTTCGCCGTCGAAGAGGGTGGCCGGCCCGAGACGTTCCATCTTTCTCGCCGGGCCTTTCAGATCAACCGCCGCCGCCACACGCTCTACCTCCTGCGCCGGCTCACCCGCGAGCTCGACCGCGAGGAAGCACGCATTTGGAAGCAAGTGATCCGCATCATCAGCCATGAGCTCAACAACTCCCTGGCGCCGATCTCGTCGCTGGCCCACTCCGCCGGCGTGGTGCTCGGCCGCCGCGGCGGCGATCCGGCGCAGCTGGCGACCATCCTGGCGACCATCGAGGAGCGGGTGGTCCACCTGAAGACCTTCCTCGAGGGTTACGCGCGGTTCGCCCGCCTGCCGGAGCCGCGCAAGGTCGAGACTTCCTGGGAGCCGGTGCTGGCCAACGTCGCCGAGCTCTATCCCTTCGAACGGCTGGGCACGCCGCCGGAATCCGGGTACTTCGACCCCGCCCAGATCGAACAGGTGCTGATCAACCTGGTCAAGAACGCCTGGGAGGCGAGTGAACCCGGAAGCGGGGAGGTGGCGGTCGGCGTCGCCAAGGACGGCACCGGCACCACCGTGCTCCAGGTGTTCGACCGGGGGCGAGGTCTCGCCCCCGAGGCTTTCCGGCAGGCTCTCCTACCGTTCTACTCGACCAAACCCGACGGCGTCGGGGTCGGCCTGCCGCTGTGCCGCGAGATCCTCGCCGGCCACGGCGGCACCTTGTCCCTGGCGGCCCGCCCCGGCGGCGGCACGGTGGTGACGTGCCGGTTGCCGTCGGAACCCTGACGGCTCAAGGCTGGCTGGACGCGAAGTAGGCGAAGTTGTCGGCGTTGTCGACGGCGAAGCCGGGAGCGAAGAGCGCCAAATTCTTGCTGTTGGTGATGCCGTAGACGTAGTCGTCGGAATCGGCACCCCAGGAAGGCCAATGGCTGGACTCGTGGACCAGGGTGTCGGCCTTCGAGTTCAACCCGGAGAGCGGTGCGCTCCAAAAGAGCGGGCAGAGGTGGATGTGGCCCTGCTGCGCCTTGCTGGTATAGGCGTAGGTGTCGGCCTCGAAGCAGTCACAGTAGAAAGACAGTTGCCGGCTGTCGAGAGTCTTCTGGATGTTGGCGAAGTCCAAGAGGACGCCCATGTAGAGGGTCGGGCTGAAGGCACCGAACCAGGTCGTGTACGTCGGCGGGACCGGTCCGGTGATGCCGTTGTTCAAGGTCGTGAGCGCTTTGGTCGCCATCGTGTCGGCGACCGGTAGGGCCTGCTGGATCTGGTTGATGCGGCTCGTGGAGCAGAGGAAGGTCGTCGGCACAAGGGAAGCGGGGTTCGCGTTCTCGAGGGTGGGCGCCGTGTGGGCCTCGGGGGCCGCGGTCTCCTCACGCTCGAGAACGAAGCGCAGAGGCGTCGAAGCCGGCGTCGAGGTGATCGCCACGAACGCCGCCTCGCCATTGCGACGGAAACCTTCGAGACCCGGGCGGAAGCGCACGCTGTAGCGGCCGGATTTCGCGATGTCGTAGCTGCCTTCGAGATCGACCGGGACGGTCAGGGACTCGCCAGGCTCGAGGCGCACATAGTCGACGGGGCGCGGCGGCGCGAAGCGATGGAGCGGGCCGACGTAGGGCACCCGCTCGCCCTCGCGGCGGACGTCGAAGAGATCTGCCCGCAGGCCCCGCAGGGGCGTCTGGCGGGCGAGCACGTAGAGCGGCTCGGTCCCGTCGTTGTGCAGGGTGAAACTCAGCCGTGCTTCGCCACCTACGAGGTCGGCGACGTTCGACCGCTCGAGAGTCGAACGGAGCGGCCCCTCGGCGGCGCTGAGACTAGTAGCCGACAGGAGCAGGCCGAAAATGAGAAAGCGGGGTTGAGACCAGAACTTCACGCGATCCTCCTTGCCGCCGACGGCGGCTTTCTCGCCGGGCGCCACCCAGTGTGGCGCCTCGAGGAGAGAAACGGAGAATTCGAGTGAAAGGGACCAAGCCAGCGGCACGTTGGTGACGTGCCGCTGGCCGGACGGGCCGGGACGGGTTAGTTCCGCCGCCGGCCGAGGGTGACCACGGCGAAGCCGGCGAGCAAGACCATCAGCAGCATCAGGCCGACCTCGGAGACGGTCGGAATCTCGAGCACGTTGATGTCGCCGACGCTGAACTCGGTCGGGTCGGCGCCGCCGCCCTGGCCGGGATCGTCGGTGACACCGGCGGCATCGTTGGTGCCGTTGCCGTCCGAATCCGTGCTGGTGGTGCCCTGGTTGGCGATGATCGAGGCGCCGGTGCCGGGGTTGATGACCGCTTCGATGGTGATCGTGACCGAACCGGCGGCCGGGATGGCACCGTTCCAGGTCACGGTGTTGGTGGCAAGGGTGGCGGTGGCAGTACCCGAGCTGGACGAGGCCGAGACCAGCGTGAGGCCGGCATCGAGCACGTCGGTGAACTCGTCACCCGGGTTGTCGAGTTGGGCAGCGGGGCCGGCGTTGCTCATCACGATCGTGTAGGTGACCGTGCCGCCTTCGACGAAGTCACCGGCCGCGGTCTTGGTCGCCGCCACGGCGGAGGGCGAGGAGACCACGAAGCTGGTCGGGTCGGCAGCGCCGCCCACGGCCGGATCGTCGGTCGGCCGAACCGCTTCGTTGCTGCCGTTACCGTCCCCATCGACGTTCACCGAGCCCTGGTTGGAAACCGTCTGGAGGGCCGTGCCGGCGTTGATCGTGGCATTGATGGTGATCGTGACCGAGCCGCCGGCCGGCACGACGCCGTTCCAGTCGACGGTGTTGCCCGCGGTCGAAGCCACGCCCGAGCTGGCACTGGCACCCGTGAGGGTGAGGGCAGCGGGCAACGTGTCGGTGAACTCCGCGCCGGCGTTGTTCTGTTGATCGAACGCGGCAGCGTTGTTCAACGTCACCGTGTAGGTCACGGCGCCACCCTCTTGGAACGTGCCCGCGACCGTCTTGGTCGAGGTCACATCGGCCGGCGACAGGACGGTGGTACTCGCCGACGCGCTGTTGTTGGCGGTGTCGTTGTCCGAGGTGCCGGCTGCGGCGGTGACCGTGTTGGTCAGGGCGCCAGCCATGTTGGGGGCCGTGAAGGTCAGGTCGAGGGTGGCCGTCACCCCGGTCGGGAGGGAGGCGATCTCCCACAGACCGGTCGCCGGGTTGTAGACGCCGTGACTGGCGACGGAGCTCGTGGGATTGAGCCCGGCTCCGCGCACGAACTCGACGATCTGCTCGTTGACGTCCAAGCTGTAGGCGACGTCGCCGCCGTTGTTGAGTAGTTCGATCGAGTAGGTCACCGGCTGGCCGACCAGCACGGTGGGCGAGGACACCGACATGGTGACTTCCAGATCGGCCACCTCCGGCGCGTTGATCGTCACCGAGGCCTGGTTGTTGCCGGGGTTGGTGTCGAGGGGCGTCGAGGCGCTGATCGTCGCGGTGTTGACGATCGGGTCCGTGGTGTCGAGCGTCGCCGTGATCTGAAGCGAGGCCGAGCCTGCGGCCGCGATCGTACCGGGGACCGTCCAGATTTCGGTCGTCGTGTTGTAGGCCCCGCCGCCGTTGTCCGACACGTACGTCAGACCAGCGGGCAGAATGTCCGCCACCTGGATGCCGGAAGCCGTGTCGGGACCGGCGTTCGACACCGTGATGGTGAAGACGACGTTCTGGCCGAGCACCGGTGAAGCCGGCGCCATGGTCTTGGTCACCGCCAGGTCCGCCGACGGCGTGCCCTCGAGCACCACCACCTCGGCGCGTTTGCCGAAGCCGTTCAAGTGGTGGAGCAGCAGCGCGCCGAGGGCGCCGTTGGTGGTCATGTTGGCGGTGTTCCAAGTGACCGGAGGAGCCGCGCCGTTCAGGTCGAAGACCAGGTTGGCGCCGCCGAAGTTCAAGCCCTGGGCCGCGTAGTTGAAGAAGAACGGCCCCACGGCGCTGTCGATCTTCGTCGTGCACAGCGGGTTGAAACCCGGGCAGGTGTCCACCCGGTAGCGGAAGGTGGTGTCCCCCGTGACCAAGCCGAGCTGCGCCGGGGTCGCCGCCAGGAACATGACGTTGTTGTTGAACAGCCCCGACTCGACGCTAGCGGCCGACACGCGGTTGACGAAGAGGCTCGCGCCGCCTGCGGAAAGCCCGCTCGTGGCGGTGTTGAAAACGGTATTGATGAAGGTGTCATTGGCCGCCTGGGCGTTGCCCGCGACGGTCGAGAGCGTGCCCGGGTTGGTGTTGAACACGATCCGGTCGTAGGTGCCGTTCTCGTCGAAATCGACCGAGATGTTGAAGGCGACGTCGGTCGGCGAGGACCACTCACCCCAGGCCGAGACGCCGAAGAGCAACAGGCCGCTGACCGGGTCGAAGGCCGCTCCGGCGTATTGGATGTCCCCCCAGTCGGGGGCCGTGGTGGTGGCTCGCGGCGAGACGACGTGGAGCTCGAAGGGCGTGACCAGCGACACGACGTCGACCGGGAACGTTCCCGTGCAGCTCGGGCCGGGGGCGAGGGTGCCGGTGCACACGTCGGTGCCGGAGAGCGGGATCGTGGTGGAACCCGTGGCGGCGCCGCCCGTGACCATCGTGGCCGGTGCGGTCATCATCGAGGCCGGCCGCGCCCCGACGTAGATCGGCACCCGGAAGTCCGGATCGGTGCCTGCGCCGTCGCTGAAGGTCAGGTACGCGCCTTCCTCGGTCAGAAAGTGGCGGGCCAGGTTGCCGAGGGCTGCCACGGCGCCGGGAGACGCCTGCAGCAACGAGAGCGTCGCATCGGTGTTCGGGTGGTCCATCAGGTTCGCGTTGGCGCTCATCTGGACCACGAGTTCGGCGGTTCCGCCCGCGGGCACCGAGATCGAGCTACCGCCGGGTAGGGAGAAGGACACACCCGGGGCGTCGTTCGTGGGCGTCGTCAAGGCGACGGTGTAGGTCTTGGGTGTCGAGCTTTCGTTGACGACCCGAACCCGCTTCTGCTGGCTCGCGACGCCGGTGATCTCGGTGTCGAAGGAAACCGAGACCAGGCCCGGATCGTCCGCGTTGAAGGCGAAGACGTTGTCCGTGGCGCTGTCCGGCATGTCGATACGGCCGGCACCGATGCGCGCGAGGCCGAACTTGGCGCCCGAGCCGTTGGCGCCGAGCGTCGGGTCATGAATCGAGCCACCCATGGCCACGGCCTTCAGGTGCTCGACCGGCCAGTCCGGGTGCAGCTGACGCAGCAGGGCCATGAAACCCGCGACGTGCGGCGTCGCCATCGAGGTGCCGGAGATCGTCAGCGTCGCATTGTCCGGAATGAAGCCGCTCGGATTCGCCACGATGCAGCCCGTCGACGGCGCGGTGCCGGTGCAAACGATGCCGCTCTGGGCGGCGAGGATCGAGGTACCGGGAGCCGACAGATCGGGCTTCAGGCGCACCGGCGAGCTGATCCGGCGCGGGCCGCGGGAAGAGCTGGCGTTGACCGTGTCGCCCGGGTTGGCGGCGCCCAGGTTGCCGGCGAGGCCGGCACCGGCGGCCACCAGCGCGTCGCGCGTGCCGCGCGCGATGTTGACGGACGGAATGGTCACGGCCGGTCCGGGCGGCGCCGTGCCACCCATGACGATAGGTACCGGGTCGCCGGTGACGTTGTTGGCCACGATGACGCCGATCGCACCGTTCGCCTGGGCGTTCTGGGCCTTGACGATGAAGCCGCAGACACCGCGATCGATGAGGGCGATGTTGCCGGCGACGGCGGCAGCGTTCACGAAGGGTGTCTGGCAGCCGTCGGTCAGGGTGCCGCCGGTACCCGCCGTGGAGCCGTCGTCGACCAGCACGATGTTGCCTGCTTGGCCGGCGGGAGCGGGCTGCAGGGGCACGAAGTTGGCGTTGACCGCCGGGTAGCTGCCGACGACGGGACCCGGCGCGGTGACGTTCAGCACCGCGCCGGCCAAGCCACCGTCGAGAGTATTGGCGACCGAGATCACGCGGTCACCGCTGCCCGGGCTCGAGGTGATGAAGTTGGTGTCCCCGGCGTTGCCAGAGGCCGCGGCCACGATCACGCCGACCAGCGACGCGTTGTCGCCGGCCGCTGCGGACGCGGTGAAGCGGCCACCGAAGTTCGAGCCGAGGGAGAGATTGATGACGTCGAGGTGATCCGAGAAGTCGCCGTCGTCGTTCGGGTCCGCGGCCCACTCGATGGCCGAGACGGTGAGCGCGGTCGAGCCGCCGCACCCGAAGACACGCAGGGCGTAGATCGACGCCCGCGGCGCCGTACCGGGGCCGATGCGCAGCGAACCGAAGGGCGTCGCGGGGCCGTAGGGGCCGGCGAAGGGGGTGCCGTCGCCATTGACGCCGCCGCCCGCCGCGATGGCCGCCACGTGGGTGCCGTGGCCGTTGCAGTCCATGGGATCGGGATCGGGCGCGGGCACGGTAGAGCCGTTGTAGAGGTCGCCCGCGAAGTCGAAGCCGCCGACGACCCGCGCCGAGGGGAAGAAGCCGTCGGAGATCACCGTCCGGTCGTTGGCCTGGTAGTCCGTCAGCAGGCCCGTGCCGCCGAACGTGGCGTGCTGGTAGTCGACGCCGGTGTCGATGATGCCGATCGTGATGCCTTCCCCCTGGACCGCGGCGGGTAGGCCGATCGTGTTGCCCCAGACGGCCGGCGCGCCGACGAAGGGCACGCTGGTCGAGGTCAGCGGGTACTCGGGAATCAGATAGTGGACCGCCTTGACCCCGGGCAGGCGGCCGAGGGCCGCGAGCGAGTCCACCGCGACGAAGGCCGCGATGCCGTTGTAGACCTTCTGGACCCGATAGATCTCGGTGGCGCGGAATTCCGCTGCGGCGAGTAGCCCGGCGACCCGCGCCTGGGCACCCTCGACCACCGCCAGGTGGCGGCGCGCCGCGGCGTTGGCCGTGGCCTCCGCAGCCGGGCCGCTGCCCGCCCGAGCGAGCTCCTTGGCATAGATCTTGGCGGTCGGCGGGTCCGCCAGTTCCAGGATCACCTGCACGCGACCATCGGGCCCGACCAGATCGAGGTCGGCGGCGACGGTGGCATGGACCTCTCCGATCTCCGGGAGATCGGCAGGAACCGTCGTGCGCGCACCGGCGGCGGCAAACGTGCCGAGAACCGTCAGCAGGATCGCGAGCGAGAGCAAGGGAATCCGGGCAGTCTTGGGGATCATTGCAGCCTCCGCCACAGGGAAGAAAAGGAGAGGGAACAACGGGATTAGAGCGAGCGGAGCCCACCACTGTCAAGTTGCCGTCGGCTGAGCCGGGGCAGGCATCTGATAGGCTCCCGCGCCGTCGAACGGCCCAAGGAGATCCTTCATGTTCCAGCGCATTCGGAATCTCGTCCGCGGCTTCCTGAGCCTCTTCATCAGCGGTCTCGAGCGCCAGAATCCCCACGCCCTGCTCGAGGCCGAAAAAGAGAACCTGCGGGTCCAGATCGCCAAATACAACCAGGGCCTCGCCTCCCATGCCGGGCTGTGCGAGCGCCTTATGAGCCAAGTCAAGAAGCTCGAGGCCCAGGAGCGCGAGCTCGTGGCCCGCACCACGGTCAACCTGAAGGCCGGCAACCAGGCGGCGGCAGGGCAGTACGCCCTGCGGCTCCAGACCATCCGCCAGCAGCTCGGCGAAAACCGCATTCAGCTCGAGCAAGCAGAGAAGACCTACAAGGAGCTCCTGCGTGCCCGCGACGTCGCGATCGAAGCGGCGACCAAGAAGATCCAGCAGCTGACCTGGGCGCTCGACGATCTCAAGATCAAGCAGGCCACGGCCGAGCTCACCGAGATGGCCTCGGGCATGATCTCCGAGATCGGCTCCTCGGGCGACACCTTGAACCGCCTCGAGGGCATGGTCGAGGAGGAGCGTTCGAAGGCCGCCGGCCGCGCCCGGGTCGCGAAGGACTCCCTCGACATGTCCAAGATCGACCTCCAAGAGGCCGAACAGGAGGCTTTGGCCGCTCAGGCCCTGGCCGAGTTCGCCGCCGACGAAGGCATCGTGGTGGACACCCCCGCGACGGCCGCGCCCGTTGCGGAGAAAACCCTGGGGCCGGTGTCGGAGGGTTGAGGGGAAGGACAACGTAGACGAAATGGACTGAATGGACAAGAAAACCCGCGTCCACTTCGTCCACTCGGTCCACTTCGTCCATTCAACCACTCCTCCTGCTAGACTCCGCCGATCATGCGGCGAATCCTCATCGCCAAGCCGGGCTTGGACGGCCACGACCGCGGTGCCAAGGTCGTCGCCCGGGCTTTGCGTGACGCGGGATTCGAAGTCATCTACACCGGCCTGCGCCAATCCCCTGAACAGATCGCGATGGCCGCGGTGCAGGAAGACGTCGACGCCGTGGGCTTGTCGATCTTGTCGGGCGCCCACAACCGGTTGCTGCCCGAGATCACGCGGTTGTTGGCCGAGCGGGATGCCGGGGACATCCTGGTCTTCGCCGGGGGCATCATCCCCGAGGCGGACATTCCGGCGCTCAAAGCGGCGGGCGTCGACGAGATCTTTCCCCCCGGCACGGCGACGGCGGACATCGTCCGTTACCTCTCAGGACGCCTGGCGGCCTAAACGAGATTGCGAGGAGATTCCATGACCCGTACGATTTTGCTGGCCGACGACAGCGTGACGATCCAGAAAGTCATCGAGCTGACCTTCATGGACGACGACTACCGCGTGGTCGCGGTCAGCAACGGCGACGAGGCCCTCGCGAAGTTGGAAGGCGCGCGGCCCGACATCGTGCTGGCGGATGTCCACATGCCGGGAACCAACGGCTACGGCGTTGCCCGCCGGGCCAAGGAGCGTTGGCCGGGAGTCCCGGTGCTACTGC
Organism: Thermoanaerobaculia bacterium; assembly: GCA_033762835.1. GTDB lineage: Bacteria > Acidobacteriota > Thermoanaerobaculia > Multivoradales > DATKCC01 > JANRLG01. The sequence continues at coordinate 25,938 of JANRLG010000201.1, forward strand.
TGGTGGGCACCTTCGAGCCCTTCGACGAAGCCGAGGCCCGCGCCTGCGGCGCCGACGGGTTCATGAAGAAGCCCTTCGATTCCCAGGAGTTGCAGCAGCGCGTGGAGCTCCTGATCGGCGGCACGCCCGCCGCCGCCGCGACTCCGGTCGCTGCTCCTGAACCCGTTTTGCCACCCCCCCCTGCCGCCTTCGGCACCGTCGAGGAGGACACTCCGCGCCGCGTCGGTTTCGACTTCTCCTTGGAGTCGGAGCCCGCGGCGCCGGAAGTTCTCCCGGTGGTCGAGACCCAGGCCGAAACGGTCTTCACTCCGGCGTTCTCGTTCTCGGAGCCGGTCGCGGTGGCGCCGGTGACCCACGAGTGGCACGCCGAGCCTCCCGCTGCGGAGCTCGTCGCGCCGCCGGTTCCGGAGCCGGTCTTCGAGCCCGTTCCCGTGGCGGCGCCTCCGGTGGCCGTCGCCGGAACCAACGGCGCGATCCACGACGCCCACCTCTCCGACGACGATGTCGACCGCATTGCCCGACGGGTCATCGACTTGCTCGGCGACAAGCCGGTCCGGGACGTCGCCTGGGAAGTGGTGCCGGACCTGGCGGAGATGGTCATTCGCGAGCGCCTCCGGGAGCTCGAGAGCCAGGTCGACTGACAATGCCGGGGGCGGCCCAGGGCCGCTCCTTTCGAACCGCACCTTTCCTGCCCGGGGCGCCGGTCGCCCGCGGGAGTGAGATTTCATCGATGGACAAAGCATTCGAACCCAAGAGTTACGAGGAGCGCTGGCGTCGCCATTGGCGCGACGGTGGTTACTTCGTGGCCGAGGCGCCCTCGGCCAAGCCCCGCTTCACGATCATGATTCCGCCGCCCAACGTCACGGGGAAACTCCATATCGGCCATGCGCTCCAGAGCACGCTCCAAGATTTGCTCACCCGCTGGCAGCGCATGCGCGGCGCCAACGCCCTGTGGCTGCCGGGCACCGACCACGCGGGCATCGCCACCCAGCTGATGGTCGAGCGCCAGTTGGCGAGCGAGGGCACCTCGCGCCTGGAGCTTGGGCGCGAACGCTTCCTCGAACGCATGTGGTCGTGGAAAGCCGAGTACCAGACCAACATCCGCCAGCAGCTCGAACTGCTAGGGGCCTCCTGCGACTGGACCCGTGAGCGCTTCACCTTGGACGAGGGCCTCAACCGGGCCGTGCGCGAGGCCTTCGTGCGCCTGTACGAGGACGGCCTCATCTACCGCGCGGACTACATCGTCAACTGGTCGCCGCAGTTGAACACCGCCATCTCGGACTTGGAAGTCGAGATGAAGACGGTCCAGGGCAAGCTCTACCACATCGCCTACGCCGTCGAAGGTTCCGACGAACGCATTGTGGTCGCCACGACGCGGCCGGAGACCATGCTCGGCGACACCGCCATTGCGTTCCATCCCGACGACGATCGTTACCAGCACCTTCTGGGCAAGGCCGCGATCCTGCCGCTCCTCGGCCGGCGGCTGCCCTTCGTGGCTGACACCGGGGTCGAGAAGGACTTCGGCACGGGTCTCGTCAAGGTCACGCCCTTCCACGATCCCTTCGACTTCGAGCTCGGCCGGCGCCACAACCTGCCGGCGATCCAGGTCATCGACCGCACCGCCAAGATGACCGAGGCCGCCGGCCCCGACTTCGCCGGTCTCGATCGCTTCGAGGCGCGCAAGAAGGTCGTTGCGGCTTTGGGCGACCGTGGCCACCTGGTCAAGGTCGAGGACCACACCCACAACGTCGGCCACAGCCAACGCGGTGGGGAAGCCATCGAGCCGTTGGTGTCGACCCAGTGGTTCTGCGACGTCACTTCAATGGCCCAGCAGGCCCACGACGCCGTGGCCTCGGGTGAACTCGAGCTCGTCCCCGCGACCTGGGTGGCGACCTGGAACCACTGGCTGCTCAACATCAAACCCTGGTGCATTTCCCGTCAGCTGTGGTGGGGCCACCGGATTCCCGCCTGGTACCGGCCCGACGGCACCTTCGTGGTCGCTCGCGACGAGGCCGAGGCGCGCGCCAAAGCCGGTACCGACGACCTTCGCCAGGACGACGACGTGCTCGACACTTGGTTCTCGTCCGCCCTGTGGCCGTTCTCGACCCTCGGCTGGCCCGAAGAGTCGCCCGACATGGCGACCTTCTACCCGACCGAGGTGCTGGTCACCGGCCACGACATCCTGTTCTTCTGGGTGGCGCGGATGGTGATGACGGGCTACCGGTTCACCGGCAAGAGCCCGTTCAAAGCCGTTCACCTGACCGGGCTCGTGCGCGACGCTTCGGGCCAGAAGATGTCGAAGACCAAGGGCAACGTGCTCGACCCGGTAGACCTCGTGGACACCTACGGCGCCGATGCCGTGCGCTTCACCCTCGCCATCCTGGACGCCCCGGGCCGCGACATCCCGCTCGATCCCGAGCGCATGGCCGGTTACCGGGCCTTCGGCAACAAGATCTGGAACGCTGCCCGCTTCGCCCTGACCCGACTCGAGGGCACTGACGCCCGCGTGCAGCCGAGCCTCGAGCTCGCCGGCCTCGCGGCCCCCGAACGCTGGATCCTCTCGCGGCTCTCCCAGGCCGCAGCGGAGGTCGACGACAAGCTCACCACCTTCCGCTTCGACGAAGCCTGCCACCGGCTCTACCACTTCTTCTGGGGCGAGCTGTGCGACCAGTACATCGAACTCGCCAAGCCGGCCCTTCTCGGTCAGGCGCCGCGGCCGCGGGTCGGGGACGTGCTCCTGACCGTGCTCGATCGGGCGCTGCGCCTGCTGCACCCGGTCATGCCGTTCCTGACCGAGGAGGTCTGGCAGCGGTTGCCGGGACACGAGGCCATCCACCCGGAGACGATCGCTCTGGCGCCCTTCCCAGGGCGGGAACCGGCCTGGGAAAATCCGGCGGTCGAAAACCACATGACGGCCTTGCTCGATCTGGTGACTCGGGTTCGCGGCCTGGCGGTCGAGCTCGGGGTCAAGACCGGTGCGCCCTACCGTCTGCACCTGGCGGCCGAGGAAGGCGCCCTGGCGGACTTCGTGGCCGACCAGTTGCCGTTGATCGCCTTCCAACTGCGCACCGAGGCCATCATCCTCGGCCCCGCCCCGGACGGGGCGGCCCGCGACCGGGTCGCCGGCATCGATCTCGGGGTGGTGGTGCCGAAGCGGGAGCTGGGCCCCGAGGAGCGGGCTCGGCTGGCGGCCGAACTCGGCGAAATCGACGAGCAGATCCGGCGCGGCGAGGAGCGTCTGGGCAACGAGGCCTTCGTGGCGAAGGCGCCGGCCGCGGTCATCGAGGGCAACCGCAAGAAGTTGGCGGAGCTCAAGGAGCGGCGGGCGCAACTGCGCAGTGGGCTCGGGCTGGAGACTTCCGCTTGAACGAGTTTCCGCTTTTCGCGGCCGAGGTTGGCTGGCCCCACCAAAACGTGGTGGTCGCCCGCCGCCTCGGCTCGACGCAGACTTTGGCGCGACGGATCGCGGCCGTCTACGCCGCCGACGGCGAACCGGCGCCACCGTTCTGGGTCCTCGCTCACGCTCAGGAGTCCGGTCGCGGGCGCCGCGGGCGCACGTGGTCGAGCCCACCCGGGAGGGGCATTTACGCCACCCGCGGAGTGACGGCGGCGGAGGTCGACGAACCCGGGCGACTGCCGCTGGCCATCGCCCTGGCGTTGGCCGAAGCCCTCGACGAGTTCCTGCCCCCGGAGCGTCCGGTGCGGCTCAAGTGGCCGAACGATCTCATCGTCGCCGGGCGCAAGCTCGGAGGAGTTTTGATCGAAGCGCCGACGGACACCGCCGGGGCGCTCCTGGTGGGCTTCGGAGTCAATCACGGTCACAGCACCGAGGAGCTCGCCGCGGTGCCCGGCGCCGAGTCGGGCCGGGCCGCCACTTCGCTCACGCTCGAGGGCGGACCGGTCCCCGGCCTGGGGGCGACGGCGCGGGCGCTGATCGGGGCCGTCGAAGCGGAAATCGCCCGGCGCGGCGAGCTGCCGGAGCTCGTCCATCGTTACGCCGCCCGCTCACTGCACCGGCCGGGCGACCTTCTGGCCTGCAAGCTCGGGGAGCGGGTGGTGACCGGCATCTTCCGCGGCTTCGGCCCGGCCGGGGAGCTGCGGCTCGCCACCGAGGGCGGGGAGACCAACGTCGCCGCGGGCGAGATTCTCGAACCCTTCCCGGAGGTCGGCCATGAGTAGCCGTCGCAAGCCTTCTCTCGCGGATCCGAATCGCCTGCTCCTGGTGGTCGACGTCGGCAACACCAACACGGTCTACGGCATTTTCCGCGGCGACGAGCTGGTCGAGAGTTTCCGTTTGTCGACCGACGCCGAGCGCACCGCCGACGAGTTGGGGGCGCTGCTGATTCCGCTGTTCGCGCGCGCCGGCATCGACCCCACGGCCGCCGACGGGGTGATCGTGTCGTCGGTGGTACCGCCGCTCCAGCTGACGCTCGAGCATCTGTCGGTGCGTTACTTCGGCCGCGCGCCGATCTTCGTCGAGCCGGGCATCAAGACCGGCATGCCGATCCGGCTCGACAACCCGTCGCAGGTCGGGGCCGACCGCATCGTCAACTCGGTGGCCGCCCGCGAGCTCTACGGCGCTCCGGTGGTGGTAGTGGACTTCGGCACCGCGACGACCTTCGACGTCGTCAACGCCGCCGGAGAGTACGCCGGGGGCATTATCTGCCCGGGCATCACGATCTCCGCCGAGGCGCTGTTCGCTCACGCCTCGCGCCTGTACCGCGTTGACGTTCGCAAGCCCGACCAGCTGATCGGCAAGAACACGGTGGCGGCCATGCAGGCGGGCATCTACTACGGCTACATCGGCCAGGTGGATGGGATTCTCGAGCGGCTCGGTGCGGAGATCCCGAATTTGAAAACGATCGTCGCCACCGGCGGCCAGGCGAGCCTGATCGCTTCCGGCTCGCGCTACCTCAAACAGGTCGATCCGCTGCTGACGCTGGTGGGACTGAAGCTCATCTATGAGCGCAATCTCTGAGGCCGTGGAAGGCGAGCTGCCGGCGAGCGAAGAACACCGCTACTTCCGAGCCATCGAAGCCGTGTTCGTCGATTTGCGCGGAGCGCCGCTGCTGTTGTCACCGAGCGACTGGCGGGTGGCCCAGGGCTGGTACCGGCAGGGCATTCCCCTCGATCTCGTCACTCGCGGCCTGACCGAAATCTTCGCCAAACGCGCAGAGCGCGGCGCCACCGGCTTCGTCTCCAGCCTGCGTTACTGCGCCCGGGCGATCGAGGCCTTGTGGGCCGAGGCGCGCGAGCTGCAGGGCGCCGCGGCGTCCCGCCGGGCGGAGCCGGCCTTCGATCTCGAAGCTCGTCTCGGTGCCCTCGCCGCGGCGTTGCCGGCGGACCTCGCCGACCGCGAGCGCTGGGCGGCCGCCCTCGAAGCCTGTGCCGGCGACGGCAGCGAGGCCACCGAGGCCGCTCTCGAGTCTCTCGATCACGAGCTGCTGGCGGCTGTGCTGGGCGATCTCGACGGCCCCGCCCGAGAGGCCCTCGAAGCCGAGGTCGAGGCCGCCCTGGCCCGCCTGGGGGATCGCCTCGCCGGGGAGGATCGCGTGCGCACCCGCGAACGCCTGCAACGCGACCGCGTGCGGCGGCGGTTGGGTTTGCCGGTGCTGAGCCTGTTCGCGCCGGAGGCGGAGGAAGGACGCTAAGGACGGTGACGAGACGAGCGACGAGAACGACACCACGGATTCGGGTCGTTTTCGTCCTGGGTGTCCGTCAGCGTCCTGTCTCCTTCTTCCTCTCCAGAAACCCGAACCACCCCTGCTCGCCGTTGACTTCATCGGTCAGTTCGACGTGCACCAGCTCGTACTCTTCGCGCAGGCGGCGGTCGGTCTCCGGGTCATAGCGGGGCCAGCCCTCGGGTTCATCGCGTAAGGCGCGGGTGAACATCCAATAGGTTGGGCGGCGCTCGAGGATCCGCGGCCAGTCGGTCTTTTCGTGTCCGGGGAGACCGCTGCCCAGGGGGCGCTCGGAGCCACCGTCACGGGCGATGCCGGCATCCACGAGGCCGTGGAAGTCATAGACGGTCAAGGGCGTGCGGTCTCCGAGCACACCGATGGCCCCGGTGGCGAGGCTGGCCGTCGGGTCGCCCGCGGCGCGTTCGGTGAAGAAGCGGGCGAGGCGATCGAGCCGCGCCACGTGCCAGCGTTCGGTCTCGACCCCGCGGTAGGTGCCGTGTTGCCGCGGCGCTTTGGCGAACAGGTGCGCCTCGAGCGGCGTCGAGTGGACCAGCGTGCCGGCGAGAGCGAGGGCCACGGCGAGCCCGGCCGCTCGGCGTTCCGCGCCGCTTCCGGGGGCCTCGAAGGCCACCCGGAGCCAGGGATCGGCGGCCCAGGCCACGAGGGCGACCACGATCGGGATCACCGGCACGAAGAAGCGGTCCATAGCCATGTAATCACCACCGACGGCGATCACGTAAAGCCCGATCCCCACGACCCATCCGCCGAGCACGCTCGGCGCTCGCCACGGCCGGTCCGGGGCGGGGCGAGCGAGGCCCAGGAGGACCACGGGAGCCAACGGCAACAAAAAGTGGAAGGCGAAGTAGGCGGCGTAAACGGCCCCCCGGGTCACCTGCTCCCAGCCGCCGCCGGTCTTGGCGTAGAAGGTGTTGGGCAGCAGCGCGCCGAACGTGTACCAGCGAAACAGGGTGAGCCCGACCAGGAAGAGGCCGTACCCGGTGGCCGCCAAGAGCCGCCCCCGCCGCGCCCCGCCGGGGGCCAGAGCGGTAAGCCCCAGCAGACCCGCCAGCAGGGCGCCCTCGGGGCGGGTCAGGGTGGCGAGTGCGACCAGGCCCCAGCCGAGGGCCAAGCGAGGCGGCGAGTCACCCGTTTCGGGATCGAGCAGAACCGCCAAGGCGGCGGTCACCAAGAAAGTGAACGGGACGGTTTCGAGCCCGCTGGCGGACCAGGCCGCGAGCGGACCGGAGGCGGCCAGGAGGCCCGCGATCAGCCCGCGGGCCGGGCCGCCGAGAGCGAGCACGCGCGCCGCCAAGTGGTCCGTGGCGAAGATCGTGCCGAGCCCGGCGGCGACGCCCAGGGCCACCGTCACCCGCTCGGGCGACGCGCCCACTTTCGCCGCCAGGGCGGCGACCAAGACCCACAGCAGATTGGTGAAGCCCTCGACCGGCGCTTCGCCGAGGTTCCACACCCAGCCGTGCCCGGCCGCGAGGTGGCGAGCGAACCGGTAACTAATGAACGCGTCCTCGGCCAGGCCGGACAACCACAAGGCGTGGAGAAAGAAGCAGCCACCGGCGAGCCAGGCGGCGGCGGGGATGGCACGGAGCGGCTTCGGGGAGACGGTCATCCGGAGAGTCTCGCGCGCAGGAAATGACCGGAGCGTGAAGATGCTGTCTCGGTCTGACCTCTTTGGCTACTTTCTATTTCTTGAACATCGACCAAAGTTGAAGCTGAGAAAGGCGGGCCGTAAGGTTCTCGATGCACACTCCATCCGTCATGGTGTCGCTCGACTCTGCCCGTTCGCTGAGTGCCGGTTTCTTGCCCCACGGCGCTCCGCTGTTCCTGCGGGTGTTGCTGGGCCCGGACGAGAAGCGTTTGGCTCTTTCCGGCGGGCGGACACTCGTCTGGCGCGGGCGCCTCGACGACCGCGGTGCCCTGATCGCGGGACTGCCCGGCTCGCGCGACGAGCTGGCCCTGTTGTCCGACGCCGAGCTCTTCGCGCAGTTTTTCGACCAGCGCGGGATCGCCGGGCTGGCAGACGTCCTGGGCTCCTGGGCGGCGGTGGTGGACGACTCGCCGCGCGGGCAGGCGTGGCTGATGCGCGACCCCATGGGCGGCCGGCCGTTGACCTATCTGGCGGGAAAATCTGGCGTTTATTGGGTGGGCCACGACCCGGGCGAGCTGCTGGAGGCGGCGCGCCGGCCGGTGCGCCTCGATCCGCGGTATCTGTCGTCGCTTTTTGCCTGCCTGGAGGCCGAGGCGACGACGACGCCGTTCTGGGGCGTCGTCGCGGTGCCTCCCGGGCACGCCGTGCGGCTCCACGCCGAAGGCACGGACACGTTCGAATTCTGGCGCCCGGCACTGCCCTTGGGGATCGCCAGACGGCCCGCCGCCGAGCTCGAGGAGGAGCTGCGGGTGCGCCTGCGCGAGGCCGTGGCCTGTCGCCTGGCGGATGGCGAGGCCGCCGGCCTGCTGTTGTCCGGCGGCCTCGACTCGGTGCCGATCGCCGCGATGGCACGCCAGGTGGTCGGGCCGTCGCGGCCGTTGGCGGCGTTCTCCTGGATCTTCGACCGCTATCCCGAGGCCGACGAACGTTCCCTGATCGCCCTCGCGACGGGCAGGCTGGCTTTGGATTCTCAGCTGCTGCCGGGCGACGACCAGCTGCCGCTGGGGCCTCCCGAGTCCTGGCCGGTGCACCCCGGTACGCCGGAGCAGAATCCCTACCGGCGGCTCCACGAACGCGCCTACGAGGCGGCAGCCGCCAAGGGCACGCGGGTGCTGTTGTCCGGCATGTGTGGCGACCAACTGTGGAGCGGCGGCGAAACCTGGCTGCGGGACGCGCTGTCTCGGCGGCGGTTCGGGGCCGCGGCGGGGGAGCTGTTCTGGCACTTGGCGACGGGCCGATCGTTGCGCCCCGCCTTGGCCGACATCACCGGCGGCCGGCGTCGGGGGCCGGCCGAGCGCTTCTCGTGGCTGACTCCGGAGGCTCTGGCCGCTTTGCCCGATCTCACCGCCCAGCGCCGTCGTTTCGCCGATTTTCCGCGCCCGCACCAAGCCGAGCTCCTGCTCGGCGCCGCCAACGGCCACGGCTTCGCCGTCGAGGCCCACTTCGCGCGCCGGTACGGGCTCGAGTTGCGCTACCCGCTGCGCGACCGCCGGCTGGTGGAGCTGGTCCTCGGACTGCCCACGGCGGACATCAGCCATCGGGGAGTGACTCGCGCCCTGTTGCGCCGGGCGCTCGCCGACCTGGTGCCGAACGCGATTCTCGCGCGCCGATCCAAGGCCCGCTTCACCGGGCTGTTCGTGGATGGTGTCTACGGCGTTAGTCGCCATCGCGTGGCCGCGCTGGTCCGGAAGCCGAATGCCGCTTGGCGCCGTTTTGTGCGCTCGGAGGAAATCGAAAACGCGCTCAGCGAGCGCGACGTCGGTCGTGGGGGCGTATCCTTGTGGCTCGCGGCGTCGCTCGAATTGTGGCTCGAGAGGTCGGGGGCTTCCGTTGCTTGAAGTCTTGTCAGGGTGGAAAGTCGAGGAGATCGTCGTGAACGAAACGAAGCCGCGCGCCGTGGAGTCGCCCAGCGACCCGCCCGGGTCGACCAAGAAGCCCTATTCGCCGCCCCAACTCGCCGTCTTCGGCGACGTTCGCGATGTCACCATGGGTGTCTCGCCCGGCGTCGGCGAAAGCGGCAACCCCGTGATCTTCCGGATCTGATGGCCTGGGGGATGAGATGAAATCTACTTGGACTCCCAAATTCCGGTCGGCGTTCGCGGCCCTGGCCCTGCTGACCATTGGTTTCGCCGGTTCGGCCTCGGCTCTGGTCTACACCTACGACAACACCACCGCGGCCGCGATTCCGAACTCGGCTTCGGACGCGGACTGCGTCACGACCGGTTTGGCCCGGACGTTCACGGTTGCCGATTCCTTCACGGTCGCGACGATTTCTCTCGGCTTGAACGCCTCCCACCTGACTCGCGGCGAGCTGCGCGCAGTGTTGATCGCCCCGGGCGGGACCTCGGTGGTGTTGTTCGACAACGACAACGCCGAGGCCAACGACAACTACGACATCCAGATGTCGACCAACGGCGGCGCTCTCAACGACGCCGATATCGATGCCACCGGCCAGCCCTACTACAACCGCCGAGTCGCCTTGGCGGGCATCAACTTCTACACGGGCAACTCCGCCGGCACGTGGACCTTGCGGATCTGCGACCGCAACAACAATGGAACCAACGGCACCTTCAACCGGGCGCGCCTGATCCTCACCAGCGCCACAGCCGCCACCTCGATCTGCACCAGCACCGCGAGTTTCGACTGGGGCAGCAACGGCAACGCCGTGGTCTTCACCAACAGCACGGTGAGCGGCATTACGACCACCCAGGGCACGATCACGGATCTCGGCGGCACCGGGGCCGTGGCTGCCGGGACGTTGGGTACGCCCGTGGTCACCCGCACCACGACCAACGGCAATCACCCGGGGTACTACAGCCTCTCGATGGACGGGTCGGCCCTCGCCGGTGTTCAGGACAACGAGGCCGTTGGGCTGATTTCCGTCTTGACGTTCTCGCCGGCCATTCGCGACCTGCGCTTCACGTTCCTGGACGTCGACATCACGGGCGGGGCTTGGGAAGACCAGGTGGAGATCATCGCCACCAACTCGGCGGGCGCGCGGGTTCCGTACACGATCGCGCCGGTCGCGGGCGGGGACGCCGGCCTCGCGGGGGACCTCGCGGAGGGCAATTCGTCCGCCGCCCAAACGGCCACCACGGGCAATCTCGATGTCGCCTTTTCGGGGTCCGTGGCGACCTTGACCATCAACTACTCGCAGGGTGCCGATCCTGCCGCCGACAACAACTTCATGGTCATCGGCATCAGCGACTTCAATTACTGCTCGTTCGATCTCGGCGACGCCCCGGATACCTACGGCACGACGTTGGGGGCCGGCGGAGCTCGCCACGTGGTCGGCGATCGCACGCTTTATTTGGGGACCAACCCGCCGGACGGTGAGACCAACGGCGCGCCCGGGGCGGCGGCGACGATCGACGACACCACGCAGGTGGGAGGCGTCGACGACGAAGATGGCGTGGCCACGTTCCCCAACTATGCCGGCGGCGGCGCTTCCTACACGGTGAGCGTCAACGCCGTGAACCAGTCGACGACCACCGCGGCGTCCCTCGTGGGATACATCGACTGGAACCGCGACGGCGACTTCGCCGATGCCAACGAGCGCTCGGCCACGGTCAACGTACCGGCCAACACCGCGGCGCCCACGGCGGCCTTCAACGTCACTTGGGCGACGCCTCCGGCCAATGCCGGCGGCACCACGGCGACCTACGCGCGCTTCCGCATCGCCTACGTCGCCTCCGAGGCCGAATCGCCCACGGGGCTCGCCAACTCCGGCGAGGTGGAGGACTACCCGATCGGCGTCAACGTGCTGCCGGTCACCTTGTCCTCGTTCGCCACCGAGCCCGCTCGCGGCGGCGTCGCCGTGACCTGGACGACCGAAACCGAAACCTCCACGGTGGGCTTCAAGCTCCACGGCTGGGACGGCAAGAGCTGGACCCTCCTGACCGCCAAGATGGAGCCGACCCGCGCCCTCGACAGCCTCGTGCCGCAGCGCTACGAGCTCACCGTCGATGCCCAGGGTGCCGTCGCCTTCGCGCTCGAAGACGTCGATCTCCAGGGCGTCGGCACCGTCCATGGCCCGTTCACCGCCTTCGAGGCCTACGGCCGCGAGCCCGAGCTCCAGCCCATCGACTGGGCCGGCGTGCACAGCGAGCTGGCCGACCTGACGGCCAGCCGCGTGGCCCGCCAGGCCCAACGCGTAGCCGCGGGCGCTCTGCCCGATGGCTTCGCTTTGGCCGACCTGGTCGTCGAAACCGAGGGCATCCACCGGGTGACCCACGAGGACTTGCTCGCCGCCGGTATCGATCTTTCCGGCCAAGCGCTCGACCGCGTGACCCTGGTCCTCGCCCGCGGTGGTAAAGAGGTCCCGATGTGGCGGCAGGCGGGCGCCAAACCCGGCGTCTTCGGCCCCGGTGCCTTCCTCGAGTTCCGCGGCGTGCCGGTGCGCAACAGCCTGTACGCGCGGGGCCGGGTCTACCAACTGCGGGTCGGCACCGCGACCCAGCGTGTCGTCGCCAAAGCCGTGGCCCCGGGCAGCGGCGGCCCCGACAGCTACACCGCCACCACGGCGGTGGAGAAGGAGCTCGTCTACAGCTTCGCGGCGCCCAATGGGGACCCGTGGTTCGAAGCCCCGGTGCTCGCCCAGGCCGGCCCCGCCGAACAGCGGTTCGTAATCGAACTCGACGCGCTGGCGGCCTCGACCGGACGCCTGAAAGTCGATCTCTGGGGCGTCACCAACTGGCCCGGCGACCAACCGGACCACCATGTCGAACTCTGGCTGAACGGCACCCGCTTGGCCGACGACCGCTTCGATGGCTTGGTCACCCGGAGCTACGACCTCGCTCTGCCCGCGGGCCTCGCCGTAGAAGGCGAGAACGAGCTCGTGGTGCGGGTGGTCGGTGACACCGGCTTCGCCTTCGATCTCGTCCACGTGGACGGGTACGCGATCGTCCATCCGGGGCGCTTCGAGGCCCGGAACGGACGGTTGACCTTCCCGAATACCGGCGGCCCGGCAGCCGTGGACGGCTTGTCCTCGCCCGACGCCGTGGTCTACGTCCGCGACGGCCGGCAGCGGCTGACCGGCTTCAGCGTCGAGCCTTCGGATCTCGGTTACCGGGCGCGGTTCACCGTGCCCGCCGTGGGGGCCGGTGCTTCGACGGCAGCGGCCACGGTGGACGTCGCCGTGGCGTCGACGCTGCTGCGGCCGGCCATTCGGGAACCGCGCGTGGTACCGCGGGATCTGTTCGATGGCGGTCTCCGGGGCCGCGCCGACTACCTGATCGTCAGCCACCCGCTGTTCATCCCGGAGCTTTACCCGCTGATCGCCGCGCGCGAAGCCCAGGGCTACGCCGTGAAGGTCGTGTCGGTCGAGGATCTCTATGCCGCCTACTCGGGCAGCGAAGTCGATCCCGAGGCCATTCGTTCGTACCTCCAGGACGCCGCCAAGCCGCTCCAGGTCAAGATGGTGCTCCTGGTCGGCGGCGACAGCTACGACTACCTCGACCACCTGGGTGCCGGTTCGGTCAGCCTGCTGCCGACGATCTACGCCCAGACCGACGACCTCATCCGGTACTCCCCGGCCGACTCGTTGTTGGCGGATCTCGACGGCGACGGCCTGCAGGATCTCGCCCTCGGGCGCCTGCCGGCACGCACCCGCGGTGAGCTCCAGCTGCTCCTCGACAAGACCTTGCGTTACCCCGCGACGCCGGCCGGGGCGGTGTTCGCGGCCGATCGTTCGAGCGTTCAGCGCTACTCGGGCATCTCCGAGGATCTGGCCGCCGCGGTGCCCGCAGGCTGGCCGGTGACCCGCGCCTACGTCGACGAACTGGATCTCGCCGGGGCGCGCGCGGCGCTCCTCGCTGGCTTCTCGGCCGGCCCCGCCCTGGTCAACTTCGTGGGCCACTCGGGCCCCACGGTGTGGACCTTCGAGGGGCTGTTCGCTGCTGGCGACAGCGCCGGGCTGAGCAACACCACCGCGCCCTCGGCGGTGGTGCAGTGGGGCTGCTGGAACACCTACCACGTCAGCCCGCTGTACGACACGCTGGCCCACCGGCTGCTGCTCGAGGGCCCGCAGGGGGCCGCGGCGGTGATCGGGTCCTCGACCTTGACCAAGGAGAGCTCCGACGCTCGCCTGGGGCCCGAGCTCCTGCACCGGCTGCTCCAGCCCGGCACCCCGATCGGCTCCGCCATCGTGGCCGCCAAGCGAGCCATCGCGGCCGAAGGCGGCGATTTGCGCGACGTCCTCGTGGGCTGGACGCTGCTCGGCGATCCGGCCCTCGTGGTCGATCGGTGAAGTAGGCCCGAATCCCCGGCTCGGCGCCCGTCCGCGGGCCCGCCGAGTCGGGGGGAGCGCTGCTTAGACTTCCGATAGTCTTCCGCCATGAAGAAGGCCCTCCTCCTTGCCGTGGGGCTCGTCGCACTCGGCGGGGCTCTCGTCGCCGGCTTGCTGGCCAGGTGGCCGGAGAGCCGCCCGGAGGCGACGCCGCCTCCGCCGAAACCCGCCGCGGCACCCGTGGCCGAGGTGCCGCCCCCGGCGCCACAGGCCCCGTCCGTGCCCCAGCGCGCGGAAACCCCGAGTGCGCCTGCACCCCACCCGGAGTTCCTTTACGGCCGCGTCACCACCGTCGACGGCAAGACGTTCGAAGGCCGGCTCCGGTGGGGAGGGACTCAGGAAGCCTTCTGGAGCGACTACTTCAACGGTCAGAAGGAGAGCAACCGCTGGGCGCCCCTGGTGGCTGCCGATCGTCTGCCCGTGGAGCGGGAACGTTTCGAGGTTTTCGGCTTCGATTTCGGCTACCGGGACCGTCCCCTCAGCCTGCGCCGTCTGTTCATGGCGCGCTTCGGGGACCTCGCCCGCATCGAGCCCGCGGGCGACGAGGTGCGGTTGACGATGAAGAACGGCGCCGTCGTTGCGCTCGCTCGCTTCGAAGCCAGCGACTTCGACGACGGCGTGCGGGTCTGGGACGCGCAGGCCGGGGTCGTCGAGTTGGACAGTCTGCGCATTCGCACCATCGAGTTCCATCCCACGCCGCCGTTGGTCGAGGTGCCCACGCGTCTGCACGGCACCGTGACCACCGCCACCCAGTCCTTCACGGGCTTCCTCCAGTGGGACCGCGAGCACGGCATCGGCTCCGACGAGCTGCGCAGGAAAGGCGGCAGGGGCATCCGGTTGGGTGACATTCGCACCATCCGCCGCAGCACCAAGGACACGGCCACCGCGGTCCTGCACGACGGCCGAGAGATTGCCGACGCGGTGCACGGCAACGACTATCGGGGCGTCTACGTCGACGACGCCCGGTACGGTCGGGTGCTCGTATCTTGGGACGCCTTCCAACGGCTCGACCTCAGTCTCGCGGGGGAGGCCGGGCGCGGCGCGACTTACGACGATTTCCCCGCGGGCAGCGCGCTCGAGGGCACGGTCTCCACTCGGGACGGCCGCCGCCTTGCTGGCCGGCTGGTGTTCGATCTCGACGAGAGCGAAACCACCGAGACCCTCGACGCGCCCTTGGCGGACGTCGACTACACCATACCTTTCAGCCTCGTCGCGGAGATCACTCCCGAAGAAGGGGCGGTGCGGGTGAGGTTGAGGAACGGCGAAGAGCTGCGCCTCGAGCCGAAAGGGGATCTCGGTCCGAGCAACCTGGGGCTCCTGATCTTCAGAGAGGGCGAATCGGGCCCGGAGTACGTGGCGTGGGGGGAAGTCCTCAACGTGCTCTTGGACTCCGAGGCGCCGGCCGGACGCGGCGGAACCACTGATGCCCAAGGGTCCCCAAGGTGAACACCACCGTCGCCACCAAGGCGATCTTCGTCACCCGATCACTGGCCTCGACGTCGAAGATCGGCCCGCCGAGGGTGGCCCAGATCAGCACTCCGCACAACCCGAGACTCGACATGACTTGCAGCCGGCGCAGGGCAGGCGACCAGCGACCTTGCACCAGCGCTGTGACCAGCAGCGGCACGTTCGACAGCAGCAGGGCCAGAATCCACGGCCCTTGCTGACTTCGGAAGAGCTCGTTGTAGGTGAGCGCCTCGTAGGCCGCGGGGGCGGCGCGACCCTGCCACACGACGTCGAGCAGGCGGCGGGGCTCGAGCAAGATGGCCAAGCCGAGCAGGATGCCGAGGACTGCGAAGACGAGCCCGGTGCGCCCGCCCTGGACGTGCTCGCGCGTCCGCGGTTGCCAGACCGCCCGCTCGGGCCAGCGCCGCCGGCTCCAAGCGGCCAGGCCGAAACTCACCACCAGCACCCCGGGCCACCACAGCGACGGGATCACCGTGCCGCCCCACCAGTACCCGAGCGCCGTCAGCCAACCCAGATTCGCGGTCGGAATCGCGAGGAAGGCCTGGAGCAGGCCGAGGCTCCAGATCACGACGAGGCCGATGACCGTCGCCCGCAGGAAAGTCTGGCCGTCGGCGGGATCGATGATCGTCACCGGCGGCCGGTAGCGGGCCGCGACGTGGGTCGGATGTCCGAAACCCTGCAACAGCTCGGTGGCCATTTCCGGATCGGCCGGGCGTCCGGCGGCCTCGGCCTTGGCCGCCAGCTCCTCGTGGAGGAGGGCGTGGAGCTCGAAGGCCACGTCGTTGCGCTGCCGGCGCGGCAGGCGCTGGGCCACCTCGGTAACGTAACTTTCGATCAGCTTCTCCGCGTTCATCGGCCATCCTCCTCGAGCAGTGAATCCAGCGCGGCGTTTTGGCTCCGCCAGGCCGCGGTGAGCTGTCGCAGCAACGTTTCGCCCTCGGCCGTCAGGGCGTAATACCGCCGCGGCGGCCCCTCGGTGATGCGCCATTCGCTGCCGAGCAGGCCCTGGGACTCCAGGCGCCGCAGCAGCGGGTACAAGGTGCCTTCCTCGATCGCCATGCCCTTCTCGGCGAGGGCCTGGCGCAGCTCGTAGCCGTAACGGGGAGCGCGCAGTTGGGACAACGTGGCGAGCACCACCACGCCGCGACGCAGCTCGAGCTCCAACTTGGCGAAAGCCTCTGGGTCCCCCATGGTCGGCAACAGTACCGCGTCTCCTCAGCCGATCCGCGCGAGTCGCCGTACGGCGAGACCGCCGCAGAGCACGGTGACACCGACCAAGACCGCCGCCGCGAAGGTGGGCGGTTCGAAAATGAACGGCTCGACACCGGCGAGCCCGAGCGCCAGTTGGTTCAGGTGGAAGGCCGGCCACAACACGACCCAGCGCTCGAGCGAAGCCGGCAGCGGAATAAACAGGCCGGACAACCACATCATCGGCAGGAACACCAGATTGCCGTAGGCCGGCGCGGCGGAGGCCGAGGCCAGTGTGCCGATCAGTAGGCCCAGGGCCGAAAACGGCAGCGTCCCGAGAATCAGCACCGACCACAGGGTGGCGACCTGGCCGAGGGAGATCGTTAGCTGGCCGCCGAGCAAGGCGGCGACCACGACGAGCGTCACGGCGCAGGCGGCGACGGCCATCGCCATCAGGACTTTGGCCACGATGGCGGCGCCCGGGGGCTGGGGCAAAGCCCGCTTGAGCTTCAGCAGGTGGCCCTCGCGCTCCTGGGCGAGGATCACGCCGCAGAAGATCCCGGGCATGATCACCGCCAGGACGCAGAACCCCGAGAACAGGTAGTTCGCGATGGCCGGGCCGTACTCGCTGTGGCGGCCGGCGTTGGCGTTGATGATGAGGCCGAACAGCCAGTAGATGACCACCGGCAAGACGATGAACGGCGGCGCGAACCCGGTCGTGCGCAGGGCCGCCAAGGTCTCGAACTTGGCCTCCAGCAGGTAAGCCCGGAGCAGCCGACCGAGCGGCAGGGGCGAGGAGTCGAACGAGGAAAGCGAAACGTTCATGCGGCCTCCGCAGTGAGTGTCGAGAAGACCTCGGCAAGGCTTCCGGGGGTGACTTCGAGCCGGTGAAGCTCCGGATCGGCCAGGAGCAGGCGGCGAACGACGGCATCGGGATCGGACGCGGTGACGAGCAGGAGGGTGCCGTCGCGCTCAGCGGCTACGACCCCGGGCCACCGCCGCAGAAGGTCGACAACGAGGGTCGAAACACAGCGGATGACTGTGCGCGTGACCGTACCGCGGACCTCCGCGACACTGCCGTCGGCGACACAGCGGCCCGCCGCCAAGACCACCACGCGGTCGGCGAGGGCCTCGGCTTCCTCGAGGTAGTGGGTGGTCAAGACGACCGCCGTGCCCCCTGCCACGAGCGCCCGGATCGCCCGCCAGAGACTTTCGCGGGCGGGCACGTCGAGGCCTACAGTGGGTTCGTCCAGAAACAGCAGCCGCGGTCGCCCGCAGACGGCGAGGGCGAACTGCACCTGGCGCTTCTGGCCGCCGGAGAGTTTGCCGTAACGGCGGTCGGCGATCGCCTCGAGGCCCGCGAGCGCGACGGCTTCGTCGACCGTTAGCGGATTCCGGTAGTAGCTGGTCGTCAAGACGAGGTGCTCGCGGGCGGTCAGCATGGGAGCGAGACTCACCTCCTGCAGCATGACCCCGATCCCGAGGCGGTGCCGCACCTCGAAGGGCGAGCCGCCCAGCAGCCGGACGGAGCCGGTCTCGGGCTTCAGCAGGCCGAGCAGGAGGCCGATGGCGGTCGTCTTTCCGGCCCCGTTCGGCCCCAGCAGGGCGAGCACCTGGCCCGCGCGCATCGTCAGGTCGAGGCCGTCGAGGGCGACCGTCGCGCCGTAACGATGGCTGACGCCGGTGAGTTGGGCGACCACGGCCGGGTCCGAGGCCGGCGGATCCGGCGCCGTCCGGCGGCCGTTGAGCAGCTCGCCCAGCAACCGCCCGCGCACGAGGAAGTGGAAACTCGCAAGTGCCACGCCCGAGGCCACGCCGACGACGAGGGGGAACTTGACGGCCCAAGGTAACGGCCAGCGCATCACCACCACTTGTAGGGCGAACACGATCGGCAGGTGAACGAGGTAGACCCAGTAGGACGCGTCGGCCAGGTAACGCCAGCGGGCGCTGGGTGCGGAGAAGAAGCGGCCGGCGGCGCCCAGCAGGCCGAAGAGCCAGCACCAGACGGACAGGGCATAGGCGGCGGCGTAGACGATCCGCCGGCCCATGCCGCCGGCGAGAACCGTCGGTGCCGAGAGGTCGGGCGTCGTGCCCACGAGCGCCAGGCAGGCTGCCGTCAAGCTGATCGCGATCATCAGGTAGGCGAGCCACCGGCCTTCGAGGCGGCGCAGCAGGTTCGGTTGGCGATGGAGCAGCCAGCCGAAGCCGAAAGCCGTGCCGAAGCCGACCAGCGCTGGCACCTGCGGCGTGAGGCCGGTCTCGGGCGTGGGAATGCCGAACCACACCGGCCAGTCGGCGTCGAGGACCAATACGGCGAACAGCGGCGCCGCGAGCGCGACGGGAGCCAGGAAGCGGTTCACCCCGGCGGCCACCCAGCGGTCGAGACGCGCCCGCCAAACACCGGCGGGGTCAACGAAGCGCGTGATGGCCTCGCGGGCCGCCAGAACCAGGGCGTAGAGCAGACACAGGTAGTAGAGAAACCACAGGTGCAGCAGCGGAAAGCCCAACGCGGCGCCTTCGGCCGCCGGGGGCGGCCCGGTGGGGAAGGTGCGGGACTGCCCCCAGATCACGAGCGCGAGGAGCGGCGGCGCCAACACGAGCCAGCCCACGGTCATCGGCACCACGATGCGTTTCGCCCGGTCCGCCAAGAAGGCCCGTAAACCGCGGCGATGGAACACATGGTGGGCGAGGAATCCCGCGAGCAGGAAGAACAGGCTCATGCGGAAGGTGTGGATGACGTAGAAGGTCACCGCCAAGGTGGTACTCGAGGACACGTCCTGGGCGGGAATCGGCAAGAAGAACGACATCGTGGCGTGAAGCACGATGCCGAGCAGCAGCGCGAAGGCCCGCGCGGCATCGAGAGCGTGGTGGCGGTCGGTGGGCTCGGCTTGAAGCATGTCGCGCACAGTACTGTGCAGCGCACAGTCTGTCAAGAAGGCTGCTTGGTATCCTTCTCGCCAACGCCCCCGCTGCGCTACTCTCCGCTCAAACCAGGAGGTCCCCCATGGCTAGTCCCGACGCTGCCCTCGCCACTCAGCTCGCGAACATCGAAAAGCGCACCGGTAAGTCCCTCGCGGAGTTGGCCGCGATCGTCAAGGCCAGCGGACTGGCCAAACACGGCGAGTTGGTGGCGCACCTGAAGACCACCCTCGGCATGGGCCACGGCGACGCCAACACGTTGGTGCACACGGTCCTCAAGTCCGACGGCCAGAGCGCCGCGGCGGCCGCCGGGCAGTCGGGGGAGCAGGTAGTCGACGGGCTCTACGACGGTCCCAAGGCCGCCCTGCGGGGGATTCACGATCGCCTGCTGGCCGAACTCCGGACCTTCGGGGACTTCGAGGAAGCGCCGAAGAAGACCTACGTCAGCTACCGGCGCAAGAAGCAGTTCGCCATGATCGGCCCGGCGACCAAGACCCAGGTCGAGGTCGGCATCAACTCGAAGACGCTGACCGCCACCGATCGCCTCCAGGAGTTGCCGCCCGGCGGCATGTGCAATTTCAAGGTCCGGCTCTCCAGCCCCGAGGAAGTCGATGGCGAGCTTCTCGGCTGGATCAAGACGGCCTACGACGCCGCCGGCTGACCCATGGGATTCGACCTGACGGCGACCCTCGATCAGCTCGGCCGCACTCCGGGGGTGCTCGACGCTCTGCTGCGCGGTACGGCGGAAGCCGCGCTCGGCTGGCGTGAGAACCCGGACACGTGGAGCGCCCACGAGGTCGTGGGGCACCTCGTCCACGGTGAGGAAACGGACTGGGTGCCGCGCGCTCGCATCGTGCTCGAACACGGCGAGACCCGCCCCTTCGAGCCCTTCGACCGCTTCACTCAGCTCCAGCGTTTTGCCGGCTGGCCGCTCGACGACCTGCTCGACCGCTTCGCCGAGCTGCGGCGCAGCAACCTCGACACCATCCGCGGCTGGCACCTGACCGCCGCCCAACTCGCTCAAATCGGTCGCCACCCCGAGCTCGGCACCGTGACCCTCGGCGAACTGCTCGCCACCTGGGCCGTCCACGACCTCAACCACCTGGCCCAGATCAGCCGGGTCCTGGCGCGGCGCTCGACCGAAGACGTCGGCCCCTGGCGGGCGTATCTGTCGGTGCTGAATCCCTCCCCTGCCGGCCTCCTCGCTGCCGTGCTCGACGCTTGGGAGCGCGGCAACACCGCCTTGATCCACTTGGTGCGCTTGATTCCGGAGGGGGCGCTGACGGCCCGGGCGATGGCGGGGAGCCCCACCGTGGCGCAGATGTTCCTGCACCTTCACCACGAGCGCATGGTGTCGGTGTTCGAAAACGCACCGGAGTGGGCGGGGGAGGTGCCGGCGGAGGAGTGGCAGATGGAGGAGGACGCCGAGCGGATCGTGGCGAGTCTCGAGGAGAGCGGCCGGCGGGTGCGCGAGGCGGTCCAGGGGAGGATCGCCGCCGGCCGGGGGCTCGATTGCGACTTCGCGCACCCGATCCAGCTGATCCAGTTCTTGATC
Source organism: Thermoanaerobaculia bacterium (assembly GCA_033762835.1). Classification (GTDB taxonomy): domain Bacteria; phylum Acidobacteriota; class Thermoanaerobaculia; order Multivoradales; family DATKCC01; genus JANRLG01. The sequence continues at coordinate 46,697 of JANRLG010000201.1, forward strand.
TTCCACGACGGCTACCACCACGGTCAGATCAAGCTGGCTCTGAAGGCCGCGGGCTGCCCGATTCCGGACGCCGAGGCCGGACCGCGGATCTGGGACGTCTGGCGGGCGCGCTGAGCGCGGGACTGCAGAGTCCCCCTTTGCCTCCCGGCACTCACTTCGAGATCAAGGAGGATTTCCATGTCATCCAAAGTCTCGGCCCTCGCCTGTGCCCTCGCCTTCGCCGCCGCTCCGCTCGCCGCCCGACCGCCGCACCTGCCGGCCCTGGGGCCGGCCGAGACCGTCGCGCTGTTTTCCCCCGGCGCCCTCGAAACGCCCGAGGGAGTGGTCCTCGATCGCGACGGCAACTTCCTGATCAGCTTGGCCTTGACCGGCGAGATCCGCAAGGTGGCACCGGACGGCAGCCAGACGACGCTCGCCTTCTTGCCCATCGGCGCGCCGCTGACGCCGTGCTTCGGCTTCCTCGCCATTCAGGGCGCCCTGGCCTTCGAGCCCTCCGGCAGTGTGGTCGTTTCCGTGGCCTCCTGCAACGTGGCCGACCGGGGCGTTTGGCGCGTTCAGCCCGACGGCACGACCGAGCTCATCACCAACCTGCCTGCGACGGCGCTGCCGAACGGCATCGTGGTGTGGCGCCAGTGGATCTTCGTCGCCGACTCGGCGGGCCTCCTGTGGCGTGTGCCGCGGGCCGGCGGACCGGCCGAGGTGTGGCTCGACCACCCGCTCCTGAAGCCCGCCCCGGCGGCGCCGTTTCCGGGGCCGAACGGGCTCCAGATCTTCCGCGGCGAGCTCTACACGTCGAACTCTGACCAGGGCACCGTGCTCGCCGTCCGTCTGCGGCCCGACGGCTCGCCGGGAGCGCTCCGAGTCCACGCCGCGCTGCCGGACGACCTCGGTTGCGACGACTTCGCCTTCGACGTGCTCGGCAACCTCTACTGCACGACAGACCCGTTCAACCGCCTGCTGCGCATCTTCCCGAACGGCGAGTTCGAAACTCTGCTGACCGCCGCCGACGGTCTCGACGGCCCCACCGCGGCCACCTTCGGCCGCCGTGGCACGGATCGACTCCACCTCTACATCGCCAATGCCGCCTTTCCCTTCTTCACGACCACGTTCCGGCCGAGCCTGATGCGGGTGCGGATCGGCCTGCCGGGAGCGCCCTGACCGTTTTCCTGCGCCTCGGCTCCGGTGCGACCGCCGGCCACGGCACCCGTTTGCTGGGCCAGCCGCTGGCGGTCGATCGCCCCCTGGTCGAGCTGGCCACGCACCCGATTCCCGCCGCGCCGTTCCCGCCGCTCCCCCCGTTCGTGCCCCGCGCCGGCCGAGCGACTTTTTTCGGCGAGGTTTTCCTCGGCGGCGGGCGGGTGTTCTTGGGGATTTGGTGGGATGGCGATCGCGCCTGGCTCGAAGTGGATCACACGGTGCTCGGCATGGATTTGACCGCGGGCGTGATCGAAGTCCTCGTGCCGCCCGAGGCAGCTGCCGACCGCTGGCTCGAGCACGTACTGCTCGGGCCACCGCTGCTGCTCGCCCTGGCGCAGCGGGGCGTTTTTGCGCTCCACGCCGGGGCGGTCGAGGTGGCGGGGCGGTTGCTGGTCTTCGTCGGCGCCTCGGGAGCCGGCAAGTCGACGCTCGCGGGCTCCGCCGGAACGAGTTGGCAGAGCTTCGCGGACGACCTGCTACCCGTCGAAATCGCCGCCGACGGCACCGTTCGCGGCCTCGGCGGCTTCCCGCAGCTCAAACTCGCCCCCGCGCACCGCCGCGCCCGGGAAGGCGAAACCCTGCCGCTCGCCGCCGTCGTGCTGCTCGACGGCGAAGCCCCCGAACCCATCCTGCGGCCCCTGCCGCCCGCCGAAGCCGCCGCCACTTGGGTCGCCCACACCATGATCGCCCGCCTGTTTTCGCCCCGCCTACTAGCCGACCACCTCGCCTGGGCCACCCGCGGCGCCA
>JANRLG010000202.1:0-8105 GCA_033762835.1 Thermoanaerobaculia bacterium
CGTTGGGTGTCGAAGAGCGGGGTAACGCGGGGACGGGCTGGCCCTCGGGAACGGGTGGGAGGGGGCAGCGGCGGCGGCTTCGGTGGCGCTGGTGGTAGCCGGAAGAAGAGCTGGGCGGGCAGCTGGGGCGGCCTCGAACGCTCAGCCGGCTCACTGGCGCCGAGGACCGGCGGGGGAACGCCTCAACGTCCGCGCTCTCCCCCTCCCGGGTCCGAGGGGACTTCCTTCGGCCCTCCTCGAAACGCAGCGCAACCCCGGGGGCGGAGAGGGTGCGGCGTCCAAGCTCGCGCCGTCTTCGGCGCGACCCGAAGGGCTCGGCCTGGACGACCACCCGCGCCCCCGCAGAATCGAATCCGGAGGGCCGAAGATCGGGCGGGGTGAAATGCCGGCCCGGCCGGCGGCGATCCAAACACCACGACCGGGAGGGGCGCCGAAGGCTGGGGGAAGCAGGGCACGGGCGGCCCCGGGAGGGAGGGGCCGAGCGGCAGGAGCCCGGCCTCGCCTACCCCGCCGGTCCTTCCCTGGACTTCAACGGACGACAGCGAACGAAAACGCCCGATGTCCCCAAAATCGCACCCAGCGCTCGAAATCGGGGCGATCGAGACCACGACCAAGGACCATGTAAGCCCTCCAATATGAATGACTTACATGATGTCTCTTCAGACCTGGTGGCGGTTTTTGCTACGCCTGAAGGCCGGCCGCTACTGCGGAAGTCATTTGTTTTCTATGGGTAGCGGCCGAGCTTCAGTTCGGCCGATGGGCTAAGGCAGCACCGAGTCCCACGCCCCCGTCGTACCCGATTCGAAGGCATCGCTGAAGAGCGGCACCGTCAACAACTCGTACAACTCGCGACCGTGGGCCAGATCGTTGGCGGCGAAGTACAGACGCCCGGCCGCCGTGCGCAGGTACTGGGGGGTCGACGACAGCGGCCCGGGGATGAGGTCGAGCACCTCGGTGCCCGCGGGGGTGCCGTCCGTTCGCCACAGCTCTTCGCCACCGGTCGCGATGACCTCGGCTCCGAAATAGAGCACGCCGTCGAGCAAAACTCGCTCGACTAAACTCGGCGAGGCCAGGAGCTCGTCGAAGTGGGCGAGGAAAGTGGTTTGCCCCGGTACGCCGCTCGCGACCAGCAGGTCATACCCCACCGCCAAGTCGTTCAAGTAGACGAGCCCGGCGGCGGTGGCACCCAGGGTGAAGTACTCCCCGGAGCCGCCGCGGGTCGGAGCCGAAACCACCTGAATGGTGCCTGCGGGGGTGCCGTCGCTCTTCCACAATTCGGTTTCGAAGCTCTGGTTGGTGACGACGAGTCCGATGCCGTTGCCCCAGGCCACCAGGTTGTCGGGGTTGGAGCTCGTGGCCCCGGGGAAAATCTCGAGCGCGGTTGTGACCCCGCCTTCCCACTTCCAGAGGTCGAAGCCCGTCGTAGGGCTCGAGGCCGCGAAGAACACGGTGCTGCCCACGATGGTGATGTCGCTGGGGAAGGCGCTCCCCGTCCCCGGCGAGATGTCGGTGATCCGGGTGGTGCCTGGGCTCGAGCCGTCCGAGCGCCACAGCTCGTTGCCGAAGGTGGGGTCGGTGGCCGAGAAGTAGACGAACCCACCTCCAGCGGCGAACTGGTTCGGGGAGGAGTCCGCGCTGCCCGGCTGGATGTCGAGTAGGCGATAAGTGCCGGCCACCGTGCCGTCCGTGCGCCAGGGCTCGCTGCCGGCGACCGAATCCTCGGCCCGGAAGAAGACGATCCGCCCGACCGCCGTGAATTCGCTGGCGGACGTGCTGGGCTCGAGGTTCATCAGGGCGAAGGTGCCCGGTGCCGTACCGTCAGTGCGCCACACGGTGTCGAGGTTGAAGCCGCCGGTCGAGCTGCCCACGAACACCGTGACACCTTCCGAGTTCGTCGCGCCGCCGAAGCGAAACGCGTTCGAGCCCAAGGTCCCCGGCACCAGATCCGCGATCTCGAAGGCCGCCGGCTGGTGGGCGGCGGCTTGCCAGGGTTCGTTGCCGGCCAAATGGCTGGCCCCGAAACGCACGCCCTGATCGGTCGTGATCAGTCCGGTAGGGGTCGAGTCCGGCCCCTCGAAATTAGTCAGGCGCAGAGTGCCGGCGGCCGTGCCGTTGCTGCGCCAGAGCTCGGGGCCGACCCCGGATTCCGTGGCGGAGAAGACCAACCCGACGCCCGTCGATGCGAGGGGAAGGACCGCGCTCGACGCCACCCCGGGCTCGATGTCCTCGATCAAGGTGGTGCCGGCCGCCGAGCGGTTGGTTCGGAACAGCTCGCAACCCGCCGCGCAGTCGCAGCCCGAGAAGTAGACGAAAGTACCGTGCCGCTGGTAGTTGGCCGGGCTGCCGCTGCCGCAGGTATTGAGCGCCGTGCCGGAGATGGCACCGCCGGCCGTCCAGTACAGCTCGCGGTCGCCGGTGCCGTCGTCGGCGCTGAACAGCAGCTCCCCTTGGTCCGCGAAGAAACTCGTGGGGCGCGAGCTGCCCGTTCCCGGCACGATCTCCGGCATGGGGACGGTGCCGGCCACGGTGCCGTCGGTGACCCACAACTCGATGTTCTGGCTCGAGACCGTATCGTCGGAAGCCGCGAAGTACACCTGGCGAGCCCCGTGGGAGGCGATCGTGCGCGTGACCGTAAGAGTCGTCGGGGGGGAGCTGTCGAAGTGGCGCAACAGGAGGGTTCCCGGGGCACTGCCGTCGGTGACGTAGAGATCGCGGTCACAGGTGAAGAAGGCTCGGTCGTCGGCGGACACCAGCTCGCCCATGCGCACACAGTTGGTGTCGGTAATGACCACCGTGCCCGTGGGTGAGCCGTCGCTGCGCCAGATCTCCTCGCGGCCATCGGTGTTGGGCGCGATGAAGAAGGCCTCGCCGGCCACCACCACCATCTTGGTTCCGAGCGGAATGTCCGCGCGCACCTCGGTGGTCGCGAGCGTCGTCAGGTCGGTACGCCAGAGGGTGAAGTTCGAGCCGTCGTCGGTGGCGCGGAAGAGCAGCGCGTCGGGCAGCACCACGAAGTTGGTCGGGCTGGCGTCGAAGGTGCCCGTGTTGAGGTCGGTCAAGCGGCTCGTGCCCGGAACCGTGCCGTCGCTCACCCACAGTTCCCGTCCGTGATCGGCGTCCTCGGCGGCGAAGAAGAAGTCCGCGCCGGCCGGCGTCGGCGTCGACGGGTTCGAGCCCAAGGTGCCGGGCACGATGTCGAGGAAGAGGCTGGTGCCGGCGAGGTTCGACACCCAGAGCTCACGGTCGTTGGTGGTGCCCCCGACGAAGAACAGCTGATTGTTGAACACCAAGCCCGAGCGCGGGTTCAGACCGATGGCGGCATCGCCCGTGCTGTTCAGGTCGTGCACGCGGACGGTCAGGGGCGGCAGCGCCCGGGCGGTGACTGCGGTCGCAAGGAGGAACAGGACGAACGAGCAGAGGCGTTTCATGGTCTCGGACTCCCGGAAAACGGGGAGGGGGTGATCCCTCCTCCCCGAATGGCGGAAAACTCGTACCGAAAACGGACATCGCCGGCGCGCGAATCGTCAGACCCGGCGTTTGACCCGCAGGGCGATGTCGAAGGCGTAGGTCGGCGAGACCAGGTTGACCGAGGTCATCGTGGCGGGGTTCCAAGCGATGCCGAGCACCGAGGACAGGACGTTTCCGGTCGCCGGATCGATCCACTCGGCATCGAAGGTACCCGCGATGCTGCCGAGATTGACGTTCAGGTTCTCCGAAAAGCTCCCGGCAACCGGGGTGTACTTGGCGAACTGGGTGACCGCCGGGTCACCCGGCAGAGTGAAGTCGATCACCGAGTGGTGGACGTAGAGCACGTACTGGTGCCGCACCTTCTGCATGGCCGCCCAGTACTTGTTGCCTGCGCCGTAGGTGCCGAGGCCCGAAACCCAGAAGGGCGTTGCCCCCGTGGGCCGGGCCATGTTCCGCAGGTCGAGGCCGCGCAGGAAAGTCGCGAGTTTGCCGAGCTGGGTGCGGTAGTTTCCCGCGCTCGCGCTTTGCCAGTCGTAGCCGTAATGGTCGTAGGAGCCACCTTCCTTGAGCAGGAACTCCCAGGCCTCGGCGCGCATGCTGCGCAGGGTGGTCTGGAACGGCGAGATCCGCGTCTCGTTGAAACCGAAGGCCTTGGCGAGGCTGGCCGACGGGCCGATCTGCCAGTTGTTTTCGAGTTCGATCGCCCCGTTGCGGACCTGCGAGCTGCCCGTGCCGTAGTCCGAAACCGCGACGTAGTGGCCGCTGACCAGGCCGATGTGCGGCACGGACAGGGGATAGGTGTTGTCGCGAACCGTCGCCAGGGCGGCGTTGGTGTGGTAGTTGACGGCGATCAAATGGTGGCCGTTGGGCAGGGTCGCCTCCTTGGCGCGCAACCGTTGGATGACCTTGTCGTGCCAGTCCGTGATGGCGCTGATCGGGAGCGAGCTGCCCGAGCTGATCAGATCCGGCTCGTTGGCGATCTCCCAGTAAAAGTTGTGCAGTGGGTTGAGCGCGGTGGCGATGCGATCGACGAACTCGAGCTGTTTGTTCTGCGCCTCGAGATCGGCTCCGGAGACCGTTCCGGTGACGAACTTGTTGCGCGAAGTGAAGCCTTTGCCCCGGTTGTTCCGCGACGGGTGCCACGGGCCCTTGGTCCAATCCCCACTCCAGGGGTCGAAGAGCACCACCTCGACGATGACCCCCGCGTTCGCGGCGGTTTGGATCACGTCGAAAACGGCGTTGAAGTACTTCTGGCTGAAGTTGTCCCAATCCCACAAGCCGGTCGTCGAGTTGTAGGCGAAGGGCTGTTCGAGGTCGTAGGGGAACCCGGGGCGGTTGGGCTCGCGCCCAGGGCTGTGGTTGAGGCCGAGCCAGAGGCGCATCTTGTTGAGGCCGCGAGCCTGCAAGTCGGCCAGGAAGGCCGGATAGTCGGCGAAGGTGCAGTAGTAGCCGACGCGATCGGGCTGGATCACGTGGCACAGGTACTCCGCCGAGGTGCCGACGAGAGCGATGGTCTGGTTGTCGTAGAGGAAGTATTGGGGGTTGGTGGGGTCGATCGAAATCGGGCTGGTGGGCACGGCACCCACCGGCCGGGCGACGCTCGCGAGGGCGAGGGCGAAACCGAGAGCGGGGGCGGCGAACCGGAAACGACGTCGGTTCATAGTGAAGACTCCTGTCGAGAAAGGGCGGCCGAACCATCCGGTGCCCTTCATCCAGGAATGCTCGAAAGCGCCCCCGCTTTTGATCAGGGACCGAGGCTGAGCCCGGTGTTTTCACCCGCGTGCCCATGCTAACCTTCCAAGAAAACACCTTCGCGGGAGATCACGCCATGAGTCGTCGCCTCCTCGTCCTCCTCTTGCTCGCCCTAGCCAGCCCGGCTTTTGCGGAGCGCTTGCCCATGGCCGGCGCCGTGGATCGCGCCTGCCCCCGCTGCTCCGAGCTCGAGCGCCGCGAGCTTCTTCCCGGCATCGCCGAGTACTTCTTCACGCTCGACGTCGGCCCCGGCGAGTTCGACGTCATCGGGATCCACCGCGTCGTGCGCGAGTCGGAGCCCTACGAGCCCGATCCCGGCAGCAAGGCACTCCTGTTGGCCCATGGCGACGTCTGGAACTTCCGCGCTGCGTTTCTCCCGACCGGTGACCGTGGCCTGCCGATCTTCCTCGCCGAGGAAGGGGTCGATGTCTGGGGCATCGACTTCCGCTGGACCCGGGTGCCCCAGGCGACCGCGGATCTGTCGTTTCTAGCGGATTGGGGGGTCGACCAGGATGCCGAAGATCTGCGGACCGCCGTGGCCACCGCCCGGGCCGTGCGTGGCCTGACCGGCCAAGGCGCCAAGCCCTTGCCCGTGCTCGGCTGGAGCCGCGGCGGGCAGGTCGGTTACGCCGCCCTCGCCAAGGAAACCCGCCTCGCGCCGCGCAACCGGCACATCAGCGCGTTCATCCCGGTCGACATCTACGTCAAGACCGACCGGCCGGAGTTGCGCGCCGCTGCCTGCCAGCGGTACGCCGCCACGGCCGCGCGCATCGCGAACGGCGAACAGGGCGAGTCCCTCGGTCAGTTGGCGGGCGCCCTGGGCGCCTTCGCCCTCGCGGCCCCCGACGCGCCGTCCGGCATCTTCGCCGGCCTGACCAACCGCCAAGCGGCACTGCTCGTGGGCATCGCCACCTTCAGCTTCTTCCCGCCCGGGCTGGCCCCGGTGCCCGACTACCACTTCCACGGTGGGATCTGGACCGAAAGCGGCCTGCCGGACGGTCTCTCCTACACCGACGAGGGCACCTTCCTCGCCTTCCTCGCCGCCGCTTCCCCGTGGCAACCCCTGCGCGAGCTCGCCGAGGGCGACGCTGCCACCTGCGACGGCCCCGAGGCCCCGAACGTTCCCTGGGACGACCGCCTGCGCGCCATCCGCGTCCCCATCCTCTACGTCGGCGCTGGCGGTGGCTTCGGCGCCTTCGGCGGCTACACCGTGCAGCAACTTGCCAGCCGCGACACCGCCGCCGTCCTCGTCACCCGCCTCCCCCCCGCCGGCCGCCGCTCGGACGTTGGCCACGCCGACATCTTCCACGCCCGGAACGCCCCGGCGTGGTTCTGGGGGCACATTTTGGATTGGTTGGAGCGGTGAGGGGGGCGGAGGAACCTAAGCCGTCCGCGTCTCCCCCGGCTCGCCCGCCAGGATCCGCCAGCCGATGACTTTCTCGTCGATCTCGCGGAGGCGGTGGGTGATGAGGCGGCAGAGGAGTTGGAGGAATTCGAGGCTGGCGCGGGGGTCCATCTCGAGGACTTCTTTGACCGTCTCCTGATCGAGGGCGAGGCAGGTCAGGGGGCCGGAGTGGGCGCGGGCGTCGGCGGAGCGGGGTTGGCCGTCGATCAGGGCCATTTCGCCGAAGAACTCGCCGCGTTCGAGGATGGCGAGGGCTTCTTCGCCGGCGCCGGGGATGAACTTCGAGATGCGTGCCCGGCCTTCGACGATGACGTACATCTCGGTGCCTTCGTCGCCTTCTTGGAAGATCGAGGCGCCCGCGGCGAAACGCTTCTCCTTCGAGAAGGCGGCGAGGGTCATGAGCTCGCTGCGCGAGAGGCCTTGCTCGCGGAACAGGCGGATCTTGTCGCTTTGTTCGACCTTGACGCGGTCCGCTACCGTGGGGTGGGCGTGGCGCAGGGCGAGGAAGTTCTCGGATTGGTTTTCGCTCGCAAAAAAGCTCTTCAGTTGCTCGTTCGTGGCCCGCAGCTTCTTGGCCAGGCTGCGCCAGAACGTCCAGTAGAGCTGGACGGCGAGCTCCGAGTCGCCCTCGATCAGGCTGTCGAGCTCGTCGGCGTCGAAACGTAACAACCGGCAGGTGGTGCCCGCGACGGCGTCCGCCGAGCGCTCGAGGAGCGAGAGGAAGTTGACCTCGCCGAAGAGCTCGCCCACCGGGATCGTGCCGAGCGTGAAGAGGCCATAGTGGGTCGGCCGCTGGATGACGATCTTGCCCTCTTCGAGCACGTACAGGTCCCGCCCGGGAGTCTTGTGCTCGAACAGCACGCTGCCCGCTTCATGGGTCTCGATGCTCACCGCCCGGGTGAGCCGGAACACCTGCTCGTCGGTCAGCGGCGAGAGGATCGGCAGCTTGCGCAACCGCGCGGCGAGATCGATGCGGCCGGTGAGCGCCGCCTCGGTTTGGGGGCTCACCGCTGCCGCCACCTCGGCGCCCAGGCCTTCTTCTTCACGGAAACGCTCGCGGTGCCACTCGAGGCGGTCGAAGGCCGTGTGCAGTTGCTCCTGGCGCTCGTGGAAGACGCCGGCGATCTCGCGCCGGCCCCAGCCGAGCAGCTGTTTCAGCGTGCGGATGCGGCGCCGCAGGCGATCGGCGCCGGTGCGGTCCGCCTCGGGCAGCAGCAGGAAGGCGTGGACCGAGGCGCGCAGGGCGTCTTCGTAACGCTTGAGCTCGTGGTGCGCTTGGCCCAACAGCGAGGCCGTCTCGCGATCGAAGGGGTTCAAGTGGAGGGCGCGGGCGAACTCCCGGGCGGCGCCCTCGAACTCCTTGCGGCGGTAGAGGATCTGACCGTGGAGCTGGTGGTGGGCCGGATTCTCCGGGTCCTTCTCCTTGGCCACCTCGAGACACTCGAGGGCGCGGGCGTTTTCGCCCTTGCTGGCGTAGATG
>JANRLG010000203.1:0-7931 GCA_033762835.1 Thermoanaerobaculia bacterium
CGCGGATGTTGTTGGCGTTGCCGAGATCGAACCGGCGGTCGCGCTGAAGAACGTAGTCTTCGTTCGTCAGGTTGAAGCCGTCGATGCCCACCAGCCAGGTCAGGTCGCCGGTGTGGAACTCCTTTTCGATCCGGGCGTCGAGCAAGATGACGTCGTCGTGGCGGAACTCGTCGACGTTGTTGGACAGCTCGACGAGTACCCGTCCCAAGCTGCCGCGACCCTGACGGAAGACCGGCGGCGTCGAGTAACCCTCGCGACCGGTGACGCTGGCCGCGACGTTGAAGCCCCAGGGTTTGTCCGGGGCCACTTGGTACATGCCGTTCAAATTGAACGACCAGTTCGAGCCTACGAAGACGTCGCTCTTGGCACCGTTCGATGACTCGGTGTAGATGTCGCCGTCGCCGCCCGCGCTGAGGCCGTCGCCGGTGGTGTTGGTCGGATCGTCGTGGAGCAGCGAATCGGGTCCGATGTTCCAGTTCCAGTCGCTCAGCGTGAAGTGGCCGCGGGCGGACCACCGGTTGTTGAGCCGCTTGGTGAAGTTGGCCGAGACCCCGAGGTACTCGTGATCGCTGTCGCCGTTGGTGACCAAGGAGCCGAAGACCGGTTCGATGCCGTCCTTCAAGCCCCAGACCGGAACTCTACGGACCTCGCCGTTGGGTAAGGTCACGCCCGCGGCGCCGCCGGCGGTGCCTTTGATCTCGAAATCGGCCCGGGTCCACGGGCGCGTCGCCCCGGAGGCGTCCGTGACCAAACCGCGCGACTCGATGACGTCCGACGTGTTGCGCCAAGTAGCCGTCACGCCCATGGCGAAGTTGCCGCTGAACGAGTGCTCGAGTCCGAGGGTGATCTCGTCGGTGATGGCGGGATCGAGGTTCGGGTCGTTGACGTTGACGCTGACCAGCGACGACGGGTTGCTGGGGTCGATGCCCGAGGTGTAACCGAAGTACAGGCTGTCGGTTTCGTTCGGATCGAGCACCAGGTTGCCGTTGGCGTCGGTGAAGTAGAAGTAGGCGTAGGAGTAGCCGCCCGCCGGATTGACGAAGCTGATGCGCCCTTGGCTCAACTGCTGGGCATACTGCGAGAAGGTGGCACGCGCCAGGGTCTCGCGGTTTTCACCGATGGCGTAGCTCGCCGAGAGGCGCGGTACCACGGTTTCCCATTCGAATCCGCCGGCGTCGTTACCGGGGAAACGCAGCTCGGGGATGAGGCCCTGGGCCTGGTTGTTGGCCGGCGAGACGCTGGCCAGATTCTCACCGCTCTGCTTGTCGTAGCGCAGGCCGGCGGTCAGCGTCCAACGGTCGAGGGAAATCGTGTCCTGCACCCAGGCGGAGTCGTACTCGGTCTTGACCGCCAACTGGCGACTGCGATTGAAACGCACCAGGGCGGTTTCGCCGTCCAGGAAGAACACGTTTTTGCCCCGCGGCCAGGTGGTGCCGGAGGTGTTCTCCTGCTCGCGGAAACCGATACCGAATTTGAGGTCGTGATCCGAGTTGTCGGTGGCGGCGTGAAGGTTGGCGTCCACCCGACCTTGCTCGATGATGGCGTCCTGGGCGAAGTTGAAGCTCGAGCCTTGCAGGATGTTGTTGCCGTCGGTGAAGACGTCGGCATCGAGGCCACCCTTGGGCGTCAACGTGAAAGCACCGTCGTCGCGCGAATACAGCCCGGTCACCACCATGTCGCTGCCCAAGAGCTGGGTGACCTCGACCTTCCAAATGTCCGAGGGGGTCGTTTGGTCGTGGGTGGACTCGACCTGGGGGTTGCCCAGGAAGGTGAACACGCGGCCGAACTTGAGCTTGTCGTTGGTCCAATAGTGGAGCACGCCGGAAGTCCGGGGCGTGGCTTGGAAGTTCAACTTGGTGTTGAAGTCCTCGAGCTGGGTGCGGTCGAGCAGCCGGCCGCTGCCCGTGGGGGCCGGAGCCAGGTTGTTGATGTCGCTCTCACCGTAGGAACCCCAGATCCACAGCCGGTCGCGCACCAGCGGGCCGCCGACGTTGGCGCCGTACTCTTCGACCGAGTCGATCTTGTTGCCGTTGGACACCGTGGGCTCGGACTGGAATTCGCCGTCGGTGCGCAGGTAGCGGCCCTCGATGCGCCAATCGTTGGTGCCGCGTTTGGTCACCTGGTTGACCGTCACGCCGGCCGTGGCCACGCTCACGTCCGCCGCCGAGACGGTCAGCTGGACCTCCTCGAAGGCGCCGAAGTCGAAGTAGGTGGCGGAGGCGCCCACGGCAGCCATGTCCGTCAGCACGACGCCGTCGACCGCGAAGACGTTCTCGGTGCCCGCCGAGCCGGGGCCCAGGAAGGCCGACTGCTGGCCGCTTTCGTTGCCGCCGACGTTGATGCGGTCGACCTGGACACCGGGCGCGAGGGTGAGCAGCGACCACGGGTCGCGGGCCGTCGGTACGCTGTCCAAGGAGGCCGCGGAGAGCGAGGTGCCGCGCGTGGTGGCCCGCTCGTCCACGAGTGCCGCTTCGCTGGTGACCGTGATGGTCTCCTCGATGGCGGCCGACAACTTGATCTCGAGGCTCGTGTTGCGCCCCAGCCCGATGACCACGTTCGGGACGTCGACCGTCGAGAAGCCCTCGAGTTGGGCTTTCACCACGTACTCGCCCGGGGAGAGACCGAGGAACCGAACTTGCCCTTCGGCATTGGTGATCTGGATTTGGGGTGCGCCGATCCCGGAGACCGTCACCGTCACCCCGGGCAACGCGGCTGCTTGCTCGTCCACCACCGTTCCGTACAGATTGCCGACCTGAGTCTGCGCGAGCACCGGGCCCGCCGCGAGCGCGAAAAAGACCAGCACAAATACGCTGATCCGCGCCCTCCATGGAGCGTCCATCACGTCCTCCTTCTCGTTCGAGAAGTCGTCGGGGTCCGTCGCCGGCCCCTGTGAATCAGTTCACTGGCGGGAATTCTAACAGGGGCGGCCCAGCTGCCGGCGACCCGTCGGTGATCAGCTTCGCTTCGCTGCGTCGCCAGACCCTTCGAGGGAGCCGTCACTTCTTGGCGGTCCCGAGGAGATGTCGAACATGACGAACTGGCTTCACCCCCTGAAATCCAGGCCACTGCGGGCCAAGCTTCTACTGGGAACCCTCGCCGCCTTGGCGAGCCCCCTCGGTGCCGCGCCCCCGGTCGTGCCCGCGGTCCGAAACTTCTCCTTGCCCACCGCCGGCGAACCGCCGGCTCCCTTGTTCCTCGATCTGCTGGCCTACGCCTCCGACGTCGATGGTGATCCTCTCGTTTGCCAGGTACTCCAAGGCCATGGCCAACTGGTCCCTGGACCGGCCTTCTGCACTTGGATCTACAACGGAACGGTGCCGACGCAGATCTCCTACCGGGTCGTGGATGAACACGGGCAGGCTTCCGTACCCGGCTGGATCGACATTCGAGAAGGCCCCTTCGTGGTTCCCCGGGATGGGCCGAGTGGCTTGTCTCTCGTGCAGACCGGGGCTGCCCAGGTGAGCTTCCAGTGGCTGGATCTCCCGAACTGGGAGTCCCGCTACGAGATCCACGGCGGAACTACCGCCGCCGACGCCGACGACCTCGGCTCGACCACGTTGGTCGAGCTGTTGAACGCGAACTCGACCGGCCATCTCGAAGACCTGCCGTCGGCTCCGCCGCTCGGCCAGACCCGGTACTACAAGGTCTGGGCCTGCGACGACGAGGGCTGCGAGGGTTCGAGCCTGGCCCAGGTCACGTTCCTGTCGATGAACTCCAATCGGCCCCCCGTCGCAGGTAACGACTCGGCCTCCGTCGCACGCAGCGGCACCCTCGCCGTGGGCACCGTCCAACTGCTGGCCAACGACTCGGACCCCGACGGCGACGAGATCTCGATCGTCGCGACCTCCCAGCCGTCCCTCGGCATCCTGACGCCGATACCAGGGGGATATCTCTACTGGAATACCCAGCCGGGGGCGAGCGATAGCTTCACTTACACCTTGTCCGACGGCCAGGCGACTTCGGCGCCCGCCACGGTGACGATCGCGATCGTCAACGAGGTCGTCGATGCAGTGGACAGAACCTTTACGACGCCCGAGGGGGTGCCGCTTTATATTCCCTACAGCGCACTGACCCAGGGCCAAACCACGGCCAAGGTCCACCTGCTGGCCTTTACCACCCCGAGCCACGGCGCCCTCGACTTCTGCTGCTCTCCCGGCACCGACCGACCCGACGGGTTCTGGTACGTGCCCCGCAACACCCGTGTCGACTCGGCCACGTTCTACTACTCGCTCTTCAACAACTCGAGTTACGACTCGGCGTTGATCACGGTCCACATCACCGAAACGGGGAATCCGAACGCCGCCGACGCCACCGAGGCGCGGCCGGATGAGCTCAAACACCTCCGCCTCTTGGACCCGGCCACGCCCGAGAATCCCAACCCCACGACGGCAACGACCGTCTACCACTTCGCGGACTTCCGGCGCGGCCGGTCCCAGCCGGACCTCGGTGACCAACTGCGCTTCGCCACCTCGATCACCGAGGCGGGCTCGGGATCGGTCAGCTTCGTGCTTCCCGATCCCGCTACGTCGGGGGCCTTCTCGGCCAAGAACTACGAGGGCGCCGTGATCCTTCAGAGCGGCACCGGGCTCGGCTCCAACGTGCTGAACTACCAGATCAAAGGGAACGACAACCTGGTCTCAAGCGGCGCCGCCACGATCGACTTCGTGGCCCCACCGGCCTCCGGCATCTTTGCCCGTAGCGATCTACTCACCGCCATCGAGGGGAAGGTGACGCCCATCAACTGGGGTTCGTTCACCGCCAACGACTACTGGAACCTCGCCCCACCGGCGCCGCCCACCGCGACGCCGGAGCACAACCTGCTCGGTGCGCCCCGCTACGGAGTCTTCACCCACGTGTTCGGCCTCGGCAGCTACACCTACCGCGCCCCGGCCAACTTCACCGGCGTCGACTGGTTCTCCTACGCGATCGGCTGGAACGGCACTTACTCGCAAGCCCGGGTAGCAATCAAGATCATCCCCTCGCGGCCGATTCCGGACCCGGAGACGATCACCGTCACCGCCGGCAGCTCGGCCACGGTGGACGTCATCGCGGGGGACACGGATCCGCACGACACCGTGTTGCGCGCCGTCGCGGTCTCCGATCCAGCGAACGGTACAGCCACGCTCTTCCCCGACGGCAAGCGGGTCACCTACGCCCCGGATCTGGGCTTCGTCGGTGCCGACACCTTCACCTACACCGTGCAGGACCCGGACGGCAATCAAGCCACCGGCACGGTGTCCGTCATCGTGCTCAACCGGCCCCCGGTGGCCACGGGCGACCTCGCGGTCGTGACCGAAGACGGCGGCCTGACGATCGACATTCCGGTGCTCCTCAACGACTACGACCCGGACGGCGATGCACTCACCGTCACCGCGGTCGAGAAACCCCAATCGGGCAACGTGACGATTCTCCCGAGCGGCGCCATCCGCTACCAGCTCATCCTGCAGACCGCGGGGGACGTCGACAAGTTCAGCTACACCATCGGGGACGGCCGCGGCGGCACCGCCACGGCGGTCGTCCAGATCTCCATCCACTGCCCACTGTGCCAATGAGGCGAGGTAGGACCATGCGCAAACTTCTCACTCTGCTCGCGCTCGCGTGCTTCGCCCCGCTCGGCTGGGCCGGCACCGACGCCTCCAACGCCCGCGGCTTCGTGCCCGGCAAGGTCTACGATTTCGGCGACTTCGACAGCGTCAACGCCTTCAACGGCAACCTGATCGTGCAGCTGCCGATCGGACCGCGTTACCCGGTTGGGCCCGACTTCGATTTCGGGCTGACGCTGACCTACAACTCCCAGCCCTGGGACTTCACCAACTACTCGATCATCTGGACCGGCGCTCCCACCTGGTTCGGCCTCGGCGACTCGAGCGGACCCGACACGGTGAGCGAAGGCCACCCGGCGGACCTCAACAACGCCGGGCTCGGCTGGCGGGTTTCGCTGGGCGAGTTGCTGGAACCGGCCACGGGGCCGAACCAGCCTCACGGCACGCCGCAGAACGTCCTTCCGCCGACCAACGACGAGCTGAGCTGGGTCTACGTGGGCCCGGACGGCGCCGCGCACAAGTTCTCCGGCGCCCTGTACGCCGGCCATAACAGCGCCACGAACTGCTCGGCGGCGACCCTCGCCGGCTCCTGCTATTCGACCGATGGTTCCTTCCTGCGGCTCTCGACCACGGCCAACGGACCCCAGGTCGAGTTCCCCAACGGCCACCGCCAGACCTTCGAGCACACCGGCAACGGAATCTGGCGGCCGAACCGGATCTTCGACCGCTTCGGCAACGAGATCATCGTCGCCTATGACGTCGGGAGCAACGGTGCCGCGCGGTGGACGATCCAGGACAACGCCGTGGCGTCCGAACCCAACAACCCGCGCACCACCGTCGTGACCTTCGAACCCGACCCCGAAGACACCAACAACAACGATGGGCGGGATCGCGAGCGCATCGACAAGATCGTGATGGAGGGGCCGAACGGTCCGGTCACCTTCGAGTTCGACTACGGCCTCGAGATGCTGGCTCCGACCTGCATGGCCACCAGCTTCCTCACTCAGGAATGGCGAGTCAGCCAGCTCACCGCGGTGACCCAGACCCTCGGGAGCGGCGACCGCTGGGACTACCACTTCACCTACGTGCCGGACGACACCAACACCGACGTCAATCCCGAGTATCCCTGCTCGCGAGTCGGCGGGCGCCTGGAAACCCTGAAGCTGCCCACCGGAGGCATCGTGGAGTACGGCTACGGTGACTACTTCATGGGCGTGAGTTATTGCCGTCCGCCCGGCGGCGGTGGCGGTGGGCCAGGCCCTCACGCGGCCGTCAACGCCCTCTCGAGCTCCCCCGGGGTGAGTCTGCGCTCGTACAAGAACGCCATCGGCGATTCGGCTCCGATCGCCCGCTGGGATTACTCCCCCACGGCCGGCGCCTACGACTGGGACACGCCCAACTGCACCGGCCCCTTCGATCCTTGGCTGCACTTGGTCCACCTCCAGTACGAAATGCTCGGCAACAGCCTCGTGACGCGAACCGAGAACTATTTCAGCGTCTGGGCCTCCGACTTCGCGCCACCCCTCGAGGGAGAAGCCTGGAATCACGAGGAATACGGCCAACCCTTCACTCGGCGAAAGATCGGCCCCGGAGGTTACGTCGACCCCAACGTTCCGGGTCTGGTCAACCCCTTCGTGGTGAACGACATCGACTACTTCCTCTCGCAGGTCGTTTTCCGCTGCCCGATCGAGGACCGCGACGCTGCCCCGAGCCCACCGTACTTCGGCGACCCGGCCCGCCATTCCGGTTGTGAGCCGGAGCGCGCCCGTTACGTCCGCTACGAGGCGAGCTTTCCGGACTGCAACCTCGACGACGGCAGCTGCTCCAATATCGGCTACCGGCTGGCCGGCAACGTCGAGGTCTATCTCGACGACGGCTACACCTACAAGGCCACCGAGCTATCGGACTTCGACCGCTTCGGCCACTACCGCACCTCGAAGCTGTGGAGTAACTTCGGCGCCCAGTTCGACCCGGGTTTGGTCAACGTGTCGGTGGACTCGAAGACCCACTACCTCCCCACGGGCAGTCACAACGCCACCGGATTCGGCGCCGATGGGGCCAATCCGTCCTCGATTCCTTGGCTCCTGGGCCGTTACGACTTCCAGGAAGTCACCGAGGGTTCGAAGGGAACGGCACGCCAGGAGTTCTGTTTCGAGGGCCTGAGCCCGGGAAGCTCCGGCACGCCGACCGGCTTCCTGCTCGGCCAGCGGACCCTCGCCTCGACCAACCGCTCGCGCGCCACGAACGACCTCGTGACCAAGTTCCACAAGGGTGCCAAGGGCTTCCCGGATCTCGAGTACCGCTTGGGCGGCGACCGCCGGAATAACGCCAGCCTCGGCACCGCTACCGTCACGGCCGCCGAGCTGCGGCGCAAGATCCTGCCGCATG